>NZ_CP045384.1:1395833-1716944 GCF_009363615.1 Ruegeria sp. THAF33 | reverse complement strand
GCTTCCGGGTTTTACTTCTTTCACGCGGCCTGATGACAGGCGCATCAGGGCGCGCATATCCGCTTTCGGCCCGAATACGCCCAGAACCGAGACGGAATTCTTCTTCAGCGCGCCCCGCTGTGTGGCCGCGCTTTGGACTTTGGCGTTTGACATGATCCGCGGTCCGGGGCGTGACCCGGACCCCTTTTTGAGTGAGTGGTCGCGGCCAGATAGCAAAACGTTCAAGCGAACAAAAGCGCTGCACGGACAGGTGTCATCGCGATTTGGCGCCCTTGAAAAAAGCCCTTGTGATTGCGTGGAATTCGCCGACTGGTTGTGGCAGATTTCCACTCATTCACATCACATGACAGCAATCAGGCCGGTCGAAAGCTATCGAACGGCCGGGATGATCCGCCGTTTTGATTCGCTTTTTAGAACGGAAAACCGATTGTGTCAGTCCCGTTTCGTCCGCTCAGCCCGAGGCCAGTTTCGCCGCATTCCAGGACCCGCCCGGAACCTGCATGTCGGCGCGCTTCTGGCTGACACGGCTGCTGTTCTCCAGATTGTCCAGATAACCTTCGCTGACGCTGCCCGTGATGTATTTGCCGTCAAAACAGGAACAGTCGAAGGCTTCGATCTCGGGATTACCTTCCTTGGCGGCCCAGATCAGATCTTCCAGGTGCTGATAGAACAGGGCGTCGGCCCCCAGTTCTTCGCGGATCTCTTCGATTTCCTTGCCGTTCGCGATCAGCTCGGCCTTGGTGGGCATGTCTATACCATAGACATTGGGGTATTTCACCGGCGGCGATGCGCTGGCGACATAGACCTTCTTGGCCCCGGCATCGCGGCACATCTGAACGATCTTCTTGATGGTGTTGCCCCGTACGATGGAATCGTCGATCAGCAGAACACTGTGGCCGTCGAATTCCAGCGGCACGGCATTCAGCTTGCGGCGGACGGATTTCTGCCGTTCCGCCTGACCCGGCATGATGAACGTACGCCCGACATAGCGGTTTTTCACCAGCCCTTCGCGATAGGGGATGCCGGTGATCTTTGCGGCTTCCAGAGCCACGGGGCGGGCGCTGTCGGGCACCGGTATGATCCGATCGATTTCCAACCCCGAGTCTTGAATTTGTTTCGCCAGCGTCTGGCCCATGCGCATCTGCGTTTTGTAAACCGAAACACCGTCCAGCAAAGAATCCGGGCGCGCCAGGTAGACGTACTCGAATATGCAGGGCGTCAGCTTGCCTTCGACCGCCTGATACTCGTGCATGTTGCCGTCCAGATCGATCAGGATCGCCTCACCCGGGCGAAGATCACGCAGCTTTTCAAAGCCGTTGATGCCAAAGGCCACGTCTTCCGAGGCAAAGGCATAATCATCACCGTCTCCGTCCACTTCGCGTTTGGCGACCGAAAGTGGGCGAATGCCAAACGGATCGCGGAAGGCCAGCATACCGACACCCGCGACCAGACAGATCACGGAATAGGCGCCCTGAACGCGTTCCATCGTCATCTTCACACCGGCAAACAGATTGCGGATGGGTTCGCCGTTGCCATTCACCTTGATCGCGTCCGCCACTTTGTCGGCCAAGACGTTCAGAAGGATTTCAGAGTCTGACGTGGTGCGCAGGTGCCGGCTGTATTTGCCGGTAACCTTTTCGCGCTGCTCAGCGGTGTTGGTGATGTTGCCGTTGTGAACCAGATAGATGCCGTAAGGGGCGTTCACGAAAAAGGGTTGCGCTTCGGCCGCGCTGAGGGACCCCGCCGTCGGATAGCGCACATGCCCCATGCCCACACGACCCAACAGGGTTTCTGCATCCTGGGCGTTGAACACATCCTTGACCAGACCGTTGGCCTTCTTTTCGCGGAAGAACTCGCCGTTGTAGGTCACGATCCCTGAGGCATCCTGACCCCGGTGCTGCAACATCAGCAGCCCGTCATAGATTTCGGCAAACACATCATGTGTCCGGCTTGCGATTCCCAAAATCCCACACATTTACGGGGCTCCAACTTCTATGACGATTTGACCAGAGGGTTGACCGCCGTTCGGCTTCGGATCCTCTGCAAGGCGCGTGCGGTCGGTTTGGTGGCAGGTGACAACGACGCTAATAGGGCGACCATCACAACGACCAGCGCGCATTCGAACAGAAAGAACAAGATCGGTGGCTCCGATTCCGTGGCGGGTTGGCCTCCACATAATGCCTAATGGCGTGGCTGTCATCAAAGGATCACACTCACCTATTGCCGCAGGTCGGGATTTCGCGGATCGGGGCAAGTTCAGGAAGGAGATGACATGTGCAATCATATGTGCTGTCATGCCAATTGATATGTGCAAATCAGGATGGGTGAAGCACGCAAAGGGCCGGAATGTGGCAACATAAACCTCAAAAGAAGCAGGAGCGGATCAAACAACGGTGCCACAGGTGCCGGGGAATGGGCCGGGCGCCCTGTCAGATCTGCAACGGGGCGGGCGAAGTTGTCAAAAGCCGGGATATTCTTGGCAAACCGATCTCCAGCCGGTGCGACGGGTGTTTCGGGCTGAAAACGATCCGCTGTACGGTTTGTGGCGGGGAAGGGTACGTTTGAATAGAAAAAGCCCGGATAGTGCCGGGCTTTCATCATGCAATGCACCTTGAGTTTACCCGTCAGCTGGTGCCGTGGTTTCGGGTTGTTCGTTTCCTGCCGTGCAGCTGGCAACCAGTTCCTCGTATTGTGCAGTCACCCAACCCAGAGCGGCTTCGGGGTTTTGCTCTTCAATCTGGCTGCTGAACTGCTCGAACACTTTGGCCGAGCGGCTTTCGTCCACGATTGTATAGGACTGGCCGGTCATGACCGTGTCATAGACAAAGAAGGCGATTGCAACCAGCAGAATACCGCGCGCGATGCCGAAGAACAGCCCCAGCGCCTGATCCAGGCCGCCCAAAGCCGAGCGCTGCACCAGCGATGAAAACAGCGGTGTGAAGATGCTGACCACAATCAAAGCCAAGGCAAAGACGGCTGCAAAGCCGGTGATCACCGAAAGTTCACAGCTGTCGCGCAGGAAATCTCCGACCACCGGGATTTCTTTGACCAGCGGTACAGCCTGTGGGGCAAAGATGAATGCCAGAACGGCCGCCGCGACCCAGCCCGCAATGGCCAGAACCTCGCGCATGAAGCCACGTGAGTAGGCCAGCAAGCCCGACAGCACGATGATCAGGGCGACGACCCCGTCAATTATTGTAAAACCTTCCATGGCCCTCGCCTGTTCTTTTTCTGCCCCTCGGGGCGCGACTTTAACCTGCTCCGAAGGTTTCGCCAACAAACCCCACCAAATCAGAGGGTCGGGTGAGTGTCAGACCTGCCACAGTGCCGGTTTTGCCACCAGCCGGAGCAATTGCCGCCGTGAAACCAAGTTTTTGCGCTTCTTTCAACCTGTTTTCGGTCTGTGGGGCCGGTCTAAGTGCCCCGGACAGCGAGATTTCTCCGAATACGACCGTGTCGGCGGGCAATGCTGTGTCTTCTCGGGCACTGAGAAGGGCGGCAGCCACAGCCAGATCGGCGGCGGGTTCGCTGACTTTCAGACCTCCGGCAACGTTGAGATAGACGTCGAGCCCGGCAAAAGGAATGCCGCAGCGGGCCTCGAGCACCGCAAGGATCATTGCCAACCGCCCGCTGTCCCACCCAACAACGGTGCGGCGGGGCTGTGAGTGGGGCGAGGGTGCGACCAGAGCCTGCAATTCGACCAGCACGGGACGGGTGCCTTCAATGCCCGCAAAAACAGCAGAGCCGGGGCTTGGCCTGCCACGTTCGGACAGGAACAGGGCCGAGGGGTTGGTCACTTGCGCCAGACCCTTGCCGGTCATCTCGAATACGCCGATTTCGTCCGCTGGCCCAAAGCGGTTCTTGACCGCGCGCAGGATGCGGAACTGGTGGCCGCGCTCGCCCTCGAAATACAGGACGGTGTCAACCATGTGCTCGACCACACGAGGGCCCGCGATCTGGCCTTCCTTGGTGACGTGGCCAACCATGATGATCGAAACACCGTGCCGTTTCGCAAACGTGGTCAGTTCATGGGCCGCAGCCCGGACTTGTGACACGGAACCGGGTGCGCTGTCGACATTGTCCGCCCACATCGTCTGAATCGAATCGATGATGGCCAGGCCCGGTTTTTCGGCCTCCAGCGTCGTGAGGATGTCGCGCAGGTTGGTTTCGGCAGCAAGTTGAACGGGGGCGTCCTCAAGCCCAAGACGGCGGGCGCGCATACGAACCTGTGCGCTGGCTTCTTCGCCCGAGACATAGATGGTCTTCACGCCCGCACGCGCGAAACGCGCTGCGGCTTGCAGCAGCAGGGTGGATTTCCCGATGCCGGGGTCTCCGCCCACCAAAAGGGCGGAGGCCGGGACCAGCCCGCCGCCCAAGACGCGGTCCAGCTCCTCGACCCCGCAGAGGGTGCGGGGCGGCGGTGTTTCCTCGGTGGACAAATCCGTGAGTGCGATGGACTGGCCGCGTTTGCCGCCGAGGGATTTTCTGGCCGGGCCAGTCGATATGGGCGCGTCCTGAACAATGGTGTTCCATTCGCCGCAACCGTCGCAGCGTCCGGACCATCGTGTATGCGTCGCACCGCAGGCCGAGCAGGAGAAGGATGTCGTCTTTGCCATGACGCACTTGGTGCCCGAGCTTGGGCGGTTCTTCAAGCCCTTGCGGGCTTTCCTCACCGCCGATGGCGCGCTGCGGCCTCAGGTCCGGTTGGGCCATCGCCCGAAGCGGGCGCTGGCGCGCCTATTCCGCCGGTCGAAGGGGCGACATTGCAACCACGCTGGACGCCTTTGAGGAGCCGTTGTTGCGCGGTGTGTGCAGTTGGGTCGACAATTCGGGCAGAAGCTCGAACAACTCATCCCGCAGGCGGGTAAGTTGCGACCTGGCGATCGTCTCTTCCATTTCCACATCGCGCGTCCACTGGCGCAATTCGTTCTGGATGACCTGCGCCTCTTCCAGACGCTGTTGAAACAGTTCGATCTCTTCCTGTCGCTGTTGCAGGAACATCCGTGCGCGTTCGACCTGCGCATCGCCATAGGTCCGGGCCAGTTCCTGACTGATCTGGCTCATCTGCGCGGCCAGTTCCAGGATCTCGGGCTCGAGCGATTGCAGGTCGGGGTGCTGGCGCAGAAACCCCATACGTTCCTTGACGGCGTCAAACTCGGACGACATCACGAACAGCCCGCCGCGATCGGCGGCATGGGCCATTTGATACGCGTCCGCGATGTCATGCATATTGAGCGCAAATTTGCGGTGGTTGTTTTCCAGCGCCATCATTCGGGCATTTGCCGGCAGGTAAAACGCCAGCATGAGAATCAGCGCTGTCAGGCCAATCTGGATTAACATGCCGGCATCCTTTGCCGGTGCCTCGCCAAATCCGGCCTGCATCGAGAGCCAGGGCAATACGCCAAAAGCGGATAACAGTGTGGCTGAAACGGCTGACAAGGCCGCCAAACAGATCAGGAAAAAAGTCAGTCTTAAAAAGGCATTCTGAAATTGCAATGTAATACTGTGGAGGGCGGCCATGATCGTCGAACTCCTTCTCAAACCGGTACACACCGGGCCAAAGCGGAAGGTAATCAAACGATTGCGTACGATCCGCTGCGGACCCGAAAACTACAAAACACTGCTGCTCGAAATATAAAGATGATACTTAGATTTGTGTTTTCAATCAATTAGGTCTGAGCTTTTCGTGAAGTGGATGTCATCTCTGTAATATGGCCAAGCACGATCGACGCCAAAATGCAGGCCGTGAACAGGTAGAGACCCCATGCGGTCTCAACGGTGGCGTATGAGATGCCCTTGGCCAATGTGATGTAAAGCGCGATCAGGAAGATGTCGGCCATGGCCAGTTTGCCAAGGATATTGAGCGCGGGTTGGACGCGGGCATCCAGAAGATTCCATTGGATCAGCGCGGTGCCGATGGTTTTGATGTACGGCGCGAAGAGGGCGAAGATGGTGACGATCAGTGCAAGGAAGACGTCGGATTTCCACAGGGATTGCAGCCCGGTGATGACGCTGATTTCGCTGAGGCCGAAAATCGGCAGGAACCCCGCACGCATCAGCGGGGCGAACCATGCGATGGGGTAGAGGATCAGGAGGGAAAGGGTGGCGAGGCGGAGGGGCATGACTGGGCGTCTAGGTAAGATTTCGAAATTTGCGGCGATGATTTGATATGGTTACCTTATACCAGCACTCGCCACTGAGTTATTTTTAGACGGGGGGGGAACGATGTCGGGTTTTGTGGCCTTCAAGTCAATTGTCGATCCATCGGACTGTGATTTTCTGGGGCATATGAACGTGTCCAAGTATTTTGCGGCATGTTCGGATTCCGTTTTTGCGTTGCAGGCAGAGTTGGGGCTGACGTCCGAAGACATGCGGTCGGGAAGAAAGCTATCCTTTGCGGTGGTCCATGCAGAAAGCAATTTCCTTGCGGAATTGAGTGCCGGCGAGGCGATCCAAATGGAAAGCGAAATCCTGAAAGTAGGAACGAAGTCCATGACTTTCAGCCACAAGTTAGTTCGAGTGATGGACGGTGAAACGACCTTTTCGACCGTTTTTAAATGCGTCTTGCTCAACCTGCAGACAAGACGCGCCGAAGCTATTCCTCAGGACGTTATCGAACGCTCGGCAAAGTGGCTGGCAAAGAGCGAAGATTAACGCACCGCCTCAATCGGCCCTTCTGCGCTCCCGCTGATGAACTGCTCCACGTAGGGATCACCCGACGCATCCATCTGGCTGACCGGGCCGGTCCACTGGATGACGCCGCCGTGCAACATGGCGACGTTGTCGGCAATCGCGCGGACGGAACTCATGTCGTGGGTGATGGTCATCGCGGTGGCACCCATCTCGGTCACGATTTCGCGGATCAGATCGTTGATGACTCCGGACATGATCGGGTCGAGGCCGGTGGTGGGTTCGTCGAAAAAGATGATCTCGGGCTCGGCGGCGATGGCGCGGGCAAGGCCCACACGTTTTTGCATCCCGCCTGACAACTCGGCCGGAAAGCGGTCGGCCACGTCGGATTTCAGGCCCACGCGGCGCAGTTTTTCGATGGCGATTTCGCGGGCTTCCTCAGTGGGACGTTTCAGAGAACCACGCAGCAGGCGGAAGGCGACGTTCTGCCAGACGGTCAGTGAATCAAACAGCGCCGCGCCCTGAAACAGCATTCCGAACCGGGCCAGAAAGGCATCTCGGTCGCCCTTGCTGGCGTCTTTGCCGTCCACATAGATCATGCCGCTGTCGGGCTTGATCAGGCCCAGAATGCATTTCAACGCGACCGATTTTCCGGTGCCCGAGCCGCCGATGATGACCATCGAGGTGCCCTTGGGGATCTCAAGGTTCATGCCTTGCAGCACGTGGTTGTCGCCAAAGGCCTTATGTACGTTCTCCATCCGGATCATAGCGAGAAGAATACCCCTGTGAGAACGAAGTTTGCGGCCAGGATCAACACCGCCGCGGCCTCGACCGAGCCTTTGGTGGCGCGGCCCACGCCTTGTGCGCCACGGCCGGAATTCATGCCGTAGTAACAGCCCATGATCGCCGCGATCAGGCCAAAAGCCGCGCCTTTGACCAGCGACGAGACGATGTCGCGTGTTTCAAGGAAATCCACCGTGTTTTTCAGATAGGCGGCCGGGTTGAAGCCCAGGTTTTGCGTGGCCACGGTGTAGCCCCCGGCAATTCCGATGATGTCACCCACTGCCACCAAAGCCGGCACTGTGATCAGGGCGGCCAGAACCCGCGGGGCGGTGAGGTATTTCATCGGATGCGTGGACAGCGTGACCAGCGCGTCGATCTGTTCGGTCACTTTCATCGTGGCGATCTCGGCCGCGATCGAGGATGTCACGCGGGCGGCAATCATCAGGCCGACCAGAACCGGGCCGAGCTCTCGCACCATGCCGATGGCGACGATCTGGGGCACCACGGCTTCGGCGTTGAAACGCGCGCCGCCGGCGTAGATCTGCAACGCCAGCGCACCGCCGGTGAAAATCGCGGTCAGGCCGACGACCGGCAGAGACAGCCAGCCGATGTTCAGCAGGGCCATGCCAAATTCGCGCGGATAGAAGGGGGGGCGCAGAATGTGCGAAATCGCATCAAGCGCGAACAGTGCCACCCGGCCAAAGGCCGCAAGCAGGCTAAGAACTGTGCGGCCCAGACCTCCGAGCGCGGTGAGCGGGTTCATTCCACATAGCCCCGCGAATAGCGATTGCCCATTGATGTGAGGATTTCATAGCCAATTGTCCCGGCAGCTTCGGCCAGATCATCGACGGTCTGATGGCCATTCAAGATACGCAGGCGTTCCGGGTCTTTGGGCAGGTCGGTGACATCCACCGTGATCAGGTCCATCGAGATACGGCCAACAACCGGGCAGGGCTGATTGCCAGCGAAGGCGTCGATGCCGCCCCCGATGGCGCGATGCAGGCCGTCCGCATACCCGGCCGCGACGGTGGCGATACGGGACGGCCGGCGCGCTACCCAACTGTTGCCGTAACCAACGGTTTCGCCCACGGCCAATCTGCGCACCTGAATGACAGGCAGGTCGACGGTGACAACGGGTTTGGCATCCGCAAAGGGCAGGCCGCCATACAGGCCGATGCCCGGGCGGCAGAAATCGAAATGGAACTCGGGCCCCAAAAGCAAACCGCCGGTCGCAGCCAGAGAACGCGGCGCGGCGATACCGTCGGTCATCTCGCGGAAGGTTTTCAGCTGCTGCCGGTTCATCGGATGGTCCGGCTCGTCCGAGCAGGCCAGATGAGACATGACAACGGCTGGGTTCAGGGCCTCGGCCCTTTGGCGCAGTTCGGCCCAGTCGGCGGGTTCCAGCCCCAGCCGGTTCATGCCACTGTCCAGCTGAATGCCAAAGGGATGGTCGGGCAGGGCCTCCATATGGCGCTGATACTGCTCGCCCGAGTTGATCAGCGGCGTCAGGTCGTTGGCGCGCAGAAGGTCTGTGTCGCCCTCCATATGGCCGGAAAAGACAAAGATCATCGGGCCGGGGCCGACCGCATTGCGGACAGCGGCGCCTTCTTCTGCGGCCGCCACAAAAAACTTGCGAACGCCTTCCTCGGCCAGCGTATCGCTGACGGGCCCGGCACCCAGCCCATAGGCATCGGCCTTGACCACGGCGCCGGTTTCGACCCCGGTTTTCGCGTCGAGCGCCCGCCAATTCCTGGCGAGCGCCTGAAGATTGATCGTCAAACGTGCAGTACTCATGGCACTGTTCATGACATTGCGCCGTCCAAGGTCAAGAGGGAATGGCGCATTTACCTGTCGGTTTATGTTGGTGTTTGGTCTGTTGTTACGGAAAACACCATAAAACCAGAAGAAATGGCAGCATTCCGCCATGGTTGCAGGTTTTGGGGATTGTCTTCACATCAACGTTAAAGCGATCCTGGGAACCGGATCGTTCGGTTCCGGCAAAGACCGGGCGCAGCGTCAACTCATGAGGGAGCCATGGATTTTTCTACCGGTTTGACCCGGGACCCGTCAGAGATCATCCGTCTTTTTGCAGACGTTTTTTTCGCATCGGAAGGGCCAGAGGAAGGGGCGGCAATAGGTGCATTCGCACGTGAATTGCTCAACAGCACGCCGCCTGAAGATATCCTGGTGTGCACGGCTCAACACGATCACGAGCTGCTTGGCTGTGCCATCTTTTCCCGGATGACGTTTTCGCAGGATACGCGCAATGTGTTCATACTCTCGCCGATGGCCGTGCAAACGGGCAGGCAAAAAACAGGTATTGGACAGGCGCTAATTTCCTATGGTCTGGATCGCTTGCGGGCTGCAGGTGTGGATGTGGCACTGACCTATGGCGACCCGGCCTATTATTGCAAAACGGGTTTTGTGCAGATCACCGAGGATACTGCCCAGCCACCGCTGAAACTCAGCCATCCGCACGGCTGGTTGGGACAGGCGCTGGACGGTTTTGACCTGAAACCGCTGAAAGGCCCGTCGCGATGCGTTTCCGCGCTGAACAATCCATTGCTGTGGTAGGCGGGATCGGTTTTTTCGCTTTGGTCGATGGCCTTGGTTCCACAGCCTAGAACAGAGCCTCATCTATGATCGCCTTGCTGTTTCGGACATGTCGGGCCACCAGCTTTTTCTGTCGCCTGCCGCTGGGGATATAGAAGGCAGGGTCCATATCCATATTGCAGTCGAGATCGGGAAAAATCTGCAACAGCTCGTGCAACGCTTCGGGCGGAAGGGATTTGAGGGCTTCGGGGCCGGTGAACAGGCTTTCACTTGGCGCGCCTTCGGCAAAAAGAACCACGTGACGGTCACAGACAACGTGATGATAAACCACCTGCGTCGCATCGTAATCCACGTAAACGCCCGGCAGGTCTGTCAGCCGGATGGCCGAGACCAAAACGTCTCTTGTGTCGAACATGCGCTGCGCGATGTCCGATCGGACCAGCATTCGGTGCTGTCGCGAAACCGTCAGGTCTCGGCGGGGCAGGCCGTGACCCAGGGCGCCGGCCGTAATGCGGACTGGGCGCAGTTCGGGTGATTTCAACAGATCGGCCTGGCGCAATGACCGGGACAGAACAAGCCGAACGGTGGCCGCGCTGCCTTCGGTCGTCATCACTTTGTCACCGGGGCGGATATCCTGAACGCTGATTTCGCCACGGTCCGTCAGGATCAGGGTGTCCGAAACAAAACAGGGGGCGCCGGGGCTGGGATTGGGATCCTCAACAAAGTTGACCCCGTCCTTCGATGACAGAGACGCGGTATCGTCCGTGCCGTTGCTGCCGATCTGGGTCGAGGTTTGGCCACTGGCCGGCCCCTGTGTCGCAGTTACCTGCGAGTCGAAGGATACAAAGCTGAGAACCGAACCATTGTCCGAAAGTGAGACCGCCCCAAACCGGTTGATGCGCGCCGAAATCACGTAATAGTCGAACCCGCCCACGGTGGTCATCGTTCCGTTGTCGACATCCGTCGAACTGCGCACCGAGCCATTGGGGTTGTAAACATCGACCTGCAAGCCGGTGACGTCGGTTCCGGTCGGAACCCGGATTTCAATGAAATCTCCGTCCGGAGCAAAGTTCGGGCCGTTGCGATATCTTATTTCCGATATGATCGCGGGCAAATCAGTGGGTCTCCGGGCGGGTTTGGCGCGTTGGGTTGAACGTCACCGTCACGTTAACACCGGGCAGGAAAAACACCAAAGGGCTTGGCGTTTCATATCTGGGGCAGGTGTTCTGTCCGCGATCAATAACCCTCGATTTCACCACCCTGTTGCCAGGGTTTGACCAGATTGCCAAAGCGGGTGAATTGGGCTTCGAACGACAACTCGACCGTACCGATGGGTCCGTGACGCTGTTTGCCGACAATGACTTCGGCCTTGCCGTGCAGACGTTCCATCGCCTGCTTCCACTCTTCCATCTTTTCCAACTCGTGATCGCCGGGCTTTTCGCGCTCTTTGTAGTATTCCTCGCGGAACACAAACATCACAACGTCGGCGTCCTGCTCAATCGAGCCGGATTCGCGCAGGTCGGACAGCTGCGGGCGCTTATCGTCGCGGTTTTCCACCTGCCGCGACAGCTGTGAAAGCGCAATGACCGGGATGTTCAGTTCCTTGGCGATGGCTTTCATGCCCATCGAAATCTCAGCGATTTCGTTCACCCGGTTGTCGGCCATGCCGCGGCAGAGCTGTAGATAGTCGATGACCAGCAAGTCCAGCCCGTGCGTTCGTTTCAACCGACGTGCCCGGGCGGCAAGTTGCGAGATCGGCAAGGCAGGGGTGTCGTCAATAAACAGTGGGCAGGCTTCCAACTCTTTGGCCGCATCCACAAATCGACGGAACTCGGCCTCGGTCATGTCGCCCTGACGGATTTTGTGGCTGGAGATCTCCGAGGCTTCCGCCAGAACCCGGCCCGCAAGCTGTTCCGCGCTCATCTCGAGTGAGAAGAAGCCAACAACGCCGCCATCAATCGCGCCTTCGCTGCCGTCGGGCTTTGTGCCGCGCTTGTAGGCCTTGGCAACGTTGAAGGCGATGTTGGTCGCCAGCGAGGTTTTACCCATGGATGGACGCCCGGCCAGAATAATCAGGTCGGACGGGTGCAACCCACCCAATTGCTTGTCCAGATCGGCCAGGCCGGTGGAAATTCCTGCCATTCCGCCGCCGCGCTGGTAGGCCTCGTTGGTGACGTTGACGGCTTCGGTAACCGCCTTGAGGAAGGATTGGAAGCCTTGCTCGGTCTGGCCCTGCTCGGACAACTGATACAGCTGCTGCTCGGCCTCGACGATCTGTTCTTTCGGCTCGCTCGAGACATCGACCCGCGCCGCCTTGTCCGAGATGTCGCGGCCCAGCCGGATCAGCTCGCGCCGGATGGCGAGGTCATAGATCATCTGGGCATAGTCGTGCACTGCGAATGCGCTGATCGAAGCGCCGGCCAGTTTGACCAGATAAGCAGGACCGCCCAGTTCTTTCAGGCCCTCATCCTCGGCCATGAATGATTTGAGCGTCACGGGCGAGGCAAGCGCGTTCTTTGCAATGCGGGCCGAGGCCACCTCGTAGATACGGGCATGGACCGGATCGTAGAAATGCTCAGCCCCGATGATCGAGGCGACCCGATCGTACAGGTCGTTATTGGTCAGGATCGCACCCAGAAGCTGTTGTTCGGCCTCAATGGAATGCGGCATGGTTTCGGCGTTCTGAATCTGTGCCGCTGCCTGCTCGATACTGCTGATCTCGTTCATTTTGTCCCCGCTGCCCGTTCCGAGGTTCTACACGCGAAACGTCACCGCAAGCTATCTGGAAATACCTGTGACTAACTTGGGGTAAAGCCTAGGGATAACTTTCCAGACCGCTTGGATGCCTGCATATGCATCGCTTATTATGTAGGAATTGTCGGAAAAGTCACCACATATCGTGGCGAGCTGCCCGATTCTTTCGGGTTTATCCCCAATCCTTCCACAATAGGTTTACGCTGGTTTATTGGCCTCTTGCCATCCGCGCGGGTCGTTCAGGAAAGCTTCGACACCCTCAAGTGTTTCCTGATCAAAGGCTTTCTGTGCCTTGGCCTCGGCCAGAACATCCCACCATGTGCAGAGCGAGTGCAGCTTGACGCCATGATCACCCAGCGTTTTCTCGGTTTCGGGGAAGATGCCGTAGTAGAAGATGACGGCGGTGTGCCCGCAGGTGGCACCGGTTTCGCGGATCGCATCGACAAAGGACAGTTTCGAGCCGCCATCAGTGGTCAGGTCTTCAACCAGCAACACACGCTCACCTTCGCTCATCGCCCCCTCGATTCGGGCGTTGCGGCCATAGCCCTTAGGTTTCTTGCGCACGTAGGTCATGGGCAGAGCCATGCGCTCGGCGACCATGGCGGCAAAGGGGATGCCCGCCGTTTCCCCGCCTGCGATGTTGTCGAATGCCTCAAAGCCAGCATCCCGCATCACCGTGACGGTCAGGAAATCCATCAGGGTCGAGCGGATGCGCGGATACGAGATCAGTTTGCGGCAGTCGATATAGGTCGGGCTGGGCAACCCGCTGGCCAGCGTGAAAGGTTCCCGCGAGTTGAAATGCACGGCCTTGATCTCCAGCAGCATCCGTGCAGTCAGGCGGGCGATTTCGGTGCTGTCGGGAAAAGAACTGGGGATCATGGCGCAAACCTCGGGGCTGAAAACACGTTGCGGGCTGATAGCCCGACCCTTGGGCCGGAGTCGAGAGGGATTGGGCAAAAGAAAAGCGGACCCCCAAGAGGTCCGCTTTTGCCCATACGGGCTATGGGCAGCCAAGGTGGGCTTAACTGCTCATGTCATAGGCCCGCTCGCCATGTACCGAGAGGTCGAGGCCATTTGTCTCGGTCTCGGCGTCTACGCGAAGTGGTGTGATCTGTGCAACCAGTTTGACCAACACAAACGTGACAACTGCCGTAAAGGCACCCACGATAACGAGCCCGCCCAACTGAGCGGTCCAGGTTCCAAGGCCAAACAGGGCGATCATGAGCGTGCCGAAAATACCGCCGACACCATGCACGGCGAAGACATCCAGCGTGTCGTCGATATTCAGCTTGTTACGCACGATGCTGACAGCTTCCTGACACAGAACACCGGCCACTGCGCCAATGATCAGGGCCTGAACCGGACCGACGAAACCCGATGCGGGCGTGATCGAGGCCAGACCCGCGATTGTGCCGGTGACCAGACCGACCATCGAGGCCTTGCCAAAGCGGATACGCTCCCACAGGGCCCAGCTTAGCGATGCCGTAGCCGCGGACAGGTGCGTGACGGTCAGGGCCATCGCCGCTCCGCCATCGGCGGCCAGTTGCGAACCACCGTTGAAACCGAACCAGCCGACCCACAGCATTGCGGCGCCGACCATGACATAACCGGGGTTGTGCGGCGGAGTGGTGCGGTTGCGACGCGGCCCGAGGATGATCGCGACAATCAGCGCTGCCAGACCAGCGGTTTCATGCACCACGATGCCACCAGCAAAGTCTCGCACACCGATCTCGCCCAGAATGCCGCCATCAGCCAGCATCCCGCCACCCCAGATCCAGTGCACCACGGGCGCATAGCAAAGCAGCATCCACAGCGCCGAAAAGGTCAGGACAAAGCCAAAGCCCACACGTTCGACATAAGCGCCCACGATCAACGCAGGGGTTATGATGGCAAAGGTCATCTGGAAGGCGAAGAACAGGATCTCGGGCAGGGTTCCGGCAAGGCTGTCCACATCGACGCCGTTGAGAAAGGCCTTGCCCAAACCACCCCAAAGCCCGCTTTCACCGGGTCCGAACGCGATGGAATACCCCGCGACCAGCCACAGGACGCTCATCAAACAGGCAATGGCAAAGCAATGCATGAAAACGCTGAGGACATTTCGGGCACGCACGAGCCCGCCATAGAACAGGGCGAGGCCTGGCAATGTCATGAAAAGGACCAACGCGGTTGCTACGATGATCCAGGCTGTATCGGCTCCGTTCATGGGCCATTCTCCCTTCCGAATGAGTGCGCGGATCCGTGGAAACTGGGCACGGATCGGCGCTGCGTGAGCGGTGTGGGCTGTTTCAAGCCACCGTCGGTTGGAGAAAAAAGAGGCAAAGCGAAAAAAAGTGCCTGTTTTGGCAGCCTTTTTTCAACTGACTTCAAAAGAAGCGATTTTTTTGGCCATGTGCTGAAAGTTTAGGCGTCTGTGGAAAGGGCCGTGTACAGCAGGGTCAAGGCGTGGTCACGCGCCGCGCGCCGCACGGCATTGCGACCGGGTGCACCGAATTCGACGGTTTCAACATGCGTCGGCTGTCCCTTGACGGCCAAACCAAAACACACGCGCCCTTCGGGTTTGAATTCGGACCCGCCCGGCCCGGCAATTCCCGTGATCGAGACGGCAAGTTGAGCCAGTGAGTTGCGCAGCGCGCCATCTGCCATTTCACGGGCCACCTGTTCGGAAACCGCACCGTGCGCGTTCAGCGTTTCGGCCCGAACACCCAGCATGTCCTGTTTGGCCTCGTTGGTGTAGGTGACGAAACCCCGATCTACGACCGCAGAGCTGCCGGGAATATCGGTCAGGGCCGCAGCGACCATGCCTCCGGTGCAGCTTTCGGCGGTGGCGATCATCACGCCCTGCGCCTTGGCGCGGTCCAGCAGGTCTGTCACGTTCATAACCCCAGAACTCCGTGTGCGATACCTGCCAGAACCATCACTCCGATGGCTGCAAATATACCCGCAATCACGTCATCCAGCATCACGCCCATCGGATCGCCGCGGCGATCAGCCCAGCCGACAGGGCCGGGTTTGGTGATGTCGAACAGACGAAACAGGATGAACCCACCAACCCAGCCGGGCCAGAGCGCGGTAATGTCGATTCCATGCGCCCAGGACGGATAGGAAATTGCCCAAAGCGCAATGAACTGGCCTGCGACCTCATCGATGACGATTTCAGATGGGTCGTGGTCATCCTGACCCTCGGTCATCACGCGTGTGGCCCACAGGCCGCCGACAAAAACCGCAACCGTTGCCAGGGCCAGCAACGGGAAACCACCCAGCATGTGCAATACCCAGGCCATTGGCAGGGCCACCAGCGATCCCCAGGTGCCCGGGGCAGGGCGCAAATAGCCAACGCCACCGACAGTCCCGATCATCTGTGCCGCGTTCATGCTTTCACCAGACATGCCGTGGCCAAAGAGGCGATGCCCTCGCTGCGGCCGGTGAAGCCCAGACGCTCGGACGTTGTCGCCTTGACCGAAACCTGATCTGCACGCAGGTCCATGATTTCAGAAATTTTTTCTCGCATGGCTGGTGCATGAGGGCCAATCTTTGGATATTCGCAGACCAGCGTGCAATCGACGTTCGAGATACGGTATCCCATCTGCCCCGCCAGCTCGACCGCGTGGCGCAGGAAAATCTCGCTGGCGGCGCCTTTCCATTGCGGGTCCGAAGGCGGGAAATGCTGCCCGATATCGCCCTGCGCCAGTGCGCCATAGATCGCATCGGTAACCGCGTGCATTCCGACATCGGCATCCGAATGGCCTTGCAGTCCGCGGTCATGTGGCACTTTCACACCGCAAAGGATCACATGATCCCCATCGCCAAAACGGTGCACATCGTACCCGTTGCCCAGCCTTACATCCATTTCCGTTCCCATTATGCGTTCCGCCCGGGCAAAATCCTCGGGTCGGGTGATTTTCAGATTGTCCGCATCGCCCGGTATGATGCAGACATCAAGGCCGGCGGCGCGGGCCACCTCGACATCATCCGCAGCGCCGCCCGGATGGGCGGCGTGGGCGGCGGTGATGGTGTCATAGTGAAACCCCTGCGGAGTTTGCGCGGCGAACAGGTTGCTGCGATCCTGCGTACCGGTCACGGCCTGTTCATGCCCAACCCACAGCGCATCGGTCACCGCCAGCCCGGGCGCCGCCGCCGGACATGTTTCCAGGGCGTTCAGAACGTCGGTGATGATGCGGGGTGTGACGCAAGGCCTTGCAACGTCGTGGATCAAAACGCGCTGTACGTTCCGGTCGGCCAGTGCAGCCAATCCATTGCGCACCGATCCCGCGCGATCCGTTCCGCCCGCAGCCAGGATCAGCTCGGTTTCACGGAATTCTTCCCATGCGGCGCTGTCTTCGTCGGACAACACCAGAACAATGTGATCCACCTGTCCGCGAAAGCGCTCGATCGTCCAATCGGCCACCCGCCGGCCCGCAAGGCTGCGCCATTGCTTTGGCACGCCACCCCCGGCGCGCGACCCGCGACCGGCGGCAACTATGATGGCGGCAGTTGTCATATGTGCGCGCTCTCCTCGTGATGGGCATTGTTTAGGCGGCGGTGAATGCAGAGGCAATCACCTATGGTCATGTGATTAATAATTAGGCAAATGATGATTTTGCGGGCTTGCTGCATGCCGATTTGTTGTTCATATGCGCAGAAACCGATATCAAAACCACAACTGCCCAAGGATTAAGCACGTTGACACTGCACCTTGCCGACAAGGAAATAGCACCGCCTGTTTTGCTGGCCCCCATGGCCGGAATCACCGACCGCCCGTTTCGCGATCTGGTGGTGCGTTTCGGTGCGGGCATGGTCGTCAGTGAAATGGTCGCCAGTCAAGAGATGGTACAGGCCAAGCCCGGCGTGCGGGAACGGGCGGAACTGTCCGCGGATGTGGAAAACACCGCCGTGCAACTGGCCGGGCGCGAGGCCCATTGGATGGCCGAGGCGGCCCGTCAGGTGGCCGACCGTGGCGCGCGGGTGATCGACATCAACATGGGGTGCCCCGCCAAGAAGGTAACAAACGGTTATTCCGGCTCGGCCCTACTGAAAACGCCGGACCACGCGCTGGCACTGATCGAGGCCGTGGTGGGCGCGGTCGATCTGCCGGTGACGCTGAAAACCCGGCTGGGATGGGACGATAGTCTGTTGAACGCGCCCGACGTGGCACGCCGCGCTCAGGACGCGGGTATTCAGATGGTCACGATCCATGGCCGCACACGCTGTCAGTTCTACAAGGGTCACGCCGATTGGCAGGCGATCCGGGCGGTGAAAGAGGCCGTATCGATCCCGGTTATCGCGAACGGAGACATCGTGGACTCTGACGCCGCCCGAACCGCGTTGCGCCAATCCGGCGCGGATGGGGTGATGGTCGGTCGTGGCGCCCAGGGCAAGCCTTGGGTTTTGGCGCAAATCTGCCATGACCTGTACGGGGCCGAAGCGCCCGAGATTCCGACCGGTCATGATCTGGTTGATATGGTTTGCGCGCATTATCAGTCGATGCTGGATTTCTATGGCGCTGATCTGGGTCTGCGTGTCGCCCGCAAGCACTTGGGATGGTACATGGACGAAGCCGCAACGCCTGCGCCCTTGCGCCGGGCGGTCCTGACGTCACGTGATCCGGCGGAAGTTCTGCGCCTGTTGGCAGATGCGCTCAGCGATACGGACGAGGTGGCGGCATGAATTCCGATGCCAGCATCTGGAACTCGCTGCCGGTTCCGGCGTTCATTATTGATGAACAGGACCGGATATCCGATGTGAATGCTGCGGGTGAGGGGTTTCTGAACGCGTCGCGCAAATCGGTGATCGGCCATCCGGTGTGGGATCAGATCGCCGTGGACGCGCCGTTGGAAGAGGCGTTCGAGCGCGCCCGCTGGCAGGGCACGCCTTTGTTCGTGAATGATGTGGATGTGGGGTCGGGTAGCCGAGCGCCGCTGCAATGCGCGTTGCAGATTGCGCCTTTGGTCGGGCATCCGGGCTCTATGATCATGATCATCTCGCCTCGTGAACTGGCAGGTCGGATGACGCGGGGGAATACGGTCAAATCCGCGGCACAATCCGCCATCGGCATGGCGGAAATGCTGGCGCACGAGATCAAGAACCCGCTGGCCGGGATCACCGGTGCGGCGCAGTTGCTCAGCATGAATATACCGCCGCAAGATCTTGAACTGACAGACCTTATTGTTGCCGAAAGCCGCCGGATCGTGAAGTTGCTGGAACAGGTCGAGCAATTCGGGAACCTTCAGAAACCTGACTTCAAGCCGGTCAACATCCACGATGTGCTTGATCGCGCAAGACGGTCGGCATTGTTGGGATTTGGCGCTGATATGACGATCGTCGAAGACTATGACCCGTCGCTGCCGCTGGCTTACGGAGACCCGGATCAGATTCTGCAGGTGATCCTGAATCTGCTCAGGAACGCGTCCGAAGCGGCAGGACCGCAGGGCGGAACGATCCGCCTGCGGACCTATTTCGAACATTCCTTCCGGTTGCGTCGCAGTGACGGGTCAGGGCATTCGCTGCCTTTGCAGATCGAGATCATCGATGATGGTCCGGGCCTGCCAGAAGACATCCGCGGCGACATTTTTGATCCCTTCGTATCCGGCAAGGAAAACGGCACCGGCCTGGGGCTGGCGCTGGTCAGCAAGATCATCTCGGACCATGACGGCTGGATTTCGGCCGAATCCGTGCCCGGGCGAACGGTATTCAAACTGTCGCTGCGCCGCGCGCCGCGAGACGCAATCGAGGACAAGAAGGAGAGCACCTGATGGATGGCACCGTATTGGTCGCGGACGACGATCGCACGATCCGCACTGTTCTGACACAGGCCCTGACGCGTGCCGGGTGCAAGGTGCATGCGACCTCATCACTGACCACGTTGATGCGCTGGGTCGGCGAGGGGAAAGGGGACGTGGTGATTTCCGACGTGGTCATGCCCGATGGAAACGGTCTTGAGATGCTGCCGAAGATAGCCGAAGACCGCCCCGGTTTGCCGGTGATCGTGATTTCCGCACAAAACACCATCATGACGGCGATTCAGGCGACAGAGGCGGATGCGTACGATTATCTGCCAAAACCCTTCGACCTGCCGGATCTGATGAAGCGGACAGCGCGGGCGCTGGATCAGAAGCAACGCGCCCAGCCAGAGCCGACCGTGGGCACAAGCGAGCGCCCCGAAGAACTGCCACTGGTCGGGCGAACACCGGTGATGCAGGCCCTGTACCGGTTGGTCGCCCGGGTGATGAACACGGATCTCTCGGTCATGATTTCCGGTGAAAGCGGCACGGGCAAGTCACTGATTGCCCGAGCCATTCACGATTTTTCCGACCGTCGAACCTTGCCCTTTGTCACTGTCACCGCTGCCGAATTGCGCGATCTGGAAGGCCCGGCCCGTGTGATGGCGCGGGTTCGCGGCGGTACGCTTTTGATAGACGAAATCGCTGATATCGAAGATCAGGTTCAGGCGCGCATCGTCCGCATGATGGACACACCGGGCGATCACGTTCCCCGTTTCATGGCCACCAGCCAATCAGACCTGACCGAAGGGATGGAGAACGGGCGCATCCGTCAGGACCTTTATTATCGCTTGTGCGGGGCGACGATCCACGTTCCATCACTGCGTGAAAGGGTGGATGACATTCCGCTGCTGGCCGAGCATTTCCTGGCGCGGGAAGAGCGGGAAAACGGCACCAAGCGCTGGCTCAGCCCCGAGGCGGTGGAACTGGTGCGGCGCTATTCCTGGCCCGGGAACGTGCGGCAACTGGAAAATGCCGTGCGCCGGTTGGGTCTGACCAGCCGTGCTGATGAAATCACCAAAGCCGAAGTGGAAACGGTGCTTGGCAGCCAGCCAGAGGCGGAACCGGTCCTGAGCGGCGGTGAACGCGAAAAGCTTTCGACCTCGGTCGAGCGGCATCTGCGGAGGTATTTTGACCTGCACGGCAACATTCTGCCGCCCCCGGGCCTGTATCAACGCATATTGCGGGAAGTTGAGGCCCCACTGATCGAAATCGCGCTGGATGCAACTGGCGGAAATCAGGCGAAATGTGCCGATTTGCTGGGAATCAACCGAAATACGTTGCGAAAAAAGATTACGGATCTCGATATTCAGGTGACACGTCGACGCAAACTGATGTAATATCGCCACACAAACCGTGGCATCCCGGCATCTGTTGGGAAAAGATCACGATATATGGCGGTAAGCCGCTCAAGCGGCACATCAGGATGAGGGCAGACAGTGGCAACCCGAGCACAGAGCGGGATGATCCCATCGATCAGTCGATGGCGTAAATCACGGAAACTGCGCAATTTTGGCACGTTTGGCCTGGTTCTCATGGGGCCCGTTCTGGCGCTGGCCACTTACCTTGTCATCGGTCCTTTCGATCTTGGCGCCACTGCACCGACTTTGCGGCTGATTCTGTTGGCCGATCTCGTATACGTTCTGGTTGTTGCTGCACTTGTGCTTGGGCAGGTTGGCAGCTTGATTGCCGCACGTCGGGCCAAGTCGGCGGGTTCGCGCCTGCATTTGCGCCTGATCGGGGCGTTTACTCTGCTGGCGCTGGTTCCAACCGTGACCGTGGCGATTTTTGCCGGATTGACCGTCAATATCGGCCTTGAGGGCTGGTTTTCCGACCGCGTGCGTCAGGTCGTGGGATCTTCGCTGACGGCGGCAGAAGCGTATGAACTGGAACACCGCCGAGGGTTAACGCAAGACGCGTCTGTTCTTGCGCGATATCTGGATAATGCACGATCGCTGGACTTCTATATCTCGGACGCTGAACTGCGCGAAGTTCTGGCGCAGGGGCAAGCTCAGATTCAACGGGGGCTGCGCGAAGCCTATGTCATCGACGGTGGTGGCGAAATCAAATCGCGCGGGGACCGGTCTTACCTGTTCAACTACGAAGCCCCAACCCCCGAGCAGATTGCAGAAGCCACCGACAAGGGCCTGCTGATCATCGCCGACTGGCCCAACAACGAGTTCCGCGCGCTGGTTCCTCTGAAGGCTTATCTGGATCGCTATCTCTATGTCAGCCGCGAGGTGGATGGGCAGTTGTTGACGCTGCTGGACGATACCAAGGAAACGGCACAGTTCTATCAGCAACTGGAAAGCGAACGGGGCAGGGTGCTGTTCGAGTTCGGCCTGTTGTATCTGGGCTTTGCGTTGATCCTGATCCTTGCGGCAATGTCCCTTGGCATGTGGTTTGCCGAACGGCTGTCGCGTCCCGTGGGGCGGTTGACCACCGCGGCGCAGCGGGTTGGTGCCGGTGATCTGAGCGTCCAGGTGATTGAAGAGGCCAGCGACGACGAAATCGCGATGCTGGGCCGGTATTTCAACCAGATGACCCGGCAGTTGAAAGGACAGCGCGATACGCTGTTGGAGAACACGCGGCAAATTGAAAGCCGGCGCCGTCTGTTCGATTCGGTGCTCAGTTCGGTCACTTCGGGTGTCGTTGGAGTGGACCCGGAAGGATGCATTACATTCGTGAACCGTTCGGCCGAGCGGTTGCTGGATTGGACCGGGGGCGAGCAGCATCTGGCCATCGGCATTGCGGTGCCGGAATTTCTGCCCCTGTTTGAAAGTCTGAAGGATAGCGGGCAAGAGGCCGTTCAGGGCGAAATCAAAGTGACCCGCAAGGGACGGCTCGAGAACCTGTTGGTCCGCATGGCCATCCGTCGCGGAGAAGATGGCGGACTGGAAGGCTATGTGGTTGCCTTCGATGACGTCACAGATCTGGTCAGCGCCCAACGGATGGCGGCCTGGGGTGACGTGGCCCGCCGCATCGCGCATGAGATCAAGAACCCTCTGACACCGATCCAGCTGAGCGCGGAACGGATCAAGCGCAAATTCTCGCGCAAACTGGATGAGGAAGACAGCAGCAGCCTGGATTCGATGACTAATGTGATTGTGCGGCAGACCAACGATCTGCGCCGCATCGTGGATGAATTCTCGAAATTTGCACGGATGCCCGAACCTGAACGCAGGGAAGAAAACCTTGTTGATCTGGTGCACGAGGCGGTCCTGCTGCAACAGGCCGGGCAGCCGGATGTGCAGATCGATGCCGATCTGCCGCAACAGCCCATCATGGCTGATGTCGATGCAACCATGCTGAATCAGGCGCTTACCAACCTCATCAAGAATGCCGGGGAAGCCATTGCAACCCTTAAGGAAAAAGGGGCGCCCGACAACCTTCAGCCACAGATCAAAGTGACGGTTACCGGTGATGATGCGGGTACGGTCATAACCATTGCAGACAACGGGATCGGCCTGCCCGAGGATCGGGCACGGCTGTTTGAGCCCTATGTAACGACACGTGACGAAGGGACCGGGCTGGGCCTGCCCATCGTCAAGAAGATCATTGAAGAGCATGGCGGCGCGCTGACCCTCGAGGATGCGCCCGTGTTTGACGGACAGGACCATTTTGGCGCGATGGCCGTGATCCGATTGCCGGGGGTTACTGTGTCCCAAACGGCAGCGCCACAGAAGCAGGCAATTAGAACCAACAAACTGAAAGCAGGCCAAAGATGAGTGACATTCTGATCGTAGATGATGAGCGCGATATTCGCGAGCTGGTGTCCGACATTCTGGAGGACGAAGGCTATTCAACCCGGCTGGCGGCCAACTCGGACGAGTGCATGGCGTCAATCAACTCTGAACCGCCGGGGTTGTTGATCCTGGATATCTGGCTGAAAGACAGCCGCATGGATGGCATCGACATCCTGAAAGCGGTGAAACGCGACAACCCGGATGTGCCGGTGGTGATCATTTCGGGCCACGGCAACATTGAAATTGCCGTCGCCGCAATCAAGCAGGGCGCCTATGATTTTATCGAAAAGCCGTTCAACATAGACCAGTTGATGGTGGTGATCCGCCGCGCGATGGAGACCTCTCGCCTGCGTCGCGAGAATGCGTCTCTGAAGCGGAAAGAAGTCAATAATTCCGACATGATCGGCAAATCCGCCGCGTTCCGCGCCATGCAGGGGCAGTTGGACAAGGTGACCAAGTCGAATGGCCGCGTGATGCTCAGCGGCCCAGCTGGGTCAGGCAAAGAGATTGCAGCACGGTACATCCATGCCCATTCAAATCGCGCCAACGCGCCATTTGTCACGGTAAACTGCGCCGGGATCGAACCCGAACGTGTGGAAGAGGTGCTGTTTGGCCGGGAATCGGCAGAACGCGGCGTGGAATCGGGTTTGCTGGAAGAGGCGCATGGAGGCGTGGTCTATTTTGACGAAGTTGCCGACATGCCCCTTGGGACACAATCAAAAATCCTGCGGGTGCTGGTGGACCAGCAGTTCCAGCGTGTCGGTGGCAGTGACAAGGTGCGCGTGGACCTTCGCGTGATCTCGTCAACAAGCAAGGATCTTGACGAAGAAATCGCGGCTGAACGGTTCCGGGAAGAGCTGTACCACCGTCTGAACGTCGTCCCGATTGCCGTGCCGTCACTGGAAGATCGGCGCGAAGATATCCCGGTTCTGGCGCAGCACTTTATCGAGATGTGCAACGAAACTCAGGGTTTGCCGATCAGGGAACTTTCGGAAGAGGCTGTCGCGCTGTTGCAGACGATGACCTGGCCCGGCAACGTGCGCCAGCTCAAAAACCTGATCGAGCGGGTTCTGATCCTTGGCGATGGCTCCGGCCCGATTGAGGCGCGTGAGTTGCCCAACGAGGAAGAAAAGGCAGAAGATTCAGGTCGTGTCGTGTTGTCTGGCGCATTGGCCACCTTGCCGTTGCGCGAAGCCCGCGAGGCGTTCGAGCGAGAGTATCTGCTGACACAGATCAACCGGTTTGGCGGCAATATCAGCCGCACGGCCAGCTTTGTAGGCATGGAACGCAGCGCCCTGCATCGGAAATTGAAATCTCTGGGCGTGGTGACTTCGAACAAATCCGGTGCGCGCGTGGCGCAAATCGATGAACCCGAACCGGCAGAATAATCTGCCGGTCGCACGGCCTCAGCCGGCCTGGCCAGGCGTTATGATTTGAAATGAGCCGTCATCGAATTTCACAAAGCACGACGCGCTGTTGAGCGGTGGCAAAGTGGTTGTTCGCGTCGCGGGCACGCGTGATTTGACGTTCTGCTTGCACGGCGGCAGGCTGACGGGTCGAAACCCTTTCTGGGCCATGCATTGCGCTTCGACCGTGTTGCGCAGGCCCTGATTCACATCCACGGTATAAACACGGCCGGGCTGCCACCAGCCGGGTGATCGATAGCAACGACCCCTGCCATCGCAATATGTACGCCCCGGCCAGTAGGTTGGCGGGCTTTGGCGGATCTGATTGGCTACCGGCACTTCTTTAACCGCCTTCAGCTGGCACTGAGTGGTCTCTTTTTGCAGGCGCGATACGGTTTCACCTTCGCGGTAGTAAAGCGAAAGTGGTCCGCAAGAAGACAGCACCATCAAAGGTATCAGCATAGGAAACAGCGTTTTCATATGCTTATCTTGCCGCAGCGGGGCTGCGATGACAATTCAATTGACCGCTCTGGGGGCATCTGTCATTCAATCCTTTCAGGCAGAAGGGCCAGAAGCATGAAGGTCATTATTTGCGGTGCGGGGCAGGTCGGCTGGCAGATCGCGCGGCATCTTTCGGGCGAGCTGAACGATGTCACCGTCGTGGACAACAACCCCGACCTTGTAAGGCGGGCGACGGAAACGCTGGATGTGCAGGGGATCGCCGGGTTTGCAAGTTACCCGGACGTGCTGGAACGGGCAGGGGCCCGTGACGCTGACATGATCATCGCCGCCACCCATTCGGATGAGGTGAACATGGTCACCTGCCAGATGGCGCACTCGGTCTTTTCGATCCAGCGCAAGATCGCGCGCCTGCGGTCGAAATCCTACCTCGAGGCGATTCACTCGGATTTGTACCGTCGTGATCATCTGCCGATTGATGTGGTGATCAGCCCCGAACGCGAAGTTGCCGCCGCCGCCATGCGCCGCCTTTCTGCCCCATCCGCCTTTGACACCGAGATTTTCATGGACGGCAAGGCGCAGCTGCTTGGGGTGCGGGTGGAAGAGGATTGCCCGATCGTGAATACACCGTTGCGGCAGCTGACGGATCTGTTCTCGACCCTCAGTTCCATCGTGGTTGGGGTGCGGCGCGAAGGCACGCTGTTCGCGCCCGAATCCGAGGATCAGCTGTTCGTGGGCGATGAATGCTATGTCTTCACCAACGTCAAGGACGTGGATCGCACCATGGAGGTGTTCGGCAAGGCGCAGAAGCGGCAGGATCGCGTGGTGATCGTGGGCGGCGGAAATGTCGGGCTGGAAGTGGCCAGAACGCTGGAAGAACGCGAAAGCCGCGTGCGGGCCAAGATCATCGAACGCGACCGCCATTGCGCTGAACTTGCCGCCGAAGCTCTGGAACGGACGATCGTGCTGCATGGCGACGGGCTGGATGCCGGGTTGCTGAGCGAAGCGGGGATCGAGCGGGCCGATGCGATGCTGGCAGTTACGGATGACGACCGTACGAACATGCTGGCCGCGGTGCGTGCCAAGGCCGAAGGGTGCGCTCTGGCGATTGCATTGATCAACGATCCCAGCATGGTGGCCCTGATGGGGCCCTTGGGGATCGATGCCTATATCAACCCGCGGGCCACGACCGTCAGCTCGATCCTGCGGCACATCCGGCATGGACGGGTGCGTCAGGTCTATTCCATAGGGGACGCCGAGGCCGAGGTGATCGAGGCCGAGGTTCTGTCAACCTCGCCCATGGCCGGGCAACGTCTGCGCGATATCGACTTTCCCGAGGGGGTGCTTGTGGGCGCGGTCCGCAAGGGAGACGAGGTTCTGCGACCGACAGGCAGCCTGCGGATCGATGAAAAAGATGTGGTCGCAATCTTTGCCATGGCCAAGGACGTACCAGAGGTTGAACGCCTGATGCAGGTTTCAATCGATTTCTTCTGATGGCGCATGCAGGGACACAACAGGTTGGATTGTTGCGGCGGTTGCCGTTGTTCCTGCTGATCTGGGGCATTGCATCCCTGACCATGTGGATTCCAGCGATCTATGCGTTGGCTCTGGACGATCACGACACGTCACGATCCTTTCTGTATTCCGGGATCCTGGGCTTGTTTTTGGTTGCCACCATCGCGATGGCGTCCTCCAACCGCATACCCCGGCGCGGCACGTTGGGGCAGCTGGCGGTGATGCTGGCCTGTTTCACGCTGCTACCCATCTTTCTGGCGATCCCATTTCACGACGCGCTTGGAACGACCACCTTTCTGAACGCCTATTTCGATATGGTCAGTTCTCTGACGACCACGGGGGCGGACCTGTTTCCGGATCCGGCCCGTCTGACGGCCCCGTTGCATTTGTGGCGCGCCATGGTCGGTTGGATGGGCGGCCTGCTGATGTGGATCGCCGCTGCGGCGATCCTTGCCCCGCTGTCGCTTGGCGGGTTCGAGGTCACTGCTAAAGGCCAGCCGGGGCGCCCGGTGTCAGGGGTGGCACAGAGCGAGCGCGTGGACCCGCGAGGCCGTCTGATCCGTGTCGCCTGGACCCTGACGCCAGTCTATGTCGGGCTGACGACCGTGATCTGGGTTCTTCTGTTGATCGCCGGTGAAGTCGGTCTGACGGCCGTGTGCCATGCGATGGCAGTGATGGCCACGTCCGGAATCTCTCCGGTAGGCGGCATGGAGGGGGCGCAGGCCGGGTTTACGGGCGAAGCCATCTTGTTTCTGTTCCTGTTCTTTGCTCTCTCGCGTCTGACTTTTTCGAAGGATACCGCGACAACAGGCTATTCCCGTCTGGATACGGACCCAGAGTTTCGCATTGGTCTGATGATTGTCCTTGCTGTCGCAATCCTGTTGTTCTTCCGGGTTGTCGCGGGCGTGACGGAAATCGGTGGTCAAATGGAACCAATGCAGGCGTTGCAAGTCATCTGGGGGATGCTGTTCACCGTTCTGGCTTTCCTGACGACGGCCGGATTCGAAAGCGCGAACTGGAACGACGCACAGCAACTGTCGGGTTTGGGAACGCCTGGTTTGCTGTTGATGGGGCTGGCATTGATCGGCGGAGGCGTCGCGACGACGGCCGGAGGGGTCAAGCTGTTGCGGGTCTTCGCGCTGTATCTGAATGGCGCACGAGAGATCGACCGCCTGATCTATCCCTCGTCCGTCAGCGGTGCAGGGGGTGGCAATCGCCGCATTCAAAGCGACGGGGCGTTCATCGCCTGGATCTTTCTGATGCTTTTTGCGCTGACCCTTGCGGTATTCAACCTATTGCTTGCGGCGATGGGGTCCGGATTCGAACAGGCCATGGTGCTCAGCGTGGCCACACTCAGCACGACGGGGCCGTTGATCGAGTTGGCCACCGACGTTCCAATTCGCCTGATCGACCTTTCTGCCAGCGCCAAGCTGACGCTGTGCGCGGCCATGGTCATCGGGCGTCTTGAAACGCTGGCGATCATTGCCCTGATCACCCCGTCGCTTTGGCGGGATTGAGCCGGGCACATCATGCGGCGGCTAACGCCTGATTTTTCATCTGGAATATCTGTGCGTAGCACTCCATACTCTGCCGGAGGGAGCGCGTTGGTCCGCAGCGCGTAGCAAGAACAATGGCGAGATTATAAAAATATGGCTTCGGACAGACAGAATCTTCAGGATGCCTTCCTGAACAATGTACGGAAAGCTAAGGTTCCGGTCACGATTTTCCTGATCAACGGTGTGAAATTGCAGGGTGTCATCACCTGGTTCGACAATTTCTGCGTATTGTTGCGCCGCGACGGACAGTCGCAGCTGGTCTACAAACACGCGATTTCGACCATCATGCCGTCACAGCCGATCAACCTGTATGAGGGCGAAGACGCCTCTTGACGGAACATGAGCGGGCGCGCACCCGGGCCTGGGTGCTGCATCCCGAAATCAAATCAGACGAACAGCGCCGTGTCCCCGAACCGGCGCTGGAAGAGGCGGTGGCACTGGCCGCCGCATTGCCCGATCTGGACGTGATCGGGTCAGAAGTCGTGCGACTTCAACGCGCGCAGGCCGGGTATTTGTTCGGCAGCGGAAAGATTGAAGAACTTGGTGCGCGTTTTCGCGACAACGAGGTTGAGCTGGTTCTGATCGACGGGCCGGTGACCCCGGTGCAGCAGCGCAATCTGGAAAAGGCGTGGAAGGTCAAGATCCTCGATCGGACCGGGTTGATCCTTGAGATTTTCAGCGATCGCGCCCGCACGCGGGAAGGGGTGTTGCAGGTCGAGATGGCCGCGCTCAGCTATCAGCGGACGCGGCTGGTACGGGCGTGGACACACCTTGAACGTCAGCGCGGTGGTTTGGGATTTGTCGGCGGACCCGGCGAAACTCAGATCGAAGCCGACCGCCGCGCCATTGACGAGCAACTGGTACGCTTGCGGCGGCAGTTGCAGAAGGTGGTCAAGACCCGGACACTGCACCGGGCCGCCCGGGCCAAGGTGCCTTATCCAATCGTCGCACTCGTCGGGTATACGAACGCAGGG
The DNA here is from genome assembly GCF_009363615.1 of Ruegeria sp. THAF33. Taxonomy (NCBI): domain Bacteria; kingdom Pseudomonadati; phylum Pseudomonadota; class Alphaproteobacteria; order Rhodobacterales; family Roseobacteraceae; genus Ruegeria; species Ruegeria sp. THAF33. The sequence continues at coordinate 1,687,792 of NZ_CP045384.1, read as the reverse complement.
AAATCGACGCTGTTCAATCACCTGACCGGGGCCGAAGTGATGGCCAAGGACATGCTGTTCGCCACGCTGGATCCGACCATGCGCCGCGTACAGTTGCCGGACGGCCCCGAAGTGATCCTGTCGGACACGGTGGGCTTTATCTCGAACCTCCCGACCGAGCTTGTGGCGGCTTTCCGGGCCACGCTGGAAGAAGTCCTGGGTGCCGACCTGATCGTCCATGTGCGTGATATCAGCCACGAGGAAACCGAGGCGCAGGCGCACGATGTCGAGGCGATCCTGACCTCGCTGGGCGTCGACGAAGAGCGGCCCCGGCTTGAGGTATGGAACAAGATAGATCTGCTGAGCGCCGATGAGCGCGAGGCAACGCTGGCGCGGGCGGACCGAGATCCTGAGATATTCGCGATTTCGGCTGTAACCGGGGAAGGCATCGCGCCGTTGCTGTCCGAGATCGCGATGCATCTGCAAGGTGCACGGCGTGAGGCGGTGTTGGATCTGTCTTTCTCTGACGGGGACAAGCGGGCCTGGTTGTTCCGCCAGGATGTGGTGCGCACAGAAGAACAAACCGATGACGGTTTCCGCATCACGGTATTGTGGACCGATAAACAGGCGGCTCAGTTCGAGGCGCTGAAGAATTAGCGACAGGGCCGGATATGTCTGACAAGCCGGACCAAAGAGTGTTCCTGACCGGCCATATCGATGTGCCCGTGGACCGGCTGGAAGAGGTGCGCGCAGCGTTGCCGGACCATGTGAAACTGACCCGGGCGGAACAGGGCTGCATATCCTTCGACGTGATTGAGGATCAGACCCGTCCAGGTCGGTTCAACGTGTCAGAAGTGTTTACAGATCAGCAGGCTTTCGATGCACATCAGGCCCGGACACGGGCGTTTGACTGGTCGCGGGTCACTCAGGGGATACCGCGGGACTACAGGATGGAACGCGCATCCAGCGGACGGTGAGTCAGGCCCCGTCTATCTGCCGTTGATGGTCGTCCGCGTCGAACCAGCCCGATGATGATTGTACAAGATAATCTGACGTCAGTTCCCACTCTTCCCAGCCGCGCGCTGTGACGTGATTACCGGTTACGGAATGGTGCCCTTCGCGGGTCCAGACGAATATGGCATGAGATCCGGCCCATCGCATCATGTCGCAACGCAGTTCGAGATCCGGAAAATCCGCGTAAAACCTCCGGGCCATGTCGGCGATCGCCGCGCGCCCCTCGATCGGGTCGCCCCGGTTGATGGTGACCTGCCCGTTTGACGCGAAGAAGCCGGCAACCGCGTCGGGGTCACCCGAGCTCCAGGCTATTGCGTAGTCTCGCGCGAGGTTATTCAGAGTATCCCGAATGCTGGCCATACTCGCCCCCTTTTGGTCCCACATGATCGGTGCCGTTATGTTAGGCGAATAAAGCTGTGGGTGCCACGATGCCCCCGCGAACAGGGCGGGGACTTGCCGAATAGGCGGATTATCGCGGGATCAGATTGGTTACCCCGACAGCCGCGGCGCGGGCCAGATCAAGATCCAGTGACATGGGTATGTATTCGCCACGCCGCCACAGCTGCGCCTGATCGTCATAGTAGCGCGACAGGAAATGACCCGATTGCCCGGTCGCCGTAATGAAGACCGAGCTGTTGGGATCGGCAAAGTCATAAACCCCGCGATATCCGGCGCCGTGCACATTCTGGAACGGATCAGGCCCTTCGCCCGATGTTCGGCCGCGCAGCAATGTGTTGTCGCCGCCGCTGGTCGATTGGCGAATGTTCACAAATAACCGCAATATCGGGACAGAGCCCAGCACGGGGTGATCATGCGTTGCCTGATGCGCGTCGCCCCAACGCAGGGATTCAAGCGCGCTGCCGTATCGTTCAGAGATCCAGATCAGCGCGTCGTCCAGTGCAAGCCGCGCCATCTCGGTGCATGTCTCGACCGGTGCGCTTTGAATCACGTCGCACCAGACACCCGCGCCGTCAATGTCGCGATACACCCGTTCGATGAACAGCGGTTCGACATGTTTGTATTCGCTGGCCAGAGGCCCAAGCTCGTCCGAGATCAGCCGGATTTGCAGCGCACGCAGCCAGGCCGCATAGATCAACGGCTCGGGCAGGTGTTCGTTCATCTCACCGTTCCAGTCAGCAAGCAGCGACAGCGCCATCTGGCGCTGGCGTTCCGGCGTTCCTTCGGGGGCCGAAGCCCCGGTGAACCACAGATCGGCACCGATCAGCGGCAGCAGGGACCGCGCGGTAAAGCTGACAGTGTCCAGCTGTGCCTCGATAAAGCTGTCGCGAGTATGCACCTCGCGCGATTGCATCAGGCGTTCCCAGCGATGCACGCGCTGCGTATCGCCCCATTCATACGAGACGTGATCCGGGAAGGGGCGGTCGATGATCTTGTTGTTCGTGTTGCCCAGAACACCGCCGACGGGGGCCACGAATTCCGGGTTGTCGGCATAGGGCAGGCGGCCTTGCCAGCGATTGGCCTCGATCCAGCCGGGCGAGGGGATGCGCCCCCGGCTTTGGTTTCGCGGATCACGCCGAGGCATGGCGCCGATCAGCTTCATCCCGATGGTCGTCTTGTCGACCAGCGACAGGTTCTGAGAAGGCGCGATGAACTGCTCACCGACCGCGATGGCCTGCTCCACGTTGTCGGCGTTCATCAGCGCCATGGACGCCGACATCGACGTGTCCTGCGGGCTGAGCGCCGTCCAGGACAGCGATGCCACATGGCCCGGCGGCGTGATGGTTTCCAGCTTGTAATCCGTGCCCGGCAGCACCGGCCCATTGTCCGTCCAGCGCAGGGTCAGCGTTACCGGAGCTTCCCCCTTGATCTCGATGATCGAAGGGCGGGTCTGGAATTCCTTGAAGCCGGTCGGGGTCAGGTATTCCTCGGGATTGTCAGGATTCAACTGCTCGATATGAACGTCCTGATCGTCAAGATACGAGGATGTAAGCCCCCATCCCAGCCGGTCGCTGCGTCCGGTCATGATGGCGGGCACACCAGGGATCGAAGCCCCAATGACACCGCCTTTTTCCAGGCCGAGATGTGCCAGGTACCAAATCCCTGGCGCAGTGAAACCCAAATGAGGGTCGTTGGCCAACAGAGTCCCGCCACTTGCAGAACGTGACGGCGCGGCGGTCCAGGCGTTAGAAGCTCCGGCCAGACCACGTTTGGGAAGGGGTGAAAGAGGTGTTTCGGGAATGTCCGTTCCCGCCGCATAACGCGGAAGATCTGGGAACAGGGTGGCATATTCGGGCAGCGCGGCAATGCCGGGTCCGGGAACGTCGGGCAGGATGTCGGCCAGACGTTCGGGGTTGTTCAGCATCAAGGACGTGCGCGCGCGCAGAACTTCATCGCTCAGATGGCCCGACAGTTGCAGCGCCATCAGCTTGATCATCGCGATACTGTCACCCGGTTGCCAGGGCGAGACCGGAGCGTTGAACAGGAACATCTCGGGTGCGCCGCGACCCAGCGCCTCTTCGTTGATCTCGGTCAGGCGGGCATTGACCCCGGCGGAATAGGCACGCAAGGCGGCCTTGGTATAATCGTCCTGCACCTCGACTGATCGGTGGGCCAGCCCGTAAAGGTCCAACCTGCGCAGCAGCTTGTCGATGTGAAGCGTGCGCGGGCCAAAGACCTCGGACAGACGGCCTTGCGCGGTACGGCGCATGACCGTCATCTGCCACAGTCGATCCTGTGCGTGGGCATATCCCAATCCAAAGAACACATCGGGATCGGTCTGGCCCAGAATATGCGGTACGTTGGCGGTGTCGCGTACGATCTCGACCGGGGCGGTCAGACCTTCGACCTCAAGCGTTTGGTCATAGTCCGGCAGGGATTGGCTGGCCAGAAAATAGACAAGGCCCATTGCGGCGAGGATCAAAATGATCAGACCCGACGCGATGCGCACCAGCCAGCGGAAAACAAGACCCATTACTGCCCCTATTATTGTTCAGATGAATGTTGCGCAGAGACTAGAGGATGGTCGGTCCGACCGAAAGAGGAACGCGGCAAGAACCTGCGCGGGAAGGGGTGAAATCAAATGCCCCGCCGCAGTGTTGTGCTGCGACGGGGCCGTGTGTGGGGGAAGTGGTAATCCGGGTTATGGGATGATGCGGGTGTATTTCGTACCTTCGACGGTCGCGCCGAATTTTAGACCGGCCTGGCCAAAGACCACCGCCAGCACCGGCGAACGCAGTGTTGTCGTGTCCGTGGACAAGGAATTCCCTGTTGCGTCAACCACATATCCAATATCGGCACCGGCTGTCCATCCGCTGGAACGGCGGAAATCGTTCAGCGCATCCTCGGTCATGAAGAACAGGATATGCGCATATTGCTGCGCACCGATTTGCAGACCTGCGGTTCCGGAAATTGCAGAATAGTAATCGACCGTTGCGCCGTTGATGCGCAGCGCGCCTTGGCCGTAGGCGCCGCCAAAGAAGATCAATCCGGCGTCGGTGATCAGGGGCATAACCAACATGCCGTTGGCTTTGTTCGCGATTTCCACGGTGTTGGGATACCGGCTGTACATTTCGGTCAGCGTGGCATCGACGCGGGCGTCGATCATGGCCGAGTTTGAATTGCCGACGCCGTTGCCGCAGGCGGCGGTCAGGGACAGGCCTGCCATGCCCAAGGCAAAGCCGCGACGGTTCAGTCGGGGGGAGTTGGAACTGCTCATGGTTTTTTTCTCTGTAACTGTGCCTGATGTGTCGGGTCATCCCGATCTTGCCGGCAAGGATACGCCGATTAGGGCGATGTGTCACGGGAAAGCTGCCCGCTCAAGGGGGCTTGTCGGCGAAAAATTGCGACTCTTCGGGGTTTTAGCCTTGCAGGATGCGGGCAACCTGAGGCGAAAAATAGGTCAGAATACCGTCGCACCCGGCGCGCTTGAAGGCCAGCAGGCTTTCCAGCATCGCCGTTTCTCCATTGATCCAGCCATTCTGGGCGGCCGCCTGGATCATCGCGTATTCTCCCGAGACCTGATAGGCATAGGTGGGCGCGCCAAAGCTGTCTTTCACACGACGGCAGATATCCAGATAGGGCATTCCGGGTTTGATCATCACCATGTCCGCGCCTTCGGTCAGATCGCGTTCGATCAGGCGCAGGGCTTCGTTCGAGTTGGCCGGGTCCATCTGATAGGTTTTCTTGTCACCGGTCAGCGCGCCCGAGGCGCCGACGGCGTCGCGGAAGGGGCCGTAAAAAGCGCTGGCGTATTTCGCGGCATAGCTGAGGATCATCACGTTGTGATGCCCGGCACCTTCCAATGCGCGGCGCATTTCCCCGATCCGGCCGTCCATCATGTCAGACGGTCCGATGATGTCGGCACCGGCATCGGCCTGGGCAAGGGTCATCTTGACCAACGCTTCGATGGTCTGATCATTCACGATCTCTCCGTCGACTACATAGCCGTCATGACCATTGATATTGTACGGGTCCAGCGCCACGTCCGTCATCACCGCAATGTCGGGGGCTGCCGCCTTGATCGCCCGAATGGCCCGGTTCGACAGGTTGTCGGGGTTCCAGGCCTCGGCGCAATCCTCGGTCTTGAGCGCGGAATCCGTGTAGGGAAAGATGCATATCGCAGGGATTCCAAGCGCTTGTGCTTCGACGGCCGCTTTTGCAATCAGATCCACCGACCGGCGCACCACGCCCGGCATCGAGGGAACGGGTTCTTCAACCCCTTCGCCGTCGCGGACGAAAACGGGCCAGATCAGGTCGTCCGTGGTCAAGGTGTTCTCGCGCACAAGTCCGCGGATTGCCCGGGATTGACGGGCACGCCGAAAGCGGGTCATGGGATAGGGGGCAATGGTCGGTTTCATGGCGCGTTCTCCTTGAACATTCGTGCATTGGGTGGCATGAATTCACAAAGGTCTCAAGGGTATCAATGGACGCGGCAGCGTGGCCAATCCTCCCTGAGTGGTTTGAATAAAGGGTTGGGTTTGGACTGGTACTCTTCGATCTTTGAAGTCATCGACATGCGTAGCTTTTCGAATCTCTGGTTCTGGATCGTGCTGGCGGTTGTCTGGTCTTCGGCGAGTCACTGGGTAATGGGCATTCCCTACGATCTGGTGGTACGTGCCCGACGCATTGGCGGGCAGGTCGAGATCGACCTTCTGGACATCGTTCGCATACACACCAACCGGATCCTGTTGATCGTCGACATGTCAGGCACCATCCTGTTGGCATTCGGGTGTTTTCTGTTCACCGGGCTGGCCACGCTTGGGTTCTACTACGGCGTCGAATTCGCGCAGGCCGTGTTCCTTCTTCTGTTTCCACTGACGCTTGTTCTGGTGGTGAACATCGTGCACGCGCGACGATTGCGGCGGCAGGAACTGACGCTCGAGTCCGTTTCGAAAACCATTGCGCGCTGCCGGCTCTATACCCAGATCATAGGCATGATCTCGATACTGGTCACTTCGTTCTGGGGCATGTATCAGAACATCTCGATTGGCGTTCTGGGATAGCAAAATCTGAAAGGCGAGGCGATGAAGGCTCCGAACCACGTGACAGTTGGCGGCGCCCCCGAAGGGTTTGACGCGCAGCTTGTGCTGAACGAAATCGCCCGCAGCAACGGGCCGGTGGCCCATGTCGCACGTGACGACAAGCGGATGGAGGCGATGCGCGCGGCACTGGCCTTCTTTGCCCCCGACATGCCGGTCTTCGTGTTTCCGGGCTGGGATTGTCTGCCTTATGACCGGGTGTCACCCAATGCCGACATTTCAGCGGCCCGCGTTGCCACGCTGGCGGCTCTGGTTCACCAGATGCCGCAGAAATTCGTGTTGTTGACGACATTGAATGCGGCAACCCAACGCGTCCCGGCGCGAGACGTGCTGCGCGAAGCGGCGTTCACCGCCCGTGTCGATCAGCGCATAGATGAGGCCGCGCTACGCAACTTCCTGGTGCGCATGGGCTTCACGCAAAGCCCCACCGTGATGGAGCCGGGCGATTACGCCATTCGCGGCGGTATCATCGATATCTTCCCGCCGGGTGAATCGGGCCCCGTCCGTCTGGACCTGTTCGGAGACGTACTGGACGGCGCGCGCCGTTTTGATCCCGTGTCTCAGCGCACGACCGAAAAGCTGGACGTGGTTGAACTTGCGCCGGTGTCCGAGGTCATTCTGGATGATGCGGCCATTACGCGGTTCCGCCAGAACTATCGGATCGAATTCGGCGCCGCGGGCACGGATGATCCGCTGTACGAAGCGGTAAGCGCCGGTCGCAAGCATCAGGGTATCGAACATTGGCTGCCCTTCTTCCACGAGAAGCTTGAAACACTGTTTGATTATCTGCCGGATGCCACGATCACCGTCGATGATCAGGTTACACCGGCTAGATTGGCTCGATGGGAGACGATTGCCGATCAATACGAAACCCGGCGTCTGGCGCTGGAAAACCGATCCCGCATGGATACGGTCTATAAACCCACACCTCCGGGGTTGCTGTATCTGGATGATGCCGCGTGGGAGGCGGCTGTCGCGGATCGGCGCGTCATGCAGTTCAGCCCTTTGCCACAGGCCTCGGGCCCGGGTGTCATCGATGCGGGCGGGCGGATCGGGCGCAACTTTGCTCCGGAACGTCAGCAGGAAAGCATCAGCTTGTTCGGTGCTCTGGCCAGCCACATCACCGCCAAGCTTGACAAAGGTCCGGTGCTGATTGCATCCTATTCAGAAGGTGCGCGCGAACGTCTGACCGGCCTAATCGAGGATGAAGGTCTGGCCGAGGCGATTCCCATTGCCAATGGAACGCGCATCGGAAAGCGCGGCCTGCACCTTGCCGTCTGGGCGCTGGAACACGGTTTTGAGACGCCAGACCTGACGGTGATCGCCGAACAGGACGTTCTGGGCGACAGGCTGATCCGCCAACCCAAAAAACGCCGCAAGGCCGAGAATTTCCTGACCGAGACCCAATCCCTGAGCCCCGGTGATCTGGTGGTGCATGTGGATCACGGCATTGGTCGATACATGGGGATGGAGGTCGTCACGGCCGCCGGTGCCGCCCATGAATGCCTGCTGCTGGAATATGCCGAGCAGGCAAAGTTGTACCTACCGGTCGAAAACATCGAACTGCTGTCGAAATACGGCCATGACGAAGGGCTTTTGGATCGACTTGGCGGCGGCGCTTGGCAGGCCAAGAAGGCCAAGCTGAAAGAGCGCATTCGCGAGATGGCGGACAAGCTGATCCGCATCGCGGCGGAACGTGCGCTGCGTAAGGCTCCGGTTATGGACCCGCCACCGCACGCGTGGGAGGAGTTCAGCGCGCGTTTCCCCTATCAGGAAACCGATGACCAGTTGCGCGCCATCTCGGATGTGATGGAAGACATGCATTCTGGTGCACCCATGGATCGCCTGATCTGCGGCGACGTCGGTTTTGGCAAGACCGAGGTGGCGATGCGCGCCGCCTTTGTCGCCGCCATGTCCGGCGTGCAGGTTGCGGTCGTGGCACCGACAACACTGCTTGCCCGACAGCATGCGGCAAGCTTCAGGGAACGGTTTCGCGGCTTCCCTCTGGAAGTGCGGCAATTGTCGCGCTTCGTCTCGGCCAAAGAGGCGCAGCAGACACGTGAGGGGCTGGCCAAGGGCACGGTCGATATCGTGATCGGGACCCATGCGCTGTTGGCCAAGAACATACGGTTTCACAATCTGGGTCTACTGGTCATCGACGAAGAACAACATTTCGGCGTGGGACACAAGGAACGGCTGAAGCAACTGCGCAGTGACATCCATGTTCTCACCCTGACCGCAACCCCGATTCCGCGAACCTTGCAATTGTCGCTGACCGGGGTGCGCGATCTGTCGATCATCGGCACACCGCCCATCGACCGCTTGGCGATCAGAACCTATGTCAGCGAGTTCGACGCGGTCACGATCCGAGAGGCGCTGCTGCGCGAACACTATCGCGGCGGGCAGAGTTTCTACGTGGTTCCGCGCATCTCGGACCTGCCCGAGATCGAGGAGTTCCTGAAAAACCAGCTGCCGGAACTGACCTATGTTGTTGCACATGGCCAGATGGCGGCGGGTGAACTCGATGACCGAATGAATGCGTTTTATGACGGTAAGTATGATGTGCTGCTGGCGACGACAATTGTGGAAAGCGGTTTGGACATTCCAACGGCGAACACGATGGTCGTGCACCGCGCCGATATGTTCGGTCTTGCGCAGCTCTACCAGATCCGGGGCCGGGTGGGGCGGTCCAAAACCCGTGCCTATGCCTATCTGACCACCAAGCCACGGCAGAAACTGACCGCTACGGCCGAGAAACGTCTGCGGGTTCTGGGCTCGCTGGATACGCTTGGCGCCGGGTTCACGCTGGCGTCTCAAGACCTCGATATTCGCGGCGCAGGTAACCTGCTGGGTGAGGAACAATCCGGTCAGATGCGCGACGTGGGCTATGAGCTTTATCAATCGATGCTGGAAGAAGCGATTGCCAAGATCAAGGCGGGCGAGATGGAGGGGCTGTCGGATGCTGACGATCAATGGGCCCCGCAGATCAATCTGGGCGTCCCGGTTCTGATCCCCGAGGACTATGTACCCGATCTGGACGTGCGTCTGGGTCTCTATCGACGTCTGTCGTCGCTGTCGACCAAGGTTGAGCTGGAAGGTTTTGCCGCGGAATTGATCGACCGTTTCGGCAAATTGCCGAAAGAAGTTAATACTCTGATGCTGGTCGTGCGCATCAAGGCCATGTGCAAAAGGGCGGGCATCGCCAAACTGGACGGAGGCCCGAAAGGCGCGACGATCCAGTTCCACAATGACAAGTTCGCATCGCCTCAGGGATTGGTCGAATTCATTCAGAACCAGCGCGGCATGGCCAAGGTCAAGGATAACAAGATCGTCGTGCGCCGGGATTGGAAGAAAGACAGCGACAAGATCAAAGGGGCCTTTGCGATTGCCCGCGACCTTGCTGAAAAAGTGGTCGCGGAAAAGAAGAAGGCCAAGGCTGGCTGACAGGCAGGATGGGGCTCTGCCCCCGCTGCGCGTTCCGCGCATCTCCCCCGGGATATTTGCGGCCAGATGAAGTCACGGAACCCAGCTTCATCTGGCTGAAAATATCCCCGCCGGAGGCATCGCGCGGCAGCGCGATCCCGCCTATACACGCATTGCAGCCTGCGCGCAGAAGCAAGACGCTGCAACCGCCCGATCAGCACGGGCCAGAGCCAGATCCAGGCGTTGTTTGATCTGTCGGATTTCAACAACTTCCCCGCGGGCTTTGAGGCAATCGTACAGCCCCTTCAGGCTCCAGACGTTGTCGGGATGGATCGAAGCGCGGCTGAGCGAGCCGCCTAGCCCAAGATCTTCGCGATAGACGGCCTCTGCTTCTGCCGCATGACCTTGTTCGAACAGCAATGCGCCAAGCGCGTGGCGGGTGGGCTGCATCCAGCCCCAGGGCTCGTCATAGGGCAAGGTGTCGTCCAATTGGACCGAGCGGCGCAGATGGGCAAAGGCGATTTCGAAATTGCCCTTTCGGTACTCGATCTCACCGCGCAGCATCTCCCCCGCGATTTCCAGCAGGTCGATCACACGATTGTTGTGCAACCGGCGCGTTTCCGGAACGCATTCCCTGGCTGCCAGAAACAGGTTCTCTTCCGCTTCGGCATGGACAACGTCACCGGTTGCGGCATGTGCGATGGCGCGGGCGTAATGGGTCGTGGCCGTCAGGGTGCGGTAGAGATACGGATCGGAGGGCAGCTCCAGCGCCTTGGCCTCTTCCCAGCGGCCAAAGCGGATCAGGATGTGCGGTCCCATGGACATGTAGCTTTCGAAGTAATCCGCCATTGGGGGGCTTTCGACGCGTAGCATCTCCTCTGGCGTTGTATCCCACAAACCCTGATTGGCGCGCAGGGCAGGTTCGATCTGACCCAGAAACAGCGCGCCGTAGATGGCGAAGTGATAGTTGTGTTGGCGGTATCCGGTGTAGATATTGAACGCGCCTTCGCGTTCGTAATACTTCAGATCCGCATCCGAGGCTTTTTCGTTCCAATGCACCACGTTGTAATAGTGGCCGCACAGCACATCAATATGTGTCGGCATATGCACAAGGTGCCCCGCATCAGGTACCAATGTGCGCAGGACATCACCGGCTTTCAGAGCTTTTTCCGGCGTGGGCGACATCTCCATCAGGTGAACATAAAGATGCAGCAGGCCGGGATGTGACATGGCGGCCGGATCGTTGGCCATGGCCCATTCCAACGCCTCTTGCGCTTCAAGCGTTGCAGCGCCTTCTGCCGGTTGGCCTGTTTGCAGGTCCCACATTTTCCAGGGCGTCAGGTTCAAAAGCGCCTCGACGTAGATCGTGCGCAGGTCCGCATGATCGCGGTGCGCGGCGAAGGCTGCGCGCATCGCTTCGGCAAAATCGTGATCCCACCGGTGCATGTCCTCTGCCGGATCTCGTTGCGGATAGCGCGCAGGGAGGGCTTGGATCAGAGCTTGCTCGACGGGCGTACAGCCGTCTGCCAATCGAAGGGCGTTTTGCATGGCATCATAAGCCAGCGCCAGCGCCTTGCGGCGACCCCGCTCGTCCTGCAAGTCCCATGGCAGGTTGTAATTCGGTCCCGCCGCGTAGGCGACGCCCCAATATGCCATGGCGCATTGGGGGTCATGTTCGACTGCGCGCTGGAAACAAACCACGGCTTCTTCGTGATTGTACCCATAGGTCCAGTTCAGGCCGCGGTCGAACCACAGCTGAGCCTCGGGAACGGAGGTCGTTACCGGACAGGAATAGCTGCCCAGATCATAGTATTCACGCATCAGAAGCCCTCCGCTTGGTTCAGGTCGAGGGTAGCGTGTTTCTGACGAGTCGCACAGATCAGGCTGGCAGACGCTCTTCGACGCGGCCCATATGCAGCATAAGCCCGAAGGCCAGAATGCACATGCTCAGGATGCCGAAGGTCAAAGGCGTGATCGAACCGTCGAACAACAGCCCGATCGGGGCGGCGATGGCAGCGGCCAGCACCGTCGAAATCGATCCGATGACCGAGGCTGCCATTCCGGCAATATGCCCCATCGGTTCCATCGCGATGGCGTTCAGGTTGCCCAGCGTCACGCCGGCCATGAAAAACACCATGGTTTGCCAGAACACGAACAGCGCGAATGAGGCGTCTGGCGAAAGATGCGCGGCGTTCAGGGTCATGACAATGGTGGTAATCACGATTTGCCCCCCCAGCGCCCATGTCACCATCCGGCGCATGCCCACACGCACCACCAGTGCCGCGTTCAGCAAACTGGCCGACCCGGACATCAGCGCCACGAACCCGAACCAGAACGGAAAGCTTTCGGCGCGGTCATGGATTACGTCATAAACGGGCTGAACCATTGTCAGCATGGTGAACAGAACCCCCATGCACAGGGTCTGAACCATGATCGAAAGGCGCACGGTCGGATGCGCAAACATTTCTTTCGTGGCAGAGAGCATCAGCGGAAAGCGGAACGGACGACGGTTTTCCCGGGCCAGAGATTCCGGCAACCGAAGGCCCATCCAGGAAATGATGATCAACGCAAACAGCATGAAAGACACAAAGATCCCGCGCCATCCGAACAAAGCGATCACACCGGCGCCCAGCATCGGTGCTGCCGCGGGTACCAACGTGAAAATCATCATCGCAATTGAGATGATCCGCGCCATTTCGCGGCCTGAATACAAGTCGCGGATGATCGCCATGGCCACCACGCGCGGACCTGCGGCGCCCAGGCCCTGAACCACGCGTGCAATCAAGACCAGTTCCAGTGAAGAACTGGCCCATGCGACAGCAGACGCCGCAATGTACAAAGCCGCGCCGCCGTAAATGACCGGCTTGCGTCCCAGCGCATCCGAAAGCGGGCCGGTGAAAAACGTGCCGATCCCCATGCCCAACACGAATGACGTCAGGATCAGTTGGGCACGGTTGACGTCATCGGGGCTGAGCTGCGCGCCGATCTCGGGCAGCGCAGGCAGCATAGAATCGATCGAAAAGGCGATGGTGGCGAACATCATTGCAATCAGCGCAATGAATTCCGCCTTCGACATGCGATTGGCCATGAAGAACTCCTAACCCGTTCGCGCTATCACGGCGGGCCGGCATAGGCCAGACTGGAATTTTGCACAGACCTCTGTGCTATTCTGCAGGGGAAGCCTCAAGTTGAGACATGATTTCAGCGATCACTTTCTCCCACATTTCAGGAGGTTGGGCGCCGGGAACTGCGTGTTGATTGGCGACAATGAAGGTCGGGACCGAGCTCACACCCATTTTGCGGGAATGGGCATCGCGGCTGCGGATATCCTCGCGGTCGGCGTCTGATTTCAGCAGCTTCATGACCACGGCGGCGTCCATTCCGGCGCTATCCGCGATGTCGGCCAGTACCTCATGGTCGCCGATGTCGCGACCCTGCACGAAATAGGCATCGAACAGCGCATCGACGACGGCATTCTGCTTGCCTTCGATGCCAGCCCAATGGATCAGGCGATGCGCATCCAGCGTGTTGGGGGTGCGCTTCATGGCCTCGAAGTTGATGTTCAGACCGGCCTTTTCGGCATGTTCCACCACAGGCGCATAGGCGCGAACCGCGCCGTCCTTGCCGCCGAACTTGCGCTCGAGATATTCGCGCCGATCCATTCCCGCATCCGGCATGTCAGGATTCAACTGGAACGGATGCCATTCAATGACAAAGGGGTGGTCGGGTACGTTGGCCAGTGCCTTGTCCAATTGAGTCTTGCCGATATAGCACCACGGGCAGATCGGATCGGACAGGATGTCGAGCTTGACGGTCTGGGTCATTTTGTTGGTGCCTCGAAATAGGCCGGCAGCGCCCGGCGCAGGAGTTTGCCGTTTCCGCCGGTCGGCAGGGCGGGCAGATGGATGAAGGCGCGTGGTTGTTTGTAACGCGCCAGGTTGGCTTCGACATAGGTGCGCAAGGCCGCATCGTCCAGCTTTTCCGGGCCCGTATAGAAGGCCGCTATCACAAATGTGTCCGGTTTGACCTCGACCGCGGCGGCGCCGACCTGAGTGATGCCCGGAAAGCGGGAGAGGGCGGCTTCGACTTCGACCGGGGACACGCGATAGCCACCCGCGTTCATCATATCGTCGTCGCGGCCCAGATAGCTGATCTGACCATCCACGGCCATGGCGCCCTGGTCGCCGGTCAGAAACCACTCTCCCTGCATCCGCGTTTCAACCTCATCGGGTGCGTTGAGATAGGTCAGCATCAAGCCGGGGTCAGTGCGGTGAATGGCGATGGTGCCTTCTTGCCCCTTCGGCACCGGACCGTCCGGACCAAGGATCGCCACACGACGCCCCGGTTGCGGTTGCCCTAATGCGTCGCTGCGCGCGGGATGATCCGGACTGGAGGAAATGAAGGTAGAGCATTCGGACATGCCATAGGCTTCGAACAACTCGGTGCCGGTGGTCTCTCGCCATTGTTCGTGCAGCGCGCGCGACAGTTTCTCGCCCGCGCACAAGCCGTGGCGCAGGTCTGGCAGCTCCATCCGATCGCGCCCTTGCACCATCTTGCGATAGACCCCGGGGGCCGCTGCAAAGATCGTTGCGCCATGCTGACGCAGCAGGGCAGGCAGGGCCGTGATTTCGGTGCCGGGCGCGGGGATCAGGGCAGTTGCGCCCATGGTCCATGGATCCATCAGGCCGGTGCCCAGCGTATAGGTCCAGTTGAATGCTCCGGCGTGGCACAGCCGGTCGGTCTCGCGCAGACCATACCAGCCATCAACCATCATCTGCCGCGCCCAGATTGCCCGGTGGGCATGGGCCACGGCACGAGGCTTGCCCGAGGTTCCAGAGGTATAGACGACATAGGCCATACGTTCCGGATCGCCCATGTCAAATTCTGCCGGGGGCAGGCATCGCATCGCTTTCAGCGCGTCCAGCCCGATCTGCTTGGAATGCGAGGCGCAGGCAACGCCCGGATCACGCAGAATCACCGCCGGAGAAAGCTCGTCGATTATTTTGGCGGTTTCGGGTTCCGTCAGTTGTGACGATGTCGGCACCGGCACGATGCCCACGGCAATTGCCCCCAGATAGGCAATCGGGAAATCCACCGTGTTTCCCAGCCGCATCAGGGCGATATCACCGGGTTTCAACCCGGCCCGCAGCAATCCCGTGCCTGTGCCCAGCACAGCCGCTTTCAGATCGCGATAGGTCCAGTCCTGCGCGCCGTTCGGGCGCAATATCGACAAAGCCACTTTATCCTGCGCGTGATCGGCACGGCCCAGAACATGGGCCGCCAGATTGAATGGCGTGGGGCAGGGTGCGGGCGACCCCTGATCGAAGATTGACAACATGGCCTCTGGCTATCGCGCCGCCTGCCGCGTTGCAAGCGTGGCTGGCCGGGCCTATAGAAGGGTCATGAGCACTCAAGACCCCAAATCTCTGATCCGAATTGCCCGCGACTCTGGCGACCATACCGAAGTTGAGCCGCTGGACCTTGGCGCACGTGTGCGAGAGCTGCGCAAAGCGCGGGAATGGACATTGGAACAGGCCGCCAGTCAGGCCGGATTGGCACGCTCGACCCTCAGCAAGATTGAAAACGGGCAGATGTCGCCGACTTACGACGCGCTCAAGAAGCTTGCGACCGGGCTGGAGATTTCTGTTCCGCAACTGTTTACGCCGCCCCAGCGCGATCAGGTGATCGGACGCATGGCGATCACCCGTGTGGGCGACGGCACGGCTCATGCCACCACAACCTATGAGCATGAGCTTCTGGCCGAAACCCTGACCAAGAAACAGATGCTGCCCTATCGTGCGCGGGTCCGCGCAAGATCAATGGATGAATTTGACGGCTGGGTGCGCCATGACGGCGAAGAATTCATGTATGTGCTGACCGGTATCGTCAAGCTTTACACCGAGTTTTACGAGCCGGTTGAGATGCGCAGAGGGGACAGCGCGTATTACGATGGCAGCATGGGCCACAACGTGATTTCCGTCAGTGACGAAGACGCGACGATCCTTTGGGTTACATCACTTGCCTAAAGCGATTCTGCTGAATTCCCGGTTGAGCCCTTCGGTGAACAGGAAATCTTCGACCTCTTCATGCGCCTCATTTATCGTAAGTTGGTGACGTTCGGCCAAATAGGCTTCAAACCCTTTTCGATCCTTCAACACGCGCATCATGTCCTTGTCACGCAGGTTCGGAAAACGCCGCTTTGCGCGTTCGCATGCCGCATTCCAGTCGTTTGTAAGATCGGTCCAGTTCATCATCAATGAGCTTCCCTTAGCAACGATTAGGACTGCTCTCCCCTGCTTCAGAGTACGGATAGGGTGCCGTAACGTAAGACATGACAAAATGTCGCAGCGCTGGACCTCGCCTTCTTGAGGGGAAAAATGCCCGCTGCGAAGTTTCCGCAACGGGCCGACGGGCCTACATTTGGTGTGAGTGGTGGCGGGCCCGATTGTTCTGTAATCCGCAGCGCCAGATTGTCCCGGCAGGCAGAGAGGCGAGGTCATCGCCAGCTCGTTACTAAGCCTAAATGCGCAATATATATGCATATTTTCCGGATAAGTAAAACTGTTTGTGGGTGTTTCTTTCTGGATCGCTTGCATGTGACGATGTTGGTCGCTGATTACGATGCTTCCAATGCGGCCAAACGATATCTTGTGTGGGATGGCAATGTGCTGAAATTTGCCGATTGGTGGAAATTTCCTGAGCGCTGTTTGTATGAAACAGCTGGAACTTCAAGCTTCCGTCTTTCGGAAACTTCAATTGGAAAGACCAGCCGGATTCACATGTACAACGGCTGGTCTTGGGTTTGCGCCTTTTACCGGGCGTCGTACCACCAGACTTCGGGCATGTACTGCGGACCGTCGCCATAGATAGGCAGGGTTTCCGGGTGCTTAAGCTCTTTGACATGCGCGATGCGCCCGATGTCAAAGCTCCAGATCGGGATGACATAGCGGCCTGCCGTCAATACCCGGTCCAGCGCGCGGGTGGCCGCGGTAAAGTCCTCGCGGGTTTTTGAGGCCAGCATCGCATCGATCATGGCATCAACTGCGGGCGAAGATACGCCCATCAGGTTGCGAGTGCCGGGCGCATCGGCAGTTTCGCTGCCCCAATAAAGACGCTGCTCATTGCCGGGAGACAGGGAAAGCGCTCGGCGGAACGTCGTGACGTCAAAGTCTAGTTCAGACGTGCGCCCGACATATTGGGCATTGTCGACCTGTTCCGTCGTGACCCGGATGCCAAGACGTTCCAGCGCGCGGGAATAGATCTCGACCACGGTTGCCATCTCGCTGTCACCCTGTTGAAGCAGGAAAGTCATCTGAAAGGGATCGCCATTTGCATTGCGCAGCACGCCATCCTGAACGGTCCAGCCTGACTCGGCCAATAGTCCGGCGGCCTTGCGGAGGTTTGCCCGGTTCCGGGCCGATCCGTCGCCTTTCGGCAGTTCATACCCTTCCAGCGTGCCGGGCAACAGGATGTCAGCGAAAGGAAGCAACTGGTCTTTTACCTGCCCCTGGGCCGGGCCGGGCTGCATCGCAAGGTCGGACCCCGAGAAATAAGACGTAATCCTTGGTTGCGCACCACCGGTTACCGTGTCGTTGATGAACTCGAAGTTGAACGCAAGCATCAGCGCTTCGCGCACGCGCCAGTCGTCGAACGGAGCCTTTCTTGTGTTCATCACGAACCCGGTCATTCCCGAAGGTTTTCCATGCGGAATTTCGGTCTTGATGACATCGCCGCGCTGCACGGCGGGAAAGTTGTATTGCGTGTCCCATTTGTCGGCGTTGAATTCACGCACGGCTGACAGCTCTCCGGCCTTGAAAGCTTCGAACAAGACGCTGCCGTCGCCGTAGAATTCGATCCGCAGCTCATCAAGGTTCATTGTGCCGCGGCGAAACGGGATGTCGTTCCCCCAATAGTCCGGATTGCGTCGCAGATTCACAAAGCGTCCCGCTTCGTAGCTTTCGATCACATAGGGGCCGGTTCCAATCGGTACATCATGAAGTTGCGCATCCGCGAAATCCTTGCCCTCCCATTGCGCCTTTTTCAGGATTGGGCGCATCCCGGCCAGCAGCGCAAGCTCTCGGTCGGGTTCATTGAACGTGATCCGCACCGAACGCGGGCCGGTTTGTTCGATACTGTCGATCTTGCCCCAAAGACCGCGATAGCGCAGATGCCCCTGCGTGCCCAACGTTTCGTAAGACCAGATAACATCATCGATCGTGACCGGACTGCCGTCGGAAAACCGCGCCTCCTCCCGCAGGGTGAATTCGACCCAAGACCGGTCCGGATCGGTCTCAACTGATTCGGCTAACAGCCCGTAAAGTGTGAAAGGTTCGTCCCATGACCGTCCCATCAGGCTTTCATGGGTCCAGAAAGGCAATTGCCATGGCGAGGTGCCTTTTTGCAAAAACGGGTTCAGGCTGTTAAAACCGCCCGTGTTTCCGAATACGGCTTTGCCGCCTTTGGGTGCATTCGGGTTGGCGTATGGGAGTGACACAAAATCCGGTGGTAGGGCCGGGTCCCCATACATAGCTATGCCATGAGACGATTCTGCATGGGCGACAGAGATCACGAAAATGGTGGCGATTCCCGCCACAAGTGATCGAAACGGACGGAGAAAATCCGGGCTCATTTTGGAAACAATCCTGCTCTGGCCTTATTTTGTTGGTATTCACCGTAGTGATGATTTTTCTTATTATCAAACTTTTAGCTTGGACCAAGGCGCAGAATTGCTTATAAAGGTTGCACTGCTCGATAGGTTTCTTGCCTGTATGAAACCTGCCTCAATAACTTAACGCCCGCTTCGTGCGGGCGTTTTTTTTGCCTGTGGAAGTCTCAGGCCGGTATTCCAATCCCATATGTTTCCCCGTTTTCTTTGCAGGTGCAGCATGGCATGGTGCGCCTGATCAACGCTTGAGGGAGAATGGACATGAGCCTGTCCGGCAAAACGGCAATCATCACGGGATCAAATTCGGGCATCGGCCTGGGCGTCGCACGCGAGCTGGCCAAGGCCGGTGCCGATGTGGTTCTGAATTCCTTTACCGATCGCGATGAAGATCATGCGCTTGCCGCGCAGATTGCGAAAGAGACCGGAACCAATGCGCGCTACATCAAGGCCGACATGTCCAAGGGTGAGGAATGCCGATCCTTGATCGAACAGGCGGGGTCTTGTGACATTCTGGTGAACAATGCCGGGATTCAGCATGTCTCACCGATCGACAAATTCCCGGTTGAAAAATGGGATGCGATTATCGCAATCAACATGAACTCGGCCTTTCACACCACAGCGGCCGCGTTGCCAATGATGCGCAAGGCGGGTTGGGGGCGTGTGGTGAACATCGCCTCGGCCCACGGTCTGACGGCATCCCCTTTCAAGGCGGCATATGTTGCAGCCAAGCACGGTGTGGTTGGAATGACCAAGACCGTAGCGCTGGAAACAGCGCAGGAGCCGATCACCTGCAACGCCATCTGCCCGGGATATGTGCTGACGCCGCTGGTCGAGTCCCAGATTCCCGACACGATGAAAGAATACAACATGAGCCGTGAGGACGTTGTGAAGAACGTTCTTTTGGAACGGCAACCGTCCAAGGAATTCGCCACGGTCGAGCAACTTGGTGGAACGACTATCTTCCTGTGTTCGGACGCGGCCGCTCAGATCACCGGAACCACAATTTCCGTCGATGGTGGCTGGACCGCGCTTTGAGGTTTTGCGGGGGCGCTGCCCCCACACCCCCAGAGTATTTTGGAAAAAATGAAGGGGTTGCGGTATGAAGCGGATCAATCTGGCGTTGCAGGGGGGTGGGGCGCATGGGGCGTTCACCTGGGGTGTGCTCGACCGTCTTTTGGACGAGGAAGACATCGAGGTCGCTGCCATTACCGGAACTTCCGCAGGGGCGCTGAACGGTGCGGCCTACAAGTCTGGAATGGTTCATTCCGGGCGCGAAGGTGCGCGGGCGCGCCTGGACGGGTTGTGGAAGCGCATGGGCGCTATTGGCGACATGCGCTTTGCCAACTGGTTTCGCGGCCTTGAACCGGCGGCCATTGCGCAGGCGATGGAATATTCGGTGCCGTTTTCGATCGGGGATGCGTGGTCGCGGATGGTGTCGCCCTATGCGTACGGGCCGTTTTATAGCAACCCTTTGAAGCCGGTGGTGGACAGGTTCAATTTCGACGAGGTGTGCGCAGATGAAGGCCCGCGCCTGTTTGTGTGTGCCACTTGCGTACGCAGCGGCAAGATCCGCGTCTTTACCGGCGACGAAATCAGCACCGACGCCATCCTGGCCTCGGCCTGTTTGCCGACCCTGTTCAAGGCGGTTGAGATTTTCGACCCGAAGTCAAACCGGACCGAAGCCTATTGGGACGGAGGGTATACCGGCAATCCGGCGCTCTATCCGCTGTTCAACGATGATTTGCCGGATGACGTGGTGATCGTGAACATCAATCCGCTGGAGCGTGACGAGGTTCCGATCACGCCACAGCAAATCCAGAACCGGATCAACGAGATCAGTTTCAACTCATCCCTATTTCGCGAGTTGCGGGCGATCAGCTTTGTTCAGCGGTTGTTGAAAGAAGGCAAGCTGACGGCCGGAGAGATGAGCCGCGTGCTGGTTCACATGATTGCAGATAACGAGTTGATGAACAGCCTGTCTGTTGCCACCAAAACCGTGCCCAATCCGGTCATTCTGCACAAGCTGAAACAGGCCGGACGGAACGCCGCAGACGGTTTTCTTGCCAACCACAAGAACGACTTGGGTCAGACCAGCACAATTGATCTGCCTGCGATGTTCAGCTGATCACTCGGGCGGTTGTGTCGGGTCTTTTCCATTCGGGTATACAAGCCCCGCCGAAATCACCAGTTTGGCGGCGTCTTCGATGCTCATGTCCAGCAGGATCACGTCTTCTGCGGGGAAGAACAGCAGAAACCCCGATGTCGGGTTGGGTGTCGTGGGTACGAAGACGCTCAGCAGCTCGCCACCGGTTTCGGCGCGTTGGCTGACCTCACCCTTGGCGCTGGTCGAGACAAAGCCGATGGCCCAGATCCCGCGACGCGGGTACTGGATCAGGCAAGCTTTTTCAAAAGAACGCTCGGTCTGGGCAAACACCGTTTCCGAGATTTGCTTGATCCCGGAATAGACCGAGCGCACGACGGGCATCCGATCAACAACGCTTTCGGCGAAGTGGATCAGGGAACGGCCCAGAATGCCCTTGGCGATCCAGCCGACCAGAACGGTGAAGATCAGGAAGATCACCACACCCACACCGCGCAGGTTGATGCCCACGTATTGTTCGGGCTGGAACTGTTGGGGCACCAGCGGCAGGACCGCGCTGTCTATCCAGCCGACCACCGACCAGATCAGCCAGACCGTCAACCAGACAGGCGCAATGACCACGATGCCCGTCAAAAAGGACGCGCGCAGCCGTGAAAGCATGCCCGGGCGGCGGTGAGGCTCTTCGTCGAAGGGTGTATTCATTGCGGTTCCGAATGGTTTCCGGATTTAGGTAGTCAATCCACGGTCTTGGTACAATAGGTTAACGTCACCTCTGTTTGACGAGCGCTTGCGCGATCTTGGCCGCCAAACGCGCATTGTTTCGAACAAGGGCGATGTTGGCGACCAATGACCGGCCTTCGGTCTTTTCAAAGATACGTTGCAGCAGATAGGGGGTCACGGCTTTGCCGGTGATGCGATGGGCATCTGCATCTGACTGGGCTTCGGCGATGATGGGGGCCAGTTCCTCGGCCGGGATTTGATCGGCAGCCGGAATCGGGTTCGCCACCAACTGCCCGCCGGGCAGACCCAGCGCGCGGCGGGTTGTGTGGGCTTTGGCGATGGCATCGGCACTGTCCATGCGCAGGGGCGCGTTTAAGGGCGACTTTGCCGACCAGAACGCAGGAAACTCGTCCTGGCCATGTGCGATCACAGGCACGCCCAGCGTTTCCAGAACCTCAAGCGTTTTAGCGAGGTCCAGGATGGCCTTCGCCCCGGCTGCGACGACGGTCACTGGCGTATGCCCAAGTTCGTGCAGATCGGCAGAGATGTCGAAGGTGGTCTCGGCCCCCTGATGCACGCCGCCGATACCGCCGGTGGCAAAAACCTCGATCCCGGCATAATGCGCGGCGATCATCGTGGCAGCGACCGTGGTGGCTCCGGTACCACCGGTCGAGATGCACGCCGCCATGTCCGCGCGCGAGATCTTGGCAACGCCTTGGGCCTGACCCAGCCATTGCAGCTGATCCTGCTCTAGCCCGACATGCAATTTGCCTTCGATCACGGCCATGGTTGCAGGAACCGCACCTGCATCGCGGATGTCCTGTTCGACCTGTGCCGCGACTTCGATGTTCTGCGGATAGGGCATCCCATGGGTGATGATGGTGCTTTCCAGCGCGACGATGGGCAGGCCCGCGTCTTTGGCGGTGCGGACCTCGGCAGAATATTGGATGTCGATCACAGTGGGGTTTCTCCGGAAACGTAGGTTGCAGCGGCGTGCAGAGCGCGGGTCAGAGCCTCGTCACTGGATGCACCGCCGGATTCTGAGGCGATATGGGCCGCCATGAAGGTATCCCCGGCACCGGTCACGCGGGTGACCAGAACGGCAGGGGGTGTTTGCGTCAGGATTTCTGTCGAGCTGCCGATGGTTGCCGAATTGCCGCCGTCGGTGACCAGCACCCGCAGCGCGCCGCGATCCAGAAGGCCTTTGGCCGCGGATTCGGAATCGGTGAACTCGCGCTGACACAGGATACCGGCCTCTTCGAGGTTCACGTACAGCGTGGCGCGGGCGTGTTTCAGGAACGGCAGCAATCGTTCGGCCTTGCCCGGCGATGCCGGTGCCACGCGCAGATCCGCACGCGCAAAAGCAGGGCTTTGGGCAATTTCTTCAAGCAGGTCCAGTGTCAGATTGCCATCCAGGGCGATCGGGCCCTCAAATGGTGCGTTCTCATAGCCCAGAGGCCCGTGCATCAAGGGGTGCAGTATCTTGGCGCCTGCGGCCTCCAGCGAATGCGCGTCGGCAATCGCCGCGATCAACCCGTTCGCACCTTCGACAGCCATGTAGCGGTCAGTTGGCAAATCCTGCGACCGATAGATGTGATCCGTCACCATGCCGAGGCGCGAACAGGCATGGACAAGCTCGTCGCCTTCGGGATCGCGGCCAATGGCTGTCAGCAGGGTGGGTGTCATGCCGAACCGAACCAGTGTCATGGCAATGTTCATCGCAACGCCGCCGGGCAGGCGGGTGATCCGGCCCGGCACGTCCGAGCCCTGTCGCATGGCGCTGGCCGATCGGCCGATCACGTCCCACAGGACCGAACCGATGCACAGGATATTGGTGTTCTGAGTCATAGGGGACGTCATGCCGCAGCGGTGTTGCCCGTGCAAGCCGGAACGTCATCGCAACAAGAGATTCCCGACCGGCCTGGGTCGATATCGCCTTTGGGCTTGCGATCCGTGGTCTTCGCGGGAACAATCAAAAGCAATGATTGGTGATTATATTTTCCTGTTGGAGCGTTTCGTATGAATGGCCCTGTCTTCCGTGCCATCCTCCGAGCCCTCAATACCTGCGCCCTTAGTTTTATCGTTCTTCTGACCTTGCATCCGGGTTCCGTAAAGGCGCAAACGGCCCCGCCGACGGTCATTGATTTCTGGGTCAAGGATGACACTCTGTTTCTTGAGGTGAAACTGAACGCCGAGGCCATGCTGGTCGGTACCGATCCGACACAACCCGACGCTTATTCCGGCAATTCAAAGTACCGATCTCTGCGGCGAATGGTGTCATCGGAACTGGAACCGCAGATCAGAAATTTCGTTCAGGTCTGGAAGCAGAACCTTGTGGTCGAAGCGCCTGAACGCCTGGACCTGTCTTATGAAGGTGTGCGCATTCCCGTTGTGGGGGATGTGGAAAAAGTGCGTGTTTCCAAATTGTTGTTGACCGCTCCTTTGTCGGATCAGGCCTCGAACCTGCGCCTGGCTTGGCCACTGCACGGCGGGGCGGTCGTGCTTCGCCAGCAAAAGGTTGTGGCCCCGTATACAGGCTTTCTGGCGGCCGGAGAAATCAGCCCGTTGATCCCGTTGCGGGGCGGGGCGTCGTTGACGACCGAGCAGACATTGCAGACGTTTTTGGCACAGGGGATCAGCCGGTTTGTTCAAAGCCCCCTCAAGCCAACCATCGTTGTTCTGACGCTCGTGATGCTGACGCTGAGCCTGCGGCCTGTGATGTCTCAGGTGGCGTTTTTGGCAGCAGGGGTTTTTGTCGGGCTCGGGTTGGACATGTACGGTGTGCTGGACCTGCCGGAAAGCTTGCAGGATCAGGCCTTGGTGGCTTCGATCATCATTCTGGCGTTATGGAACCTGGTGGCCCGGCGCTTGCAGGTCTGGCGCCTGCTGGCCGTGCTTGCCGCAGGCTGTGTTTACGGATTGGCACTGGCTTCGGATTTGACAAAGATCGGGGTGCCGCCCGATCATCTGGCCCCGGCTGTTTTGGGGTTTGGTGTCGGAAATCTACTGCCTGTCGTCTTTGTGGCTGTTGTGGCCTTTGCCTGCGCGCTTTTAGTTGCAGGCGGGTCACACAGAAAACGAGGCCGGATTTCGGTTCTGGCCTCGATGCTGATCGCCGGGATCGGCGTATATTGGATGGCTGAACCCTGGTTGCTGACTTAAGGCATTGCCGCCAGCAGCCTGTTCAGCGCACCCAGCGGGTCGTCATCGCCCCAGATCTCGTCCCCGATGCCGAAGAAATCGGTGCAGGGGGCCAGATCACCGATCAGTTCGGGCGTCAGGCCGCCTTCGGCCACGACCGGGACTTCGATCATCTCGGACCACCATTGGAACAGATCCTTTTCGGCGCGGGTTCCGTCGCCCAACGTGGCGGTGCCCACGGGGCCGAAGGCCACATAATCCGCGCCATGTTCACCCGCCGTCATGCCGTCGTGGCTGGACGCGCCGCAGAAGCTTCCGACGATCGCGTCCGCGCCCAGCTCCTTGCGCGCGGCACGGACCGAACGTGCGCCGTCATCCAGGTGCACCCCGTCCAGCCCCAGACGTTGCGCCAGTAGCACGTGGTTCGAGATAACGATGGCCACGTCGCGGGCGTGGGCAACCTCGCGGCAGGCATCAGCAGCACGGGCGATGCTGTCTTCGTCGTTGCCAGCCAGCGCCAGGCGGATGCAGGCGATCTCGGCCCCGTCCAGAACCGTTGCCAGTTTGGCGGGGAACGTGCTCAGCTCGATGGTCGGAGGCGTGATCAGGTAAATCTGCGGCTGCTCGGGGGTGTCCATGGGCGCGTCCTTCGGCTTTTGGTCTTTGGCGCGGTTTAGCGGATTGCGGCGGGGAAGCAAACTTTTATGGCTGAGACCATGCAAATTCCAGCCCCAGCGCCTTGCCCTGCAAGAGCCTGCCGATTACAGCAGGCCAAGTTTTCATAAGGTGAACCATGCCCAGCGACAAATCCCAGCCTTCCTTCGTGCTTGTTCGCCCGCAGATGGGTGAGAATATCGGTGCCGCGGCCCGGGCGATGTGGAACTTTGGGCTGGACCGGATGCGCATCGTGGCGCCTCGCGACGGCTGGCCAAACCCCAAGGCAGTGGCCATGTCCAGCGGTGCGGGCCGGTTGCTGGACGAAGCGCAGCTGTTTGACGATCTGGCCGGATCGCTGGCCGACAGCACCTTTGTCTTCGCCACCACTGCACGGCAGCGCGGCCTGACGAAACCCGTCTACAGCCCCGAGCGCGCCATGCAGATCGCCGCCGAACAGGTCGCGGCGGGTGAAAAGGTTGCGGTTCTGTTCGGCCCCGAACGCGCAGGGTTGGAGAACGAAGATATCGCCAAGGCAAACGCAATCATCTCGGTGCCCGTGAACCCGGAATACGCGTCGCTGAACCTGGGCCAATGCGTTTTGCTGACCGCTTACGAGTGGATGCGCCAGACCGGCGACGTGGTGCATGAATCCACCGATCTGGGCAAGGGCGACTGGGCCACGGGGATCGAAGTCGAAAAACTGGTCGAGCACTACGAGGACCGGCTGGAAGAGGCCGGGTTCTTTTACCCCCCCGAAAAGGCCGAGGGCATGAAGATCAACCTGCGCAACCTGTGGTCGCGGATGCGGATGACGCGGGCCGACGTGCAGATGCTGCACGGGATCATGCGGCAGATGGTCCGCTGGAAAGACAAAGGCTGAGGCTGGACCTATCTTCCGCCACACCCTAGCTTGCGACGAAATCAGGACATGAGGACAGCATGAGCGGTAAGCGCAGCATCTTCGAAGAGGTCTCGGACACCGAAAAACAACAGGCTGTTCAACCCGGTATGATCGACCGGGGGCGTGGCGGTGCGCGCAAGGCAATCCGTGCCTGGCTGATGATCCTGTTCGCTTTGGTCGTGGTGATGATCGCTGTCGGCGGTCTGACGCGGCTGACTGACAGCGGGCTGTCGATTACTGAATGGCGCCCAATCACCGGAGCCGTTCCACCGTTGAGCGAGGCAGACTGGCAGGCCGAGTTCGACAAGTACAAGCAGATTGACCAGTGGCGCATTCAGAACCAGTGGATGCAGCTGAGCGACTTCAAAACCATCTATTGGTGGGAATGGGGGCATCGCCAACTGGGCCGCGTGATCGGGCTGGTCTGGGCCATCGGTTTCCTGGGCTTCCTCGTGGCCCGCAAGATACCCACGGGTTGGACCGGCAAGCTGCTGATCCCCGGCCTTCTGGGCGGTGTGCAGGGTGCTGTCGGCTGGTGGATGGTCGCATCGGGTGTGACGCAGGGCGAGGGGATGACCGCCGTCGCCAGCTATCGCCTG
Source organism: Ruegeria sp. THAF33 (assembly GCF_009363615.1). Classification (NCBI taxonomy): domain Bacteria; kingdom Pseudomonadati; phylum Pseudomonadota; class Alphaproteobacteria; order Rhodobacterales; family Roseobacteraceae; genus Ruegeria; species Ruegeria sp. THAF33. Next base: position 1,661,094 of record NZ_CP045384.1, on the reverse strand, counting down.
GCCACCCATCTGGGACTGGCATTCGTCATTCTCGGGTTCCTCGCGTGGTATATTTTCGAGCTTGGCCGGGAAGAACGTGACCTGATGCAGGCGCGTCGCATGAAGGAAGCGAAACTGTTCTCGTTGTCCACCGGCCTGATGCATTTCGCCTTTTTGCAAATACTCATTGGCGCGCTTGTCGCCGGGATCGACGCTGGTCGGTCTTATACCGACTGGCCGCTGATCGGCGGGCAGCTGCTGCCGCCGGACGCCAGCGCGTTGGAGCCGATGTGGCGCAATTTCTTCGAAAGCCCGGGGCTTGTGCAGTTTGTTCACCGCTGCGCAGGTTACCTGTTGTTCATCTTTGCTATTGTCGTCTGGCGCCGCGGCAGCGCCAGCGCACATCCTCAGACACGCTTCGCTTTTAATGCGGCTTTCGCGGCCCTGTCGTTGCAAGTTGTCGTCGGCATTGTGACCGTCGTCTACGGAGCACCGTGGCAGATCGCCATCTTCCACCAGTTCATGGCCGTCGTCGTCTGGACCCTGATCCTGCGCGCGCGGTTCCTGACTGCTTATCCAATCGCAACATCTGTGCGCGGAGTAAAATAACATGACCGCTTTCGACGAACTGATGGCTTTTCAGCGCGAAACATCGGCATTGGGCCAGATCGCCGGACGATTGGGTTGGGATCAGGAAACCGTCATGCCGCGCGGGGCCGCGCCTCAACGCGCCGAGGAAATGGCGGCGATCGAGGCCGTCCTGCACGCGCGCCGATCGGATCCGCGCGTGGCAGAGTGGCTGGATCAGGCCGCGCCTCAGGATGAAGTCGGAAAGGCGCAGCTGCGGGAAATCCGGCGCGCCTATGATCGGGCGGTCAAGGTGCCCGCTGATCTGGCCACGGCGATTGCCCGGACCACGTCCGCCGCGCAGGGAACATGGGCACAGGCGCGCGAGGACGAAGATGTCTCGGCCTTCCTTCCTGTGCTGGAAGAGGTCGTATCGCTGAAGCGTCAGGAAGGCGAGGCGCTGGCACAGGGCGGAGACGTCTATGACGCCATGGTCGAGGATTATGAACCCTATACAACCGGCGCTCAGATCGCGGCCATTTTCGATGAGATGCGCCCACGTCTTGTGGCCTTGCGTGCGGCTGTTCTGGAACGCCCGGAACCTGCCGCGCTGACCGGAAGCTTTGACGAGCTGACCCAAATGCGGCTTACGCAAAAACTGGCGGTCGCCTTCGGCTATGACCTCAACAACGGCCGTGTCGACAAGGCGGTTCACCCGTTCAGTTCGGGCTCGGGTCTGGATGTGCGCATCACCACGCGAACCAGCGAAACGGACCCGTTCAACTGCTTTTATTCCACCATTCACGAGGTCGGCCACGCGGCTTACGAACAGGGGATCGACCGCGACTACCTGCTGACGCCGCTGGGGCGCGGCGTGTCCATGGGTGTGCATGAAAGCCAAAGCCGGATCTATGAAAACCAGCTTGGCCGTTCGCGTGCGTTTACGGGATGGTTGTTCGATCAGATGAAAGACGCATTCGGCGATTTCGGAATTGCCGATGCAGATGCTTTCTACGCTACCGTCAACCGGGTTCATAACGGCTATATCCGCACCGAAGCCGATGAAGTGCAATACAATCTGCACATCATGCTTCGGTTCGATCTAGAGCGCGCTTTGATGGCCGGGGACTTGCAGGTCAGCGAGCTGGAAGCGGCGTGGAATGACCGGTTCAAGGCCGACTTCGGTTATGCGGTCGACAAACCGTCGAACGGCTGTTTGCAGGATGTGCACTGGTCGGTTGGACTGTTCGGTTACTTCCCGACCTATTCGCTGGGCAATGTCTATGCAGGATGTCTGTATCAGGCACTGCGCGGCGCAGTTCCTGAACTGGATGAGCAACTGGCAGAAGGTGACACAACAGGCGCAACCGCTTGGCTGCGTGAACACGTTCAGCAACATGGCGGGCTTTATGCCCCACGCGAGATTATCCAGAGGGCGAGTGGAGTAGAGCCGGGGCCCGAACCTTTGCTGGACTATCTAGAACAGAAGTTCAGCGGATTGTACGGGCTGTGACGTCATGAATCGGTAGCCGATTGGTAAGGTTTCTTGCCATTTGCGTTGCAACATTGGCTTTGGCTTGAATACTCAAACCAGCGCGTCGTGCAAAACGTTTTCACAACTGTAACAAGCACAGGAATTCGGGCGCGCGGGTATTTCATGTATGGTTTCTGGGTGACAACCCAATGTCTTACGTCCGAAGGGCGAATGACCATGTTCAACCGTGATTTTTCTTCATGGATCTCGCGGAACGGCGCAACGGGTGCTTCAGAGTGTGTTTCCTGTCACACCGGTACTTGAACGCCGGTAGGCCAGCGTCGTTCCGACCACGCTGGAAATTGAGCACCAGAATGGCCGGGGCACAGGCTGGGTTTGGAGTGACTCTCACGATAGGCGCGATGTTTCTGAATTCATTGCCAAATACGCCTGAGGAGGTGTTGGCACGATTCCCCATTGATCTGGCACAGATCGTAACCACCGGCCATTCCCGCGGCGAACCGGAAAAGTGCGCATCAACAGATTTCGACATGTATTGCCGCCATGGCTACGACAACAGCGGTACTTCCTTCGCCATGCCCGGTTCTGATTGGTCTGATCCAGGATTTATAGGCGCCGTGGAAGCCACGCTAAAGTTCAGGGCTTCTGCGAGTTTTCAATAGGACCAAGTTTTTTTGAGCAAGAAGGCTATGATCAGCGCATTCCTAGGAACTGTGAGGCCGGTTTGAAAAGTTCGGTTATCGGATATGAAATCGGGCATGGCGTTCCAAATGGCTGGAGCGATGTGATGCTCGACTGGTTTGAAGCGGTGAATGCTTTGGACCAGAGTGCTGCGAGCACAAATCCGATCACGTGAAGATCGAGTGGAGACTGCGATATATGAAAGTCAGATTGTTTTTTGATTTCACACTGAACGCTGATTTTGGGTGGCGCGTCCTTTCATTCTGCCCAAACACTTGCCGAACAAACATGCACAGATTGACCTAAACCACTGGCACCAGTTCAATCCGGGTCGCGACGGCTGCAAAGAACAAAACGCTGCCGACCAACACAAATACGTGCCAGATCGTATTGTGGAACGGCAGCCAATCCAGCAGGTAGAAGGCGACACCGATCGTATACACGAGCCCACCGGAAATCATCAGTGTGACGATTGTGGGGGACAGATCTGCCAACATGGATTGCCCGGCCCAGACGGCTGCCCAACCCATCAAAAGGTAAAGCGCAAGCCCGAACCAACGGAACCGGTTTGGGTCTAACATCTTGAGAACTGACCCAAGCGTTGCCGAGGACCACAACCCGAGCAACAGCCCAGGAGGCTGAGCACCGGACAACAGTAGAAATGGGGTATAGGTCCCTGCGATCTTGACGTAGATGCCGGAATGATCGAGGCGTTGCAGAAACCCGCGCCATTCCTCGCTTTCAATCATGTTGTACAACGCAGAAAACGTCAGCATGAGTATCAACGTCACCCCGTAAACCGACGCGCCCAGTACCGCAGATTGATCATACCGGTAATTGATGGTCATCGTGATCAGCAGGGGAACCGCAATCAACGCGCTCGAGACACCGAGCACATGGACCACCCCGTCGCTGATACGTTCTGTGCGGCTGTAAGCTGGTCGGATATGTGCAAAAGACCACATATGAAAAAGCTAGGCGTCAGAATGGCTTCGGGCAAGCGGATCATCCCGAGAGCTATCGATATCGTGATCCAGAATGACAAAACGCCCGCAGAGCGAGCGTTTTGTTTCATATCCGTAATTTAGCGTGAGGATTATTCTTCGGTTTCCTCATCACCCTGATCGGCGATCCGGGCGACGCTGACGACCTCTTCGCCCTTGCCAGTGTTGAACACCTTGACCCCTCCGGCGCTGCGGGACCGGAACGAGATGCCGTCGACCGGAACCCGGATCGACTGTCCCTTGGAGGTGGCCAGCATGATCTGATCGTCGATTTCGACCGGGAACGAGGCCACCAGCGGGCCGCCCCGCATCGCCTTGTCCATCGCCATCACGCCCATGCCACCACGGCCGCGCACCGGATAGTCATGCGACGAGCTGAGCTTGCCGGACCCCTTGGCCGTGATGGTCAGGATCAGGTTCTCGGCCGCCGACATCTCGGCATAGCGTTCCTGCGGCAGGATGCTGTCGGCATTGCCGCCATCCTCGTCGGCTTCGGTATCGTCGGTCACGCCGGCCATCAGGCGGCGCATTTTCAGATAGGCGGCGCGCTCGTCCGGGGTGGCCTCGAAATGACGGATCACCGACATCGAGACCACGCGGTCGCCCGCGTTCAGCCGGATGCCCCGCACGCCGGTCGATTTGCGCCCCTTGAACACCCGCACGTCAGTTGTGGAGAAACGGATCGCCCGGCCGGAATTGGTGACCAGCATCACATCGTCATCGTCCGAGCAGATACGCGCGTTGACCAGTTCCACGCCCTCGGGCAGGTCCATCGCGATCTTGCCGTTGCGCTTGACGTTGGTGAAGTCGCTCAGCGCGTTGCGGCGCACGTCGCCGGCGCTGGTGGCGAAGACGATCTGAAGGTTTTCCCATTCTTCATCCGGCACATCGACCGGCATGATCGCCGCAATGGAAACGCCGGTGGGAATCGGCAGGATGTTGACGATCGCCTTGCCCTTGCCGGTGCGCCCCGACTGGGGCAGGCGCCAGGTCTTGAGCTTGTAGACCATCCCGTCGGTGGTGAAGAACAGAAGCTGGGTGTGCGTATTGGCCACGAAGAGGGTGGTGACCACGTCCTCTTCCTTGGTCTGCATGCCCGACAGCCCCTTGCCACCCCGCTTTTGCGCGCGGAAATCGGCCAGCGGCGTGCGCTTGATATAGCCGCCCGAAGTCACGGTCACGACCATGTCTTCGCGCTCGATCAGGTCCTCGTCTTCCATGTCACCCGACCAGTCGACGATCTCGGTGCGGCGCGGTACCGCGAATTGTTCGCGGACGCTGCGCAGTTCATCAGCGATGATGCCCATTATGCGTTCGCGCGAGGACAGGATATCCAGGTATTCCTTGATCTTTGCGGCCAGGTCTTCCAGTTCGTCCGTGACCTCTTTGACGCCCAGTTGCGTCAGGCGTTGCAGGCGCAGGTCAAGGATGGCGCGGGCCTGAACCTCGGTCAGGTTATAGGTCCCGTCGTCGTTCATCTTGGACAGCGGATCGTCGATCAGGCGCAGATAATCCGCGATGTCCGCGGCCGGCCAGCGCCGGGTCATAAGCTTTTCGCGCGCCTCGGCCGCGTCGGCCGAAGACCGGATCGTGGCCACGACCTCGTCCACGTTCGAGACCGCCACGGCCAGACCGCACAGGATATGGCTGCGTTCCCGCGCCTTGCGCAGGTCAAAGGCGGTGCGGCGGGCGACCACATCTTCGCGGAAATCGATGAAGCTGGTCAGGAAACGGCGCAGAGTCAGCTGCTCGGGGCGGCCGCCGTTCAGCGCCAGCATGTTGCAGCCGAACGAGGTTTGCATCGGCGTAAAGCGGTACAGTTGGTTCAGCACCACCTCGGGCGTTGCGTCGCGCTTCAGCTCGACCACCACCCGCACGCCGTTGCGGTCGGATTCGTCCTGAACGTGGCTGACGCCTTCGATGCGCTTTTCGCGCACCGCTTCGGCGATCTTCTCGATCATCGAGGCCTTGTTCACCTGATAGGGGATCTCGTCCACGATGATGGCATAGCGATCCTTGCGCAGCTCTTCAACGCGGGTCTTGGCGCGGATGATGACGCTGCCGCGGCCCTCCAGATACGCCTTGCGCGCGCCGGAACGGCCCAGCATCACGCCGCCGGTGGGGAAATCAGGGCCGGGGACGTATTCGATCAGTTGCTCGGACGTCAGGTCCGGGTCGTCGATCAGGGCCAGCGTCGCGTTAACCACTTCGCCCAGGTTGTGCGGCGGGATGTTGGTGGCCATGCCCACCGCGATACCGCCGGCGCCGTTGACCAGCATGTTGGGGAACCGCGCGGGCAGGACGGTGGGTTCCTTGTCTTTGCCGTCGTAGTTGTCCTGGAAATCGACCGTCTCTTTCTCGATATCCGCCAGTAGGGCGGCGGCGGGCTTGTCCATCCGCACTTCGGTGTAACGCATGGCCGCCGGGTTGTCGCCGTCCATCGAGCCGAAGTTGCCCTGACCATCCAGCAGTGGCAGCGACATCGAAAAATCCTGCGCCATCCGCACCAGCGCATCATAGATCGCGCTGTCGCCGTGGGGGTGATACTTACCCATCACGTCACCCACCGGACGGGCCGATTTGCGATAGGCCTTGTCATGGGTATTACCGGTCTCGTGCATCGCATAGAGGATGCGCCGATGCACCGGTTTCAAACCGTCGCGCAGATCGGGGATCGCGCGGCTGACGATGACCGACATCGCATAGTCCAGATAGGACGTGCGCATCTCGGATTCGATCGAGACCGTCGGGCCGTCATAGACAGGGCGCTCGGGCGGGGTTTCATCCATGTTTTCGGGGATTTCTGGCGTATCGCTCACGTAAACTGCCCGTATTTTGTGCTGGGTCTATATCTTGTGGATGCACCTTATCAGACCCGGCACATAAGGTGCAAGCAAGCAGCGCTCCCCAAGGTTCGAATCCTCGGTAACACCCAAGTAACATATTGTTATCTAAGTATTAGGGGGTTTTCGTGCTAGCCTGAGAATACCGTGCAACAAACCGGAGGTCTGCATGAAGACAAGTGAAACCGAATTGATGCTCAAGGGCTATGGCCTGACAACGGCCGAATTTTTCTATCACATGCCCGATTACGTCCACGTCCTGAATACCTTCATCTGGCAGGAATATGACCTTGCGCCGGATCATCCGAAACTCTTCGAATTCATCGAGTTTTGGCAACGAGAAATAGAAGGGCCGCTGCATTCCGTGAAATTCACGCACCGCAAGATGATCGCACCGGGCGAGTGGCGCAACATGGTTGGCGAGTTTCGCGTGAACTGAGTGATCGTCCAGGTCCGCCTGTGCGTCGGAATTCCTGTTCTCATTTGAGGCAAGTCGCGTATGGTGACTGCCAATCTGATGGCGTCACAGGAAAAAACAATGATCAGAGCCGTTCTCTTTGTTGCAGCGCTTTGCATGACCAGCCCCGTTTTTGCCGAGGGTGTTCTGGACAAGATCAAAAAGGGCGCCGAAAGCGTCGGGAAGACGATCGACAAAGGTGCCGAAGCGGTTGACGATACGATCACATCCACTTCGGAGCTGCTGTCCAATGAGGCAACACCTGAAGAGACGCGCGCAAAGCTCGACGCGATGGCAGGCGAGATTTTGGATCAGCTTTTGACGGAAAACCCCGATGCGCGGCCACTTTATGACGTCAGTGCCGGGTATGCGGTGTTCGACTCTCGTAAGGTTACAGTATTTCCTGTTTCGGCGGGCTATGGCCGGGGCGTGGCGGTGTCGAAAGACACCGGGCAACACACATACATGAACATGGGAACGGGCGGGGTTGGCGGCGCCATCGGCATCGGTGGGTTCGAGACCAAATTCGTGATCCTGTTCGAAACTCCCGCTGATCTGGATAAGTTCATAAACCAAGGCTATGACGCGACCGCAGAAACGGGGGCCATGTATGGCGAGGACAAAACGGGCGAAACCCTGCGTTTTACTGATGGCCGCTCGTTCTTTGTTCTCAACAAAAAGGGCTGGCGCGTATCGGCCGGCGCGTCTGGCACCAAGTTCTGGAAATCGCCCGAGCTGAACTGATCAGCCAGAACAGCTGGCCCCGCCCAAAACGCAGAATTTGGCGCAATGAGGGTGGTTCAGATGCACGTCCGCCTCGGCCTCGGCCAGGGTATGACCCATCTCGAACTCGGGCTCATAGGGCAGCAGGGTGCAGGCCAGGACAGCAGGTTTTTCGGCCCCCTTGCGTTTGACCACCATACGGGCGCTGGCGCACATGACGTCGTTGGGGGATTTGTCAAGAATTCCCCAGCACGCGGTGGTGATTTCTGGAACCTCGACAGTTTCGTCCATTTCGGGAAACAGAACGGTCTGAGCCGGGTTCTGCGGGTCAATATCAAATCCGTGCCTGGCAAAGAACCTGGCATAGCCAGCACGGCTTTCCGCGTCTGACTCCCCCCAGACCGTACGCCCGGCGATGGCCATGTTGAAACCGTGGTCGCGCAACCATTCCATACCGGTCAGGGTTTTGTCGAAACTGCCGTCGCCGCGTTCTTCATCGTGCAGGGCCGGGCGGAAGTGATCGACCGAAATGCGCAGAGTCAACATGTGGTTGAATTCCTTTTGCAACCCCAGCAACCCTTCGCGCATTTTGCGGCGCATCATCGGCGCCATTGCGTTGGTCAGGATCAGAACCTTGTACCCTCGTTCCAGCGCGGCGCGCGTCATGTCGATCATTTGCGGGTTCATGAACGGCTCACCGCCCGTGAACCCGATCTCGTGCACGGGCCAGTTGCGGGCTTCGATCTGATCCAGGTAGTTCCGGACCTCGTCAGCGGTGATGTAAACCAAAGCGTCATTGGTCGGGCTGCTGGCGATATAGCAGTTCACGCATTCGATATTGCACAAAGTGCCCGTATTGAACCAAAGGGTCTCGGGCCGTGTCAGGGAAACCTTTGCGCGGGTCTGGCCGTCAGCTGTCACCGATTTGTTTTGAAACTTGCCGATATTGGCGAGCTGTGGGGCGTTGTCTTTCATTCCCGCATCCGGTTCTTAAAGGTCATCAATCCGATCTAGCCCTTTGTCGCGGATTTGGTAAGGGTGACGCAGCGGTTCTGACAGAGTTTTGAACAGAGTGTTTTTTTGCCGAATGGTTGCGCTAACATTGGACATGCCGGAAGGGGCGGGGTAAGGACAATTCATGGTTTCACGCGTCATACCTGTTGATCCCTTTGATCTGATCATTTTCGGCGGTACCGGCGATCTGGCGCAGCGTAAGATTCTGCCCGCGCTTTACCGTCGGTTTTGCGCCGGGCAATGGCACGAGGATGCCAGGATTATCGCAGCAGCGCGGGCGGGCCATTCCGCGGAAGATTTCCGACAGATGGTCGCAGAATCGCTGCACCGGCATGCTGCGGTCCGCGCTTCGGAGTCCCAGAGAGTGTCTCGTTTTCTACAACGGGTCGACTATGTCCCGCTGGATGCAGTTTCAGCCGAAGGATGGGACCTGCTGGGTGAAAAACTGTCACCCAACCGCGTGCGCGCGTTCTATTTCTCGGTCGGTCCCAGCCTGTTCGGCCCCTTGGCCGAGCGGGTCCGGGCCTATGATCTGGCGACCGAAGATACGCGCATCGTGGTGGAAAAGCCGTTCGGGCATGATTTGGGCAGCGCGCGAGAGCTGAATGCCACACTGGCTGCGCATTTTGATGAAAGCCAGATCTACCGAATCGATCATTACCTGGGCAAGGAAACCGTTCAGAACCTGATGGCCGTACGGTTTGGCAATATGCTGTTCGAACCGCTGTGGAACAGCCAGTATGTCGACCATATCCAGATCACCGTTGCCGAAACCGTCGGTATCGATGGGCGCGAAGAATATTATGAACGCGCCGGCGCGATGCGGGACATGGTGCAAAATCACCTGATGCAGCTGCTGTGCCTGATTGCGATGGAACCCCCGGCGAAGTTCGATCCGGACGCGGTGCGGGATGAAAAGCTCAAGGTGATCCGGGCGCTTGATCCGGTGGAACCGCATCACATCGTGCGCGGCCAGTTTTCGGCAGGGCCGGAGGGGGCGGGATACCGCGAATGTGTCGGCAATCCACGCTCGACCACTGAAAGCTATGTGGCGCTGAAGGCGCATGTCAGCAATTGGCGATGGGCGGGCACGCCGTTTTACCTGCGCACGGGCAAACGGCTGGTGGCGCGCTCGTCGATTATCAATGTGATGTTCAAGGACGCGCCGCATTCGATTTTCGGGGAAGAGGCCGGGCGTCACGCCAATGCGTTGTCGATCCGGTTGCAACCCAACGAAGGGATCACGCTGAAAGTGACGATCAAGGAGCCGGGACCAGGCGGGATGCGGCTGATCGACGTGCCATTGGACATGAGCTTCGCCGAAGCGCTGGGGCCCGAGAATCAAGACCCGCCAGATGCTTACGAACGCCTTATCATGGACGTGATACGGGGCAACCAGACGCTGTTCATGCGTGGGGACGAGGTCGAGGCCGCCTGGGCCTGGACCGATCCGATCATCGCCGGATGGCTGGCGCGCGGGGACGTGCCGAAACCTTATGACAGCGGCAGCACAGGGCCGGGCGACGCCGAGCTGCTGATGAAACGTGACGGTCGCCGCTGGCAGGGAATAAAGCCATGAACATTCAGGAATATGCCGACCGGGAAATGTTGGCCATCGATGTGGCAAACGCGTTGGCTGGTGAGCTTGAGGCCGCTTTGTTGCACAATGACACCGTTGCATTGGCCGTCCCCGGTGGGACAACGCCGGGGCCGGTTTTTGACAGCCTGTGTGCCGCCGATCTCGAGTGGGACCGTGTGCGTGTTCTGCCTACGGACGAACGCTGCGTGCCGGCTGATCACGAACGTTCGAACGAACGTCTGATCCGGGAAAGACTGCTGACAAACCGGGCATCCGTGGCGCAGTATCTTCCACTTTATGTTCCGGGCGCAGAGCCTGAAGCGGCGTTGCCGGAAATTGAATCGCTGATCGCGCCGGTGCTGCCTTTGTCGGTTCTTGTCCTCGGGATGGGGGAAGACATGCACACGGCCTCGTTGTTCCCGGGAATGGACGGGCTGGACAAGGCCCTCGACAGCCAGGCGCCGACCTTGATCGTCGCCCGGACCGATGTGCAGCCAGAGCCCCGGATTTCTTTGACGGCCCCTGTTCTGGACGGGGCCTTGTCGAAACATCTGATCATCTACGGTCAGGCAAAACGAGACGTTTTGGACAAAGCCATGTCGATGCCACCGGAAGAGGCACCGATCGCTGCGGTCCTCAGTGGCATGACGGTTCATTGGGCGGAGTGAGGCAATGCATTTGGATGCTTTGAAGGCGCTCGCAGCAGCTGACCGCCGTATCGTCGACCTGTTTGCAAAGGATGCAACCCGGGCCGGGTCGTTTTCAGCCTCGACCGGGGATTTGCTGTTCGATTATTCAAAAACGCAGATCGATGAAGACGTGCGCGCTGCGTTGTTGCAATTGTGCGAAGATGCCGGGCTTGCGACGCGGCGCGACGCCATGTTTGCCGGGAAGAAGATCAACGAAACCGAAGGGCGCGCAGTGCTGCACACCGCCCTGCGCAACCTTGATGGTGGGCCGGTTGACGTGGACGGTCAGGACGTCATGCCCGGGGTTCTGGACACGCTGCATCGGATGCGTGTCTTTGCCGAGGAAGTGCGCGGCGGCGCCATTGCGGGGGCAGGGGGCAGTTTCACCGATGTGGTGAATATCGGCATCGGGGGGTCCGACCTTGGCCCGGTGATGGCCACGCACGCACTGGCCCCTTATCACGATGGCCCGCGGGTGCATTACGTCTCGAACGTGGATGGGGCCCATATCGCGGACACGCTACGCCCGTTGGATCCGGCACGTACGCTTGTGATTGTCGCGTCCAAGACATTCACCACGATCGAAACGATGACCAATGCGCGCACGGCCCGCGCCTGGATGTCCGAGGGCGGAGGGGATCCGTCCCGCCAGTTTGCCGCCGTATCCAGCGCGCTGGACAAGACGCAGGCTTTCGGCATCCCCGAGGCGCATGTATTCGGTTTCGCCGATTGGGTGGGCGGGCGTTATTCGGTCTGGGGGCCGGTCGGATTGCCGGTCATGATTGCCGTCGGTTCAAATGCATTTGATGCGTTTCTGCGGGGCGGGCAGGCGATGGATCTGCATTTCCGCTCGGCGGATTGGGTGGAAAACATGCCTGTGATGCTGGCGCTGGTCGGCATCTGGCACCGTCAGGTTCTGGGTTGTACCAGCCGCGCTGTGCTGCCCTATGATCAGCGTTTGCTGCGCCTGCCAGCCTATTTCCAGCAGTTGGAAATGGAATCGAATGGCAAATCTGTCGCGATGGACGGGTCTTCGCTGGCTGTCCCCTCCGGGCCGGTGGTCTGGGGTGAGCCGGGTACCAATGGCCAGCATGCGTTCTATCAGCTCATCCATCAGGGGACGGATGTCATTCCCTGCGAATTCATGGTCGCCGCCGAAGGGCACGAACCCGAGTTGACCCACCATCACCGCCTGCTTTTGGCCAACTGTCTGGCCCAGTCAGAGGCTTTGATGCGTGGCCGGTCTTTGGATGAAGCCCGTGAACTCATGGCAGAAAAAGGCCTTGATGGCGACGAACTTGATCGGCAGGCGCGACACCGCGTGTTTCCGGGCAACCGCCCTTCCACAACGCTGATCTATCCGAAGCTTACGCCGTTCGTTCTGGGGCAGATTATCGCGCTGTACGAACATCGTGTGTTCGTTGAAGGTGTTCTGCTGGGCATCAATTCCTTTGATCAGTGGGGTGTGGAATTGGGCAAAGAGCTTGCCAACTCGCTTGGACCTGTCGTGGATGGTGTCGCCAGTGCTGACGGTAAGGACGGATCAACCGCCGCATTGGTCGCCTACGCGCTGAAACACCGAAACTAAGAGCGAAAAAATGCCGCCCACGGCCGTGTTGGGCTGCATTCTTTTATTGTCAGACAATTAAATGATTGGCAGGGTTCCTCCGTAGGAAACGACTGTATTGACGCATCGGGTCACGCCCCAAGCCGTCAATGCCAGATGGACGAGGCAGAGGCCATCCAAGGTCTCGCCAAGGACGGGAGGATGTCCATGCTAGGACAGATGATGACGCAGCCCTTGCTGGTTTCGTCGCTGATCGATCACGCAGACCGCTATCACGGTCAGACCGAGATTGTTTCGGTTGAAACGGATGGAACGGTCACTGAAACCAACTGGTCCGAGATTGCGGTGAATGCCCGACGGATGGCGTCGGCCTTGACCAATCTGGGGCTGGAACCGCAGGACAGGATCGGGACACTGGCCTGGAACAATCGGCGGCATCTCGAGATCTATTTTGCCACGTCGGGCGCGGGCTATGTCTGTCACACGGTCAATCCCCGCCTGTTCCCCGAGCAGCTGACCTTTATCATCAACCATGCCCAGGACAGGGTTCTGTTCTTTGATGCGACTTTTGTAACGCTGGTGGCTGCCTTGCATGATGCCCTGTCCGAAGTTCGGCATTTTGTCCTCATGGGGCCTCGCAATGAAGAGGCTGCGGCTCAGGTTCCTGATCTGAAATTCTATGACGAGTTGCTGGAGACCGGGGATGCAGGTTTCCAATGGCCCGACCTGGATGAAAAGACGGCCTGCGGTCTGTGCTATACGTCGGGAACCACGGGCAACCCAAAGGGCGTGTTGTATTCCCATCGGTCAACACTGCTGCACAGCTTTGCATCGAACACACGGGATGTGATCGGGTATTCAGCGATGGATGTTGTCATGCCGGTTGTGCCGATGTTCCATGTCAACGCCTGGGGGTCGCCCTACGCCTGCGCCATGTCGGGATCGCGGCTTGTGTTGCCTGGGCCGGATTTGCACGGCGAGGCGCTGGTCAATCTGATCGACACCTATGGCGTGACCTTGGCCATGGGCGTGCCGACCATCTGGCAGGGCTTGCTGGCCTATGCTGCGGCATGCGGAACCGAACTCAAAAGCCTTGAACGCACGGTTATCGGCGGCGCCGCGTGCCCTCCGTCGATGATCGAAACGTTCCGCGAAACCTATGGCGTTGACACGGTCCACGCCTGGGGCATGAGCGAGATGAGCCCGCTGGGCACGACGAATTATCCATTGGCCAAACATCTGAAGCTGCCGCCGGAAGACCAGCACAAGATCCGCCTGAGTCAGGGCAGACCACCCTTTGGGGTCGAATTGAAAATCGTGGACGAAGATGGGAATGATCTGCCGCATGACGGCGAAACCCAGGGCGATTTGATGGTGCGGGGTCACTGGGTACTGGACAGCTACTTCCAGTTGCAGGATCAGGAACTTTTGCAGGATGGCTGGTTCGCTACCGGGGATGTGGCCACTTTGGACCCGGATGGCTACATGACCATTCGCGACAGATCCAAGGACATCATCAAATCCGGTGGGGAATGGATCAGTTCGGTCGAGCTTGAAAACATCGCCGTGGCCCACCCCCAGCTTGCAACGGCCGCCGTGGTTGGTGTTCCGCATCCGAAATGGGATGAACGCCCCTTGCTGGTTGCCGTGAAAGCCGATGGTGAAGAGCCCAGCGAAGAGGATTTGCTTGCCTTTTTCGAAGGCAAAATCGCCAAGTGGCAGATCCCGGACAAGGTTGTCTTTGTCGACGCATTGCCGCTGAGCGCGACCGGAAAGGTATTGAAACGCAAGCTTCGGGCCGAGTTCGGCGACGCCCTGACAGGCTAGGTCTGCTGCGTTTTTGGGAATTGGCTCCGGCGGTAGGGATCGAACCTACGACCAATTGATTAACAGTCAACTGCTCTACCGCTGAGCTACGCCGGAACGGTTCGCGCCGTATAGCAATCCGGTTTCCCGACGTCCAGAGGGTGCGTGTGTTTTTCGACGAAAAAAACCGGCACGAATCGATGTGATTTTTGACGGCAATGCAGGTCTGAACGAAGGGGGGATTTTGGCTCCGGCGGTAGGGATCGAACCTACGACCAATTGATTAACAGTCAACTGCTCTACCGCTGAGCTACGCCGGAACTGAGGCGCGTATAGCAACCCCGATTCCGGACGTCCAGAGGTTAAGTACGAGAACCATCAAAAATTTTTTCAGTTTTAGCGAACCCGCCGAAAAACAGATGAAACTGACAGGGGGCCAATGGGCCCCACTTTTTTTTTCCCAGTCAGATCAACGAGATGAGCAAAGACGTTGCGCTCGGCCGCGGGCAGCAATGCCGCTGGCGTATCCGTATAGATGCGCTCGGCCAGATGCCGCGCTGTCCCGTCTTTTTCTTCCAATGCGCTCAGAATCTGGGCCTCGCGGGTCTGGCGATGTGCAATCAGCCAGTCCAAACGTTCGGCAGGGCTGGTGATCGGTGCGCCATGGCCGGCGTGGAAAACCGACCAGTCGCG
Organism: Ruegeria sp. THAF33; assembly: GCF_009363615.1. NCBI lineage: Bacteria > Pseudomonadati > Pseudomonadota > Alphaproteobacteria > Rhodobacterales > Roseobacteraceae > Ruegeria > Ruegeria sp. THAF33. The sequence goes on along the minus strand of NZ_CP045384.1, from coordinate 1,645,997 downwards.
CGCGCGCAGCCGATGGCAGGCAGTCATGAAGTCGGTCAGATCACCATCCGGAGGGGACACCAACGAGCTGGCCCACCCCATAACATGATCCGCCGTGAAACAGATGTTCTGCCAGGCCAGAGCAATGTGATTGCCCAGATGGCCCGGTGTGTGAATGACCTCAAGCTGCCACCCGTCGCCATTGATGGTTTCACCATCCGCCACTTCGACATCAGGGCGAAACGTGGTGTCGATGCCTTCGCCGCCGCCGGTCAGTCCCTGCGCTGCAAGATCGGTCATGACGGCGCTGCGTCCTGCCTCGGGCCCGCCATAAGCATAAATCGTCGCCCCTGTGCGCGCCGCCAGCGGAGCCGCCAAGGGTGAATGGTCCACATGCGTATGTGTGACAATGATATGGCTGATCCTTTGACCCGGCGCCAAGGAATCCAGAATTGCGCCCAGATGTGCCTCGCTTGCGGGGCCTGGATCGATGACGGCAATGTCGCGTTCACCCAGCAGATACGTGTTGGTACCGCAATAGGTCATCGGAGAGGGATTCGGGGCCAGAATACGCCGCAAACCCGGATGCAGTTCCTCTGGCTGGCCGACGGGCGGATCGAAAACATCTGGTGCCTGCATTCTATGCTCTTTCTCTTGTCCGGGCAGCCCGTTAGGTTTAGCGCATGTCTTCGCACTGGCTCAAACCCTATATGCCTCGCAGTCTTTACGCCCGGGCAGCGCTGATCCTGGTTTTACCTGTGATCGTGCTGTTGCTGGTCGTGGGAATCGCGTTCCTTCAAAAGCATCTTGAGGATGTCACCGGCCAGATGACGCGCGCGGCATCCCGCGAGGTGATGCTGATTTCAACAATGATCGAGGGCGCGGAAACGCAACAACAGGCGCTGGCGTCGATTCGTCCCGATTTGCAGGCCCTTGAGATGAAGGCCAGGTTTCTGGGCGTCAACGAACAGCCTGAGATTGGCGCGCGGCGATGGTACGATTTCATCGCACCGCAGGTCGAATCCGAACTGTATGCCAGGTTGCCCAATCTTGACGCCGTGGCTTTACCCAGCAGCAAAGAGGCGCGGGTTTATCTGAAGACCCATCTGGGACTGCTGCAATTGACGTTCGATCGGCGCAGGTTGTCGCCCGCGGCCCCGCATCAATTGATCGTCACCATGGTGTTCTTTGCGGTCATCATGACGACGATCTCGTTTCTTTACATGCGGAATCAATTGCGTCCCATTACGCGCCTCGCTGATGCGGCGCAGGCCTTCGGGCGGGGGCGAATCGTTCCGTATTCACCCGGTGGTGCTATCGAGGTGCGCGCGGCGGGAAATGCGTTTCTGGATATGCGGTCCCGGATCGAACGCCAGATCGAACAACGGACGTTGATGCTGTCGGGTGTCAGCCACGATCTGCGGACCCCGTTGACACGTTTGAAGCTTGGACTGTCGATGTTGCCGGAAGACGAGGCCGCACCGTTGCAAAAGGATGTCACGGAAATGCAGTCCTTGCTGGATGCGTTTCTGGATTTTTCGCGTGGGGCTGCCGAGGGATCGGCGGAAGAGGTCCAGCCGGATGAATTTCTCCGCCAGATCGTGGATGATGCAAAACGGGCCGGTCATCAGGCAGAGCTGATCGCGGTCGAAGGGCAGGGGACGGTCATGATACGCCCCATGGCTGTACGCCGGGCGGTGGAAAACCTGATTGGAAATGCCATGCGTTATGGAAGCCGGGCCGAGCTCAGCTTGTTTCTGAACGCGAAATCGATGCGTATCCGCGTTGAGGATGACGGCCCCGGTATACCTGCGGACCAACGTACAGAGGCGGTAAAGCCTTTCACGCGGCTCGACCCGGCTCGCAATCAGAATCAGGGCAGTGGCGTTGGCCTTGGTCTTGCGATTGTGGCGGATGTCGCGCGTGCGCATGGTGGCGCTTTGCGTCTGTCGAAAAGTGAACGTCTCGGAGGGCTCTGCGCGGACATTATTATCGGGCGATAGACCCCCTTTTATGTCTGCGCATGGGGTTCAATTTTGTTAATTTGTCTGGCCATGGCATCCTGTCCCCATAGTTTTTTGCTTTTTTGGGGGCGCATAGGATGGTTATCGCAGGATTCGTGAAATTGGCCGAAAAGGGGTTTGTCGGGTGCGCGACACTTGCGGCCTTGCTGCCTCTTTGGCAGTGGTATGACGAAACCGATGAAAGGCGGGTGGAACGCCTGACCGGTTTTATCGGGGCAGGCGATACATGTCTGAAATGGTTGCGGTCCGACCTGATCGAGCCGTTGGCATCCGAGTTGTGGCATGCGTCGCAGCAGGACGTGGTGGAAGGCGACGAGGATCTGGCACCTCTTCCGGTTCAGGTGCGTGCCAATATGGCGATATTTTGCGCTGAAATGCTGGACTATTTGCAGAATGACTTCGGCAAGTTCGATGAGCCTCTTGCCTATGATTACTACATGATGATCATGGATGCGTCGTTCTGGGTCGATCCTGATGAATTCGAGACCTATTTGGAGGCGGTGCATCAAGATCCGAGCCTGTCCGGCAGTCACGAGGATTACAGCTTTGGTGGGCGCGACGGCTATTCCTATGAATGGCAAGTAACCCAAGAGGAGCTCGACGCCTATTTTGGGTTCGAAGATTCGGACGGATAAGCCAGCGCATCAACGTCCAGACGGCAACAACCCACTCGGATGTTTCGGCGAAATGGTAGGCCCGGAGGGACTCGAACCCCCAACCAAAGCGTTATGAGCGCTCTGCTCTAACCAATTGAGCTACAGGCCCGCCTAGGCGCTTGGGTATCACGGTGAACAGCCGCGTCAAGCCTGACCGTTGCAACAAACGCCACAATCGACTAACCCGCCCGCAAAGCTTTCTTGAGGGACCGGACATGACAGCGGGTAAAAACGGAATCACCTATGCCGATGCAGGTGTTGATATCGACGCGGGCAACGCCCTGGTCGATCGGATCAAACCCGCCGCCAAGCGGACCAACCGCCCCGGTGTGATGAGCGGCCTGGGTGGATTTGGCGCGCTGTTCGATCTGAAGGCTGCCGGATACCAGGACCCGATCCTGGTCGGTGCGACGGATGGCGTGGGCACCAAGCTGCGGATTGCGATTGATACCGGCGTCGTGGACGGGGTCGGCGTCGATCTGGTGGCCATGTGCGTGAATGACCTGATCTGTCAGGGGGCCGAGCCGCTGTTCTTCCTCGATTATTTCGCGACCGGCAGGCTGGATACCGATACGGCGGCGCGGATCATCGAAGGGATTGCCGAAGGCTGTGCGCAGTCTGGCTGTGCCCTGATCGGTGGTGAAACCGCCGAGATGCCGGGAATGTATCCCGATGGCGATTTTGATCTGGCCGGGTTTGCGGTCGGTGCGATGGAACGCGGCGCAGATCTGCCCGCGGGCGTTCAAGCCGGTGACGTCCTTTTGGGTCTGGCCTCGAACGGGGTGCATTCCAACGGCTATTCGCTTGTGCGCAAGCTGGTCGAACTGTCCGGTCTGGGCTGGGATTCGCCGTCGCCCTTCGGAGAGGGCAACTTGGGTGAGGCACTTCTGACGCCCACACGCCTTTACGTAAAACCGGCTTTGGCTGCGGTTCGTGCGGGTGGTGTTCACGCGCTGGCGCATATCACCGGCGGCGGGTTGACCGAAAATCTTCCGCGCGTGCTGCCCCAAGGGCTGGGGGCCCGGATCGATCTGGGCAGCTGGCAACTGCCCCCTGTCTTCGGCTGGATGGCGAAGACCGGCAGTATCGTTGAGGCGGAAATGCTCAAGACCTTCAATTGCGGCATCGGCCTTATTGTCGTGTGCGCCGCGGACAAGGCGGATGAGCTGTCAGCCCTGCTGGCAGATGCCGGTGAAATCGTCGCTCGGATCGGTGCCGTCACGGAAACGCCCGGCGTTGCCTATTCGGGCAAACTGCTGTGAGCCAGAAGCGCGTCGCGATCCTGATCTCCGGGGGCGGGTCGAACATGGTGTCGCTTGTTGACAGCATGACCAAAGATCATCCGGCGCGGCCCTGTTTGGTGCTGTCCAATGATGCGCAGGCAGGCGGGCTGAAAAAAGCTGCGGACCGTGGCATTCCGACCGCAGTGGTTGATCATCGCCCTTTCAAGGGGGACCGCAGCGCCTTTGAAGCCGAGCTTTTGAAACCCCTGCAAGAGGCGCAACCCGACATTGTCTGTCTGGCTGGCTTCATGCGGGTTCTGACAGCGGATTTCGTGTCTCAGTTTCAAGGACGAATGCTGAATATCCACCCTTCATTATTGCCAAAATACAAAGGGTTAAACACCCATGCCCGCGCGATTCAAGCCGGAGATTCCGAACACGGCTGCTCGGTGCATGAGGTGACGGCGGCACTGGATGACGGCCCGATTCTGGGTCAGGCACGGGTGCCGATCCAAGCCGATGATACACCGGAATCGCTGGCTGCGCGGGTGCTGGTGTGGGAACACAAACTCTACCCCGAAGTGCTGCGGCGCTTTGCAGAAGGCAACAGGTCCCCCGTCCTGTTGCCGTGAACGCTCTGTGGGTGATTTACACCCGTGCAATAATCGGCCTATGGTCGTCGACAACGCTCGGGACGAGGACAAAAACGGGCAGGCACAAAAACAAGAGCGATACTAGTACGGCGCATGAAAACCCTGACGACGACGCAAGAGCTGGCCGATTTCTGCAAGGCCGCCGAAGGCTATCCCTATATCACGGTCGACACCGAATTTCTGCGCGAGCGGACGTATTACTCCAAGCTGTGCTTGGTGCAATTGGCTGTCCCGTCCGAGGATGAAGACAGCGCGGTTCTGGTCGATCCGCTTGCCGATGGTTTGTCGCTTGACCCGCTTTACGATCTTTTCCGGAATGAAAGCGTGGTCAAGGTGTTCCATGCCGCCCGCCAGGACCTTGAGATCTTCTGGGTCGAAGCCGGCGTGTTTCCCAAGCCGCTGTTTGACACACAGGTCGCAGCGATGGTGTGTGGCTTTGGCGAACAGGTTGGCTATGAAACTCTGGTTCGGAAAATCTGCAAGCAGGGCGTCGACAAGACCTCTCGGTTCACCGACTGGTCCCGGCGCCCGCTGACCGATGCTCAGAAAAACTATGCTCTTGCAGATGTGACCCATTTGCGCGGGATCTACGAGCGTCTGGCCGCAGAACTTGAAAAGACGCAGCGCAGCCACTGGGTTGCCGAAGAACTGCGGACGCTGACACAGCCTGCCACTTATGACATCCGGCCTGAAGACGCATGGAAGCGGGTAAAGACGCGCACGAACTCGGCCAAGTTTCTGGCTGTGGTGCGGGAATTGGCGCAGTTTCGCGAATCCTATGCGCAGGAAAACAACGTGCCCCGGAACCGCGTATTCAAAGACGACGCGCTGATCGAGCTGGCATCGACCAAACCCAAAACACATTCGGATTTGGGCGGATCCCGCCTGTTGCTGCGCGAAGCCCGCAAAGGGGCGATCGCCGAAGGTATTCTGGCAGCGGTCAAGCGTGGCGTGAATTGCCCGCCCGACAAATTGCCCAAGGTCGACACTTCGCGCGACAAGCTCAAGGTCAATCCGGCGCTGGCTGACCTGCTGAGGGTTCTGCTAAAGTCCAAAACCGAAAGTTCAGGTGTGGCGGCGAAATTGATCGCCACAAGTTCGGACCTGGATCAGATTGCGGCCGGCGAGCGGGATGTTCCAGCCTTGTCGGGATGGCGGTTCGAAGTCTTTGGCGAGGATGCTCTCAAGTTGTGCGAAGGAAAGATTGCCCTGGCGGCCAAAGGGCAGTCGGTCAAGGTCGTGTCCCTGTAACGGCGCTTACCGGCGCCGTGATTCCAATGCGTTCTGTTGTCCGACCACGCGGACCAGCCGAATACCTTCCAGTTCCTGCTTCGAGACATTGATGGCGTCCGATACCATCCGGGTACGTTCCGACCCTTGCGGCGTCTCATAGCTGGGGTAGTTCACACGGAACACGAATTCCAAAGTTCCGTTCTTCTGGTTTTCTTCCTTTTCAACAGGAACCAGACGCGCGTTGAATGCCCCCTGTCGGACAGCCGTGCCAGACGCATAGATGATCGCGCCGGTGGGGGTTGGGTCGATGCGCAACTCGTCGATCTGACCAATTGGAATGCTGGTGTCTTCGGCATCGGGGCGGGAAAACAGGCCGGTTCCTCCGCCTTGCTTCGGAACCAGTGCGTCGGCGGCATTTGGGTCGGGCGGTGTTTCGGCTTCGACAGATCTGCTGGATCCGAACCAGTTTGAAGGGTTCACCCGAGAGTCACGCCAGCTGCTGCATGCAGTCAGGGTCAGCGTGGCGATGATGAGAACGGACAGAGATTTTTGCATGGACCCACAGACTTTCACACGAGTTCAGGCAATGGGTTAGCGCAATTTCTTCGCGTTGAAAAGCCACCGCGGGGGCTGGACAGTGGCGGGTCACCGGCTTAGGTCACAATTGTGAATGCAACCAAAGGATCACCGCATCATGGCCACGCCCGCCTTTGAAGAGATTGTCGAGGATTTCGAGTTTCTCGAGGATTGGGAAGACCGGTACCGCCATGTCATCGAGCAGGGCAAGGCGATGGAGCCGCTGGACGACGCATTCAAGGTTCCGGCGACAAAAGTCCATGGATGCGCCAGCCAGGTCTGGCTGCACCCGATGATTGAATCCGGCGTCTTCAAGTTCGATGGTGACAGCGATGCACTGATCGTACGTGGCCTGATCGCTGTTCTTCGGTCTTTGTACAACGGTTTGCCCGTGGCCGAAGTTCCCAAAGTCGATGCGGGGGCGGAACTGGCACGCCTTGGCCTGAACGACCACCTGTCCGCTCAGCGCTCAAACGGCCTGCGGTCGATGATCGAACGCATCCGGCAGGTCGCACAGGAAAACGTCTGACCTCATCTTGGGCGGTTTGCCCAGTCCGACAGCGTGTTTTCCAGATCGCCGTAACCGGTGAACCGGCGTTCGAATTCAAGCCCCATCCGGTCTGCGCATTCGCGCGCGCGTTCCGTCAGCTCTGGGCTGTCGATCTGGGCCTGATAGACAAGTTTGGTGTAATTGCCGAAATACATGTCACGCAGTTCCGGGTGGCGGTCCAGGCCCAGTGGTTTCCAGACAAAGGCGTCGAATTGCCGGGCCAGGAAATCTGTCAGATAGAACGCGGTTGTTTCGTCTTCTCCGCGGTCCTGAAAGGCCTGATTTCCTTCGAAGAAGGAATAGCAATGGGGCCCCTTCACCATTTCGACCCCAAGTTTTTCGCAGGCGGCCTGAAGCAGACCCCCGGTGCCGCAATCGGCGTAAACGATGTAGATCTTGTCAAAATCGCCTTGATGCTTGGCCACGGCGTCTTCCACGGCCTGGGTGATCCGTTCCGGGTGAACGTGCAGGATCGCAGGCAGGCAGGTCAGAGCCATGTGATCCCAGCCATTCCGTGTTTTGATATCCAGTATTTCGCGTGCAAGAGCGCCGCAGGCAATCAACAGGATGCTTCCCTTGCCTGTATCTTCATAGCCCTTCGAGGTCAGGCTTGCATCATCTGGCAGGGATTCGTTTGACATCGCTTGGCATCCTCCGGGGCTTTTGCCATAGGAGGATGATTGAGGCCGTTGGGCAAGCCCCGATCCGACATCTCATGTCAGGCCGCCGACGCATGCGCTTCAAACGCAGTCAGCAGGGGCCGGGCCAGCGGGCCGTACGCGGCAACACCGTTCACCGACAGTTCCGGAAACAGCGACAGGATTTCTTGCCGTGCGGCAGACCCGAGACTGTCCCAGATATGCGCGCCGGGATGAAAGCTCTCGCTCAGGCAACCTTCGGCCCAGAGCAGCTCATGCCGGTCGAACAGCAAGTGGATGTAGGTCACCACCCCTCCGGGCCGCAGTATGATGTCGGACCCGTTCACGAGATGTTTGGCAGGCGTCAGGGCTTCGCAATGTCCGGTGTTCAGCTCGAGACGCCAATCCCCAATCAGCATGCGGTGTTGTTGTGACACCAGAAGGTCGCGCGAGTTTCCGATGGCGCCCGCTTTGAAAAGAACAGGCGCATGCGGACCCGTTGCCTTGACGGTTCGCCGCCCCATCCAACGCAGGGGTTGCAGCCCATGATCATGGGTTTCGATCCGGTCGTCGACGGACAGGGTTTCAATCGGGCGCGCGCCTTGTTCGGTGCGGATCATCGTTCCGGGGGTAAAGCAGGGTACCAGATCCCAATCTTCACGGCGGGATGTCAGGCCTGAATACCGGTTTCCGGCAAGGCTGTTGAGCGTGATCGAGCGGACAGGGCCAGCCTCCAAGGCGGATTGGTCCGAATTGTCCGAGAATTCCGGCATCAGATAGGTGTTGCCATCCACATCCTGCGCCACAACTGCGGAAATCCTGGCAGTTGATCCGTCAAAATAGGTGATCGTGGCGTTGTAGACCGAAGTGCCATCGAATGTCTGAGGCGGCCCGCCATCGATCGAAAACCGATCATTGGCCGACATGTTGTTCATGTTGTAGTACGAACTCGGATTGCCGACCGCGCTCCAGGTGACGCTGTTGTGAGCCAGCGGATCGTCGGACCCGCCAAAGGTTTTCCCTACAAGCGCCGAAGCGTTTTCAGCTGTGTTGTTGCCTTCGAAACTGTCGATATCGGCAAGTTTGCCGAGCGAGATGGCTGTGAACGTAGTCGGCACGAGACCCCCCGGGGATGTGAATGCCTCGTTCTTTTAGACCTGCTTTGGTTTAAAATTGGATAATCCGGATCCTCCGGTGACAAGGCGCTTCAGAATCGAAAAGGCCGCCCGGATCGGACGGCCTTTCAATCAGTATTGTTCGGGTCTTAGCCAGCCAGTTGATTGTGCTTGCGGCCCACGAATTCCTTGGCGGTTTCCACTGCAACAGCTGCGTCACGGCAATAGGCATCCGCGCCGATGGCTTTGCCGAACTCTTCATTCAGGGGCGCGCCGCCGACCAGAACGATGTAATCGTCGCGGACGCCCTGTTCGACCATCGTGTCGATGACCACTTTCATGTAAGGCATCGTAGTGGTCAGCAGGGCCGACATGCCCAGAATGTCGGGTTGTTCGTTTTCCAGCGCTTCCAGGTAGTTTTCGACTGGGTTGTTGATGCCCAGATCGACAACTTCGAAGCCAGCGCCTTCCATCATCATCGAAACAAGGTTTTTGCCGATGTCGTGGATGTCGCCCTTCACGGTGCCGATGACCATCTTGCCGACGCGCGGTGCACCGGTTTCGGCCAGCAGCGGCTTGAGAATGGACATGCCGCCCTTCATCGCGTTTGCGGCCAGCAGAACTTCGGGGACGAACAGGATGCCGTCGCGAAAGTCATGGCCCACGATGGTCATACCGCCAACCAGAGCCTTGGTCAGGATGTCATAAGGTGTCCATCCGCGTTCCAGCAGGATGTTGGTACCTTCCTCGATCTCTTCCTTCAGGCCATCGTAGAGATCGTCGAACATCTGCTCGACCAGTTCGTCGTCATTCAGTTCGGACAGGACGATGTCTTCTTCGTCGGACATGGGGTATTCCCTGTGCTGGGCGGGCCATCGACCCGTGGTGGCATTTTTTCCGTTTTGGCCAAAACGTCGCATCGTGACTGTGACGATTGCGACGTCGGTCGTTTCGGGACCGACCTATAAGCCAAAAAATGGGGGGGCTCGATAGAAAAGTCTGCAAGATTATCCTGCAGACTCTTCAACTAACTTCAATCCAACGGTGATTTGGCGGGGGTTGCGCCAAATCGGCGACAGGCCTATGTTTGCGCGAGAACAAAAGAAGAACAAGCTTACATGAATATCGCGCGGACGATCAAGGCAAGAGGAACAACGACGAACGAAGCTGGTCGGTTTGAACGCTTTGCCACCACGGCCACAGAAGACGGGTGGGACATTGAGGAAGAATTGCCGCCGCTGCGGACCGAGACACGCGAAGAGGTTGCGCGCAGCGCTATTACTTACAACCGATCTCCTGACTTGCCCTTCGATCGGTCGATCAACCCGTACCGGGGATGTGAACATGGCTGCGTTTACTGTTTTGCGCGGCCCAGCCATGCGTATCTTGGGCTATCGGCAGGATTGGATTTCGAAACCCGCCTGATCGTTCGACCCAACATGGGGCGTGTTCTGCGCAAGGAATTGTCCGCCAGATCCTACAAAGTCGCGCCAATTGCAATTGGTACGAATACGGACCCGTATCAGCCGATTGAGAAAAAGCACATGATTACAAAGTCATGTCTTGAGGTTTTGAGTGAGTTCAACCACCCGGTCGCAATCGTCACCAAGGGTACCCTGATAGAGCGGGATCTGGAGTTGCTTGCCGACATGGCAGGCCGGGGGCTGGTGCGGGTTGGTATTTCGCTGACAACGTTGGATGCGGAATTGTCCCGCCGGATGGAACCACGGGCGCCGTCGCCCCTTCGGCGGTTGCGCGTGATCCGAACGCTGATGGAAGCGGGCGTTCCGGTGCGTGTCATGACGTCGCCCATCGTGCCGGGGCTGACGGATCATGAACTGGAAAGCCTTCTGGAGGCCGGGAAAGAGGCTGGTGCGGATGCCGCAAGCTGGATCATGTTGCGCCTGCCGCGCGAGGTATCGCAGCTCTGGCAGGGCTGGCTTGCCGATCATGAGCCGTCGCGAGCGGAAAAGGTCATGTCCAAACTGCGGGAAATGCATGGGGGGCGAGATTACGATCCGCGTTGGGGGCACAGAATGCGGGGCGAGGGTGAGTATGCCGGGATCATTGCTCAAAGGTTCTTGAAGACCTGCAAACGTCTGGGGCTGTCCATTAAATCGGCCCCGTTGCGTTGCGACTTGTTTGCGGTGCCGCCGCAGGCCGGGGATCAGCTGAGCCTGTTCTGAGGTCTTGCGCCCCGGCTTGTCCGGTGCTGTCTTGCGCGGGAAAACACCGGGTCTTCGCGCTCTCATTGCTTCAGCCCAAACAAAAAGACCCCGGCAGTACCGGGGCCTTCGAAACAGATTGACGTGAGGCGCGTATCAGCGATTTTCGATATCCACGTAATCGCGCAGCGTTTCGCCTAGGTACAGCTGACGCGGGCGGCCGATTTTGTTTTGCGGATCGGCGATCATCTCTTTCCACTGGCTGACCCAGCCAACAGTGCGTGACAGGGCGAAGATCGGCGTGAACATCGAGGTCGGGAAACCCATCGCTTCGAGGATGATGCCCGAGTAGAAGTCGACATTCGGGAATAGCTTTTTATCGGCGAAGTACGGGTCTTCCAGCGCTTCGCGTTCCAGTTCCTTGGCAACCTGCAATTTCGGGTTGTCTTCAACGCCCAGCAGATCAAGAACTTCGTCAGCCGATTGCTTCATCACTTTGGCGCGCGGGTCGAAATTCTTGTAAACGCGGTGACCAAAGCCCATCAGGCGGAACGGATCGTTCTTGTCTTTGGCGCGGGCAATAAACTCGGGGATGCGATCAACGGTGCCGATCTCTTCCAGCATCTCCAGGCAGGCCTGATTTGCGCCACCATGTGCCGGACCCCAAAGGCAAGCGATGCCGGCGGCGATACAGGCAAACGGGTTTGCCCCCGAGGACGACGCCAGACGCACGGTCGATGTCGAGGCATTCTGTTCGTGATCCGCATGCAGCGTAAAGATGCGGTCCATGGCGCGGCTGAGGATCGGGTTGACCTCGTATTCCTCGGCAGGAACGCTGAAACACATGCGCAGGAAGTTCGAGGCATAGTCCAGATCGTTGCGCGGATACACGAAAGGCTGACCGGTGTGGTACTTGTAGGCCCATGCAGCAATAGTCGGCATCTTGGCGATCAGACGATGCGATGCGATTTCACGCTGCTGCGGGTCCGAGATATCCGTTGAATCGTGATAGAAGGCCGACATCGCGCCGACAACGCCGACCATGATGGCCATCGGGTGCGCGTCGCGGCGGAAACCGCGATAGAAATACTGCATCTGCTCGTGCAGCATGGTGTGGCGTGTGATCGTGGTCTCGAATTTCTCAAGATCCTTTGCCGCCGGCAGTTCTCCGTACAGCAGAAGATAGCAAACCTCGAGGAAATGCGATTTCTCGGCCAGTTGGTCGATCGGATAGCCGCGGTGCAGCAGTTCGCCTTTTTCGCCGTCGATATAGGTGATGGTGCTGTCGCAGCTTGCGGTCGAAGTGAACCCGGGATCGTAGGTGAAGACGCCGGCCTGACCATAAAGCTTTCGGATATCAATGACATCCGGACCAGCGGTCGGAGAATGAACAGGCAACTCATACTCTTTGCCGTGAACGGTCAGAGTGGCTGTTTTGTTGCTATCAGTCATGGTTGTCCCTTCTTCATTCATGCGCACGCCAGAGATACCTCCGGTGATACGGGCAATGACTGCGCGTGGACGCGCAGTCCGGGTGTTAGCGGAGCAGCGTTACCCCTTTATGAAGCTTGGGTTATTTCGCTGCTTCAGAAAGCCGCGCCAGGGTTTCTTCCCGTCCCAGCACAAGCATCATGTCAAAAACCGAAGGCGTAACGGCCCGACCCGCCAGGGCGGCCCTCAGCGGACCGGCCAGCTTGCCGAATTTGAGCTCCTTTGACTCGGCAAAGGAATTCAGGGCCTCCTCCAGTTCGTTCCGCGACCAGCTAACATTTTGCAGATGCGGCGTCAATTCCGTCAGTATACCATCGGATACTGTTGCCAGTGCCTTTGCCGCCTTTTCATCCGGAACGATCGGGCGGTTTGTCAGTGCAAAATGAGCCTTTTCAAGCAGTTCCGGGAAGGTGCGCGCCCGGTCCTTGAGGCAATACATCGCACGTTCCAGATCACTGGATTGTGTTTCGGTAAGGGGCGGAAGGTCTGCTACGGCCAGATATGCTTCGATCTCTTGCCGCAGTGCAGCATCATCCGAGATTGCGATATGCTGTCCACACAGGTTTTCAAGCTTTTTCAGATCAAACCGTGCAGGGCTTTTGCCGATCCCGTCCAGATCGAACCAGTCCTTTGCCTGCGCATCCGTGAAAAACTCATCGTCGCCATGACTCCAGCCCAGCCGGGCCAGGTAATTGCGCATCCCGGCTGCGGGATAGCCCATGGCCTGATACTCCTGCGCTCCAAGAGCACCATGGCGCTTGGACAGCTTCTTGCCGTCCGGCCCGTGAATCAGCGGGATATGCGCCCAGACCGGAACGTCCCAGCCCATGGCTTCGTAGATCATCATTTGCCGCGCGGCGTTGTTGAGGTGATCGTCGCCGCGGATGACATGGGTGACACCCATGTCGTGATCGTCGACAACGACTGCCAGCATGTAGACGGGTGTTCCGTCCGAGCGCAGAAGAATCATGTCGTCCAACTGGTCATTGCGGATGCTCACATCGCCCTGAACCTGATCGTGGATCACGGTCACCCCGTCCTGAGGCGCCTTGATGCGTATGGCAAAAGGTGCATCCGGATGTGTCGCAGGATCGGCGTCACGCCATGGGCTGCAGAACAGGGTTGATTTCCCTTCGCTGCGCGCCTGGTCCCGGAAAGCGGCGATTTCTTCCTGGGTCGAAAAACACTTGTAGGCTTTGCCCTCGGCCAGCAACTGATGCGCGACCTCGGCGTGACGGGCGGCCCCTTCGAACTGGCTTATCACGTCACCGTCGTGATCAAGGCCAAGCCAGGCCATGCCCTGAAGGATCGCGGCGGTCGCCTCGGGTGTCGAACGTTCGCGATCGGTGTCTTCGATCCGCAGCAGGAATTTGCCACCCCGACCACGCGCATACAGCCAATTGAACAAAGCAGTGCGCGCGCCGCCGATATGCAGGAAACCGGTGGGCGAGGGGGCAAAACGAGTGACGACCTGTTCAGTCATGGTGAGGATTAACCTTTTGGTAACCGTATCTGGCATAGTTTGAAGCCTGTCTAACGAGCCCGAAGGACGGGGGCAACCATGCGTGTTCTTGCACGGGTCGAGGCCGCGCTACTGCACCAGACAGGCTACCTTTTCACTTGGACGCCGGTTTTGCTGGCGACGGGGATTGGTCTCTATTTCGGCGTCCGCGTCGAGCCGGATTGGTCAGTTTATGCCGGTCTTGTCTGTCTTGGAGTCGCTCTTTTCGTCTTGCGCCGCCGGCTGCCACCGGGGGTGGGAACGTTGACAATCGGGGGGGCGCTGATCGCTGCCGGTTTCGTTCTGGCAGGCGTTCGCGCCCATATGGTGGCAGAACCGGTACTGTCGTGGCGATATTATGGCCCTGTCGAGGGGAGGGTCGTCGCCATGGATCGGTCTGCCTCGGATGCGTTGCGGTTGACGCTTGATCAGGTACGCATTGGGGATGTACCTCAGGAGCGCAGGCCGCAGCGCATCCGTCTTTCCGTTCATGTTCCAACGGGCGCAATCGCACCGGGGCAGCGTATTATGACCACGGGTCATCTTTCGCCGCCGCAGGGCCCGGTCGAGCCCGGAGGTTTCGACTTTCGCCGACATGCCTGGTTTCAACGATTGGGCGCGGTCGGCTATACCCGCGTCCCGATCATGACCATCGCGCCAGCGACCGAGGGGACCGACGGCATTCGGGTCACTGCGATCCGCATGGCCATTTCGCAGCGGGTCAGGCAGATTCTGCCCGGTGAAATCGGTGGATTTGCCGCCGCCGTCACCACCGGAGATCGCAGCGGGATGGGGCAGGAGGCGCTATCATCCTTGCGGGCGTCCAATCTGGCCCATCTGCTGGCCATTTCCGGGCTTCATATGGGGCTTCTGACAGGCTTCGTATTCGTCGCGTGTCGGTTGGGGCTGTCGTTGTGCCCCCCCGTGGCGTTGCGACTTCCGGTTCGGAAGGTGGCTGCTGTTCTCGCGCTTTGTGCCGCAACCCTTTATTTGTTGCTGTCCGGGGGCAACGTTGCAACCGAACGGGCCTTTGTCATGGTCAGCGTCATGCTGGGGGCCGTATTGATCGACCGACGCGCGATTTCACTGCGCGCGGTTGCTGTTGCCGCCGTAATCGTGCTGGTTCTTCGGCCCGAGTCGCTGCTGAGCCCCGGATTTCAAATGTCCTTCGCCGCAACCACAGCCTTGGTCGCCGTCTTCGGAGCGTTGCGAGAGATGGGCCCGATGCCTGGCCCAAACTGGCTGAAGCCCGTCGCCGGCGTGGTGATGTCATCGGCAATTGCAGGCCTTGCAACAGCCCCCATAGGTGCCGCGCATTTCAATACGATGTCCCATTACGGTCTGCTGGCCAACCTGCTTTCCGTTCCTGTCATGGGTCTTTTTGTCGTGCCCTCCGCCGTCGTTGCGGCGCTTCTGGCCCCGTTTGGACTGGAGGCAATTGCCCTGACCGTCATGGGGTGGGCGTTGCATTGGATCCTTACGGTTTCGGACTGGGTGTCGCACCTTGATGGCGCGCAGGGTTTTGTCGTCAGCCCGCCTTGGTACATCCTGCCCCTGGTCGCATTCGGCGCCTTGTGGATGGCCTTGTGGCAGGGACAAGCACGATGGGCCGGAGCAGTGCCTGTTGTCCTGGCATTTCTGCTTTGGAACTCGGGGCACAGACCGGATGTCCTGATCGCTGAAAACGGCGGATTGGTAGGGGTCATGACCGACAAGGGGCGGGCCCTCAGCAAAAGCAAAGGCAGCGGGTTTGTCGCCGGTGTCTGGCTTGAAAATGACGGGGACGGCGTTGATCAGATCGAGGCGGCGCTCAGATGGCCAGACAGCGACATCGTGCAACGATACCCGCTTAAGGATTTTGAGATCATCCATATCACCGGAAAACGGGCGGCGCGGGCGTTTGATGAATGCCAAAAAAACCAGATCATCATCTCGGCTGTTGCGCTTGCCCTGCAAGGTTCGTGCGGAGTATTCGATCCGGAACGGTTGTACGAAACCGGCAGCCTGTCGGTTTCGAATGGAAAGCTGACCTCGAGCGCGGACATGACAGGCCATCGGCTTTGGTCCCCGAAACCTGCCGGGGACCGTCATTCCAATCAGGCTCAATAGGTGCGGATCAGTCCGACCAACCGGCCCTGAACCTTGACCTTTTCTTCGGGCAGGACGCGCGTTTCATAAGCCGGGTTTGCTGCCTCAAGCGCGATTGCGTTGCCGCGGCGGAAGTACCGCTTGAGGGTCGCTTCCTGATCCTCGACCAAGGCAACCACGATGTCGCCGTTATCCGCGGTCGAGGTTTCCCGGATGACGACCACGTCACCGTCATTGATGCCAGCGTCGATCATCGAGTCGCCGCGAACCTCAAGCGCATAGTGCTGACCCTGTCCCGAAACCATGGGGCCGGGAACGGCCACGTGATGCGATACATGGCTGATTGCTTCGATGGGAACACCGGCTGCGATCCGGCCCATGACCGGCAGTTCGAGCGCGTCCACCGATACAGGCTCCACATTCGCAGGGCGGGGGCCCTTGGGCCGGTCGCCTTCGATCACACGTGGCGTAAAGCCGGCCGTCGGCTCGCCGCCAAGGCTTTCGGGCAATTTCACGATCTCGATGGCCCGAGCGCGATGAGCAAGGCGGCGGATAAACCCGCGTTCCTCCAATGCGGTGATCAACCGGTGAATACCGGATTTCGACCGCAGGTCGAGAGCAGCCTTCATTTCATCAAAACTGGGCGGAACACCGTCCGCCTGCACGCGTTTGTGGATGAATTCCAGCAAATCCAATTGCTTCTTGGTCAGCATCGCTCACACCTCGTCGCTCATGCGTTTTCTTTTGTTCTACGCATGTTCACGTTTTGTGTCAACGAATTTGAGGGCAGGTCAGATCGGCAGGTATTCGACCATTTCCCCGATGTCGCGCGCCGGATCGTGCGGGGCGCGGACCAACAGCGCGTTGGACTGAGCCAATACGCTGAGAAGGGAACTGTCCTGATCTGCGCAAGCTTCGATACCGGCATCCGTCACCACGGCGCGCATATAATGCTCGCGCGGGCCATTCTCGGGCAAAGGACCACTCAGCCGAGCCGTGCGGAAGGGTGGCAGCACCTGTTCAAGCCGCAGCATCCGGCGCACCATCGGAGCCAGAAACAGATAGCCGCAGACCATGGCGCTGACCGGATTGCCCGGCAACCCGACCATCGCCGCGTTGCCGATACGACCGGCCATCAGGGGTTTTCCAGGGCGCATTCGGATCTTGTAGAAGGATTGCTTCATCCCCAACCCCTGCGAGACGTCCGACACGAGGTCATAATCGCCAACCGACGCCCCGCCGATCGTCACGACCAGATCCGCCCCCTGCGCAAGACCAAAGGCCGTTTCAAGTGACGATACAGTGTCCCCTGCGATCGGAAGCACGCGCACCACAGCCCCCAATCCTTCGAGCATTGCCTTTAGGCCAAATGTGTTCGAGGCGATGATCTGATCCGGGCCGGGTTCTTCCCCGGGCATGACCAACTCATCACCCGTCGAGATGAGGGCGATCACGGGTTTGCGCGACACCGGGACGCGAGGGATGTTCATCGCGGCCATCAAGGCCACATCTTCAGCGCGGATCAATCGCGGGGCCGATATGGACGTGCCAGCCTTGAAATCCACGCCAGCGGGTCGGATGTTCGTTTTGGCGCCGGGTGTGTCCGTGATCGTCAGAAGATCACCGCGGCGGTCCGTATCCTCTTGAATCACAACGAAATCCGCGCCCTCGGGCACAGGGGCGCCGGTATAAATGCGAACGGCCTGTCCGGGGCCTACAGCGCCCTCAAAACGACGCCCGGCCGCTGACTCGCCCACGACTTTGAACATGGCGTGCAGTTCGACCTCGTCAGATTTGACTGCATAGCCATCCATGGAAGAGGCGGCAAAAGGCGGCTGATCCCGCGTGGCCGTGACATCCCGCGACAGAACGCGCCCTGCGGACTGGGCCAGTGGGACTTCTTCTGTCGGCAATGGCCCCACAAGATCGAACAACAGGGCGCGCGCCTCTTCGACAGTAATCATTTCGCTTCGTAACGCCCTGATTTACCGCCATCTTTAAGTAGAACGCGAATGCCGCCTATCTCCATCGCCTTATCGACGGCCTTGGTCATGTCGTATACCGTCAAGGCGGCTGTCGATACGGCGGTCAGCGCTTCCATCTCAACCCCGGTCTGGCCCGAGGTCTTGACGGTGGCCTGGATCCGAACACCCGGCAGGTCCGGGTCAAGAGTCAGCTCTACGGCCACTTTGGTCACCGGCAAAGGATGGCACAGCGGAATGAGGTCAGGCGTTTTCTTTGCGCCCATGATGCCGGCCAAGCGGGCAATGCCCAGAACATCGCCCTTTTTTGCGCGACCTTCGGAAATGATTTCAAAGGTTTCCGGCGCCATCCTGATGTGACCTTCGGCAACTGCGACGCGATCTGTCACCTCCTTGTCCGAGACATCGACCATATGTGCCTGACCTTGGGCATCGAAATGGGTCAGTGGCATCACATCACTCCGGGGATCAGCGGGTTTGACAGGATATGGCGCGTTGCCGCTTCAACATCGTCCTGGCGCATCAGGCTTTCTCCGATCAAAAAGCAGCGGGCCCCATAGCGTGCAATGTCCTTCAGATCGTCTGGTGTACCCAGTCCGCTTTCGCACACGATGGTGCGATCGGCGGGCACCAGCTTGGACAGGCGGCGCGTCGTGTCGAGCGTTGTCTCGAATGTCTTCAGATTGCGGTTGTTGATACCGATCAGCGGGCTTTTCAGCTGTGCCGCGCGTTCAAGCTCTGCCTCGTCGTGTACTTCGATCAGAACATCCATTCCCCAATCGAATGCAGTGTCTTCCAGTTCAGCCGCCTGATCATCACTGACCGAGGCCATGATGATCAGAATGCAATCCGCCCCCAGGGCGCGTGCTTCGACCACCTGATACGGGTCGTACATGAAATCCTTGCGCAAGGCGGGCAGGGACGTCGCCTCGCGCGCCTGCGTCAGATACTCTTTCTTGCCCTGAAAGCTGGGGGTGTCGGTCAGGACGGACAAACATGTCGCGCCACCATCTTCATAAGCCTTTGCAAGAACGGGCGGGTCGAAATCCGGCCGGATCAGTCCTTTGGACGGGCTGGCTTTCTTGACCTCGGCGATCAGGCCATAGCCTTGCCGCGAGGCGTGTTGCAGCGCATTGGCAAAGCCACGGGGTTCCGAGGCGGACCGGGCCTCACTTTCCAGTGTTTCCAGGGATTTCTGCGCTTTGTCCGCCGCGACTTCTTCCAGTTTGTAGGCTTTGATTCTGTCCAGAACGGTTTCGGTCATGCGGCTTCCTGTGTCTTGGCGGCCAAGGCCGTGATTTTGTTTTTGGCATTGCCACTGTCGATGCTTTCAGCAGCCATGGCCACGCCTTCGCGCAGATCATTTGCTGCTTCGGCGACGACCAGAGCGGCGGCCGAATTCAGCAACACCGCGTCACGATACGCGGACGGGGCACCATCCAGCAAAGCCCGAAACGCAACGGCGTTTTCCTCGGGCGAGCCACCGATGATGTCCTCGAACGGATGCACCGGAAGACCTGCGTCTTCGGGGTGCAGTTCGACCTCTTTCACAATCCCGTCTTCCAGAGCGGCGACCCAGCTGATGCCAGTGATCGTAAGCTCGTCCGTCCCGTCCGAACCATGCACCAACCAGGCCCGGTCCGACCCCAGCAGGCCAAGCGTTTCGGCCATCGGGCAGATCAGGTCGCGGCTGAAGGCACCGGTCAACTGCCGTTTGACGCCGGCAGGGTTGGTCAGGGGGCCGAGAATATTGAAGATCGTGCGCGTTCCCAATTCTTGCCGGGACGGCATCACATGGGCGATGGCAGGGTGGTGCATGGGCGCCATCATGAAGCCGATTCCAACGTCTTTCAGCGCATTTTCAACGACTTGCGGGCCAACCATGACGTTGATGCCCATCTGGCCCAATGCATCCGCTGCGCCGGATTTGGAGCTCAGGTTGCGATTGCCGTGTTTCGCGACAGTGACTCCGGCACCGGCCACGACAAAAGCGGTCGCGGTCGAGATGTTCAGGGTGCCTTTGCCGTCACCGCCGGTGCCGACGATATCCATCGCCCCCTCGGGTGCGTTTACGGCATTGCATTTCGAACGCATCACGGCGGCTGCCGCGGCGTATTCATCGACCGTCTCACCGCGTGTCCGCATGGCCATCAGCAATCCGCCGATCTGGCTGGGCGTGGCTTCGCCATCGAACAGTATGGCAAAGGCTTTTTCGGCCTCGGCACGTGTCAAAGGACGATCGGCAGCGGCTCCGATCAGCGGTTTAAGCGCGTCGCTCATGCCGGGACTTTCAGTTCTTGCAGGAAGTTTTTGAGAAGGGCGTGACCGTGCTCGGATGCGATGGATTCCGGGTGGAACTGCACACCGTGGATCGGCAATTCCTTGTGCTGCAATCCCATGATCGTGCCGTCATCTAGCTCGGCCGTGATCTCCAGGCAATCGGGCAGGGTCTCGCGCTCGACCACCAGCGAATGGTAGCGCGTTGCCTCAAAGGGTGAGGGCAGACCGGCAAACAACCCCTTGCCGGTGTGCTTCACCGTGCCCATCTTGCCATGAACGATCTCGTGGCATCGAACTACCTTGCCGCCAAACACTTGGCCTATGGTCTGATGGCCCAGGCAAACCCCCAATAGCGGCGTTTTGGTTTCAGCGGCCGCTTCCGTCAGCGCAAGGCAAATCCCCGCCTGATCCGGGTCGCAGGGGCCGGGGCTCAGCAGAATGCCGGCGGGGTTCATGGCCATCGCTTCCTGCACATCCAGCGCATCATTTCGGCGAATGACCATTTCGGCACCAAGTTCGCCTAAATAATGTACCAAATTGTAGGTAAACGAGTCGTAGTTGTCGATCAGCAGCAGCATTTGGGCACTTATCTTCGCTTGGGCATTTCGGGCTGGCGATGCAGCCCCGGGCCACGGTATAATGTCCGCACATACATGCTCAGGCTTGAGCGGCAGCGTCAAGAGGACATACCGTTTCTGGCGCGTTCAATTGGCCGAGCGCCACACCAGATGGCGCAGAGCTGGACGAGGCAGAGGAAAGAGGCGAAAGGCAGGAAAATGGGCGGATTTTTCGGAGGAATGGTCGCGGGCGCGATCGTTGTTTTGATCTTGGGTGCGGTTGTGTCACTCAAGACGCCGATGGTGAATACCCCGGTTGTTGCAACCGAAGCACCGGCGCCGACGATTTCTGAAACTCCCGAGGCTCCGGCTGAAGTGGCGGACGCCGGATCTGACGCCGATCTGGTGGAACTTGCCCCGCGTGCGCCAGAAGCCGCCGATGACGCAGGCGAGGATCTGGCCGATCTGTCGGGGCTGGAAACGTCAATCGATTCCCAGCCGGTTGTCGGTGCGGCAACGGACGCGCTGAACCAACCGGAAGCGGCAGGTGCAAATGAAGTGTCGTTCGTGATCGAAGCACCCGCCGCCCTGCCAGAGCCAAGTCAGGTTCCCGCGATTCAGACAGACGATGCGCTGCCTGCCGTAATTGATGAAACACCGGCCCCGCCGGCAGAGCCCGAGAACACCGAGGTGGCCGCGCTTGCGCCCGAGCCAGACCCTCTGCCACGGGCAGCGCCAGAACCGGAGTCAGAGTCGACAGAGGCCGAAGAACAGAACCCCTTTGAAAACAGCCCGATTGCCGTGGAAGGGGATGAAGACACCATGCCTCGGGAACTGCCGCGCATCGCTGCGCTGCCCCAGATCGGGGGTGAGCAGAAAGCAAGTGCCAACTCGATCATCGGAAAACGCGTCGTTCCGCTGACGGAACGGGATGATGAGCCGGTCGTGGAACAGGCCTCGGTTGAGCAGCCGAAATCGACCAAGCCGATCGAGCGTTTTGCGGCAAAGTTCGAAAACCCCGAATCCAAGCCGTTGATGTCCATCATTCTGATTGATGACGAGGGTGCATTCGGGTCCGAGGCGTTGCAGGACTTTCCCTATCCGATCAGTTTTGCTGTTAACCCATCGGATCCTGATGCGGCAGAAAAGATGGCCCGTCATCGCAAGGCCGGGTTCGAGGTGCTGGCCCTGGCGGATCTGCCCGAGGCCGCAAGCGCGCAGGACGCCGAGGTGTCGCTGTCGGTGTGGCTGGATACCCTGCCGGAAACGGTTGGTATTCTGGAAGGTGTGAACAGCGGGATTCAGGGCAATCGCAAACTGGCTGATCAGGTCGCCGCGATTGCTGCGGGAACCGGCCGGGGGCTGATTACGCAGGACAATGGGCTCAACACCGTGCAGAAGCTGGCGGCGCGAAACGGAATTCCGTCCAGTGTCGTTTTCCGCGATATCGACGGCGCACGGCAGGACCCCAAAATCATGCGCAGGTTCCTGGATCAGGCCGCTTTCCGTGCCGGTCAGGAAGGGACAGTGGTCATGCTGGGGCGCGTGCGTCCCGAGACGATTTCAGCCCTGTTGCTGTGGGGGCTGGAAGATCGGGGCAACCGCGTGGCAATGGCTCCGATCTCGGCCGTCATGATGAAACAGGTGCAGTGACCCGCGCAGAATGCAAAGAAAAGGGGCGGTGATCATCTGATCGGCCGCCCCTGTTTTTTTAGCCGTTTCCGTTGCCGGTGAACCGGGCGGCATCTGCCGCCGCGCGCCGTATGGCGTTGGATTTATGAACGGTTTCCATGAACTCGGCTTCGGGGTCGCTGTCGTAAACAACACCACCCCCAGCTTGGATATAGAGTTTCTGATCTTTCACGATGGCGGTACGCAGGGCAATACACATGTCCATGTCGCCGCCCGCGCTGAAATAGCCGACGCCGCCGCCGTAAACGCCGCGTTTTTCCGGCTCCAGCTCGTCGATGATCTCCATCGCGCGCACTTTCGGCGCGCCCGAGACCGTGCCTGCCGGCATACCGGC
Source organism: Ruegeria sp. THAF33 (assembly GCF_009363615.1). Taxonomy (NCBI): domain Bacteria; kingdom Pseudomonadati; phylum Pseudomonadota; class Alphaproteobacteria; order Rhodobacterales; family Roseobacteraceae; genus Ruegeria; species Ruegeria sp. THAF33. Next base: position 1,623,260 of record NZ_CP045384.1, on the reverse strand, counting down.
AAAGAAGGCGTCCAACGCGTCTTTGTCTTCGGCCAGTTCGCCTACAACGTTTGATACGATGTGCATCACGTGGCTGTAGCGTTCGATGATGAACTCTTCGGTCGGACGCACGGTTCCGATCTTTGACACGCGACCGGTATCGTTGCGACCCAGATCCAGCAGCATCAGATGTTCGGCCAGTTCTTTCTTGTCGGCCAGCAGATCCAGCTCATTCGCCTTGTCTTCTTCGGGCGTCGCGCCACGCGGGCGCGTGCCTGCGATGGGGCGTATGGTGACTTCGTTGCCAAACACACGCACCAGGATTTCGGGGCTTGCGCCCACCACCTGAAAACCGCCGAAGTTGAAGTAGAACATGAAGGGTGACGGATTCGTGCGTCGCAAGGACCGGTAGAGAGCAAAAGGCGGCAGTGGAAAATCCTGCGTCCAGCGCTGTGCCGGGACAACCTGAAAGATGTCACCCGCGCGGATGTATTCCTTGGCCTTTTCAACCGCCTCCATATAGCCGGATTTGGTGAAGTTCGACACCGGCGGGGCAACCTCGCGTGCGTCGCCCAGATCGCGGGTTTCCGCGGGCATGGCACGTTCCAGGTCGCGGACCGCATCCATCACACGCTCAGCCGCCTGGGCATAGGCCGCTTTGGCCGATTGACCGTCGCTGGCCCAGACAGGTGAAACCACCGTCACCTCACCCTTGACCCCATCCAGCACTGCGATGACAGACGGGCGCAGCATGATCGCATCAGGCAAACCCAGTGGATCAGGATTCACATCCGGAAGGTGTTCCACCAGCCGAACCATGTCATAACCCAGATACCCGAACAGCCCGGCAGCGGCCTGTGGTAGGTCATCGGGCAATTCCATGCGGCTTTCGGCAAGAAGCGCCCGCAGGTTGTCCATCGGGTTGCCATCTTGGGGCGAGAACGCCTCGGCATCGAAACGGGCCGAACGGTTCAATTCCGAGGTTTCCCCGTGACAGCGCCAAACCAGATCAGGTTTCAAGCCGATGATCGAATAGCGGCCACGAACCTCACCGCCTGTCACCGATTCCAGCATGAACGCATCTTTCTGCGCGCCCGTCAGCTTGAGCATCAGTGAAACAGGAGTGTCCAGATCGGCGGCCAGACGCGTATATACAACCTGGTTTTCGCCCGCATCATATGCGCGCGCGAAGGTTTCGAAATCGGGTGTCAGGGCCATATCGGTCTCGTTTAAAAGCTCGCCTGCACGGCGTTCAGCGCCTGTTGATCCACCACGGGGCGCGCCCGGGTCTGGGCGTCACGTACGTAGGCGTTGAAAATATTCTGTGCCAGAGCCTGATCCATCTGCGAGCTCAGGGCATCACGCAACTGACGCAGTTCATCCGTATCCGCCGGCGGCAGGGTTTCATCCAGACGCACTATCCAAGCCGCACCATTGCCCGAAACAACGCGCAGCTCGCCCGGTTCCATCGCGAAAACTTCGTTCATGAAATTGGCCGGAACGTCATCCAGAAACGCTGTGCGGGTCAGGGCGTTTTCGACACGGAAGGGCAGGCCGGTCGCTGCGAAATCACCGTCAGGTGCCAGTTGGTTCAGAATGGCATCCGCCTTTTCGCGCAGGGCTTTGTTGATCTCGGCCTGTTGCCAGGCCGCGGCGACACGGTCGCTCGCGCTCTCCAGTGGTTCCGGGCGACGTGGCAGAACCTCGTCCAGGCGCAGGGCAAAAATTGACCCGTCTTCCAGGAATGCGATTTCAGGGAAATCCCCTTCCTGAACGGCTTCTGCGGCCGCTCGGAACCCGTCATAGGCCGCAACGCCTTCGTCGCTGTCACGGGTCCAGTCGATCTGGCCCAGTTCCATTTCGGTTTCTTCCGCCAGTTCTTCCAGCGTGGCACCACCCGCCAGCATATCGTTGATATCTTCGGATTGCGCCTCGATCAGACGGCGGGCGCGTTCAGTCGCCAACTCTTCCCGAAGTGCCGGCTCGGCCTCTTCAAATGGAACGTTGTTCGCCGCCAGTGATCCGTTGACGCGGAACAGCGCCGGACCGAACACCGAAGGCAACGGACCCACGACAGTGTCAAGCTCGGCCGCAAATACGGCGTCCGCAGCTTCGCCCAGATCCTCACGCGTCACGTCGCCCAGATCAATGTCGTTCAGTTCCAGATCGCGATCCCGAACCAACTGTTCGAAAGTTGTGCCGCCAACCTCAAGCTGCGCCAAAGCGTTCTTGGCGGCCTGTTCGCTTGGGAAGTTCAGACGTTCGACCAAACGGCGTTCGGGCTGGTTGTATTCGTCGTTTCGTTCTTCATAAAGCTTGCGCAGCGCGTCTTCGTCGATGTCGACCGTGTCCACCAACATTGCAGGCGACAGAATCGCGTAAGTCAGCTGCTTGGTGCGGGGCAGCATGAACTGTTCCCCATTGTCATCATAGAATGCCTGGATCTGCGCGTCCGTTGGTTCGGCCACAGGTGTTTCCAGCGCTTCCGTTCCAACAGTTGCAACCGTAAAGCTGCGCCGCGCGCCGATATAATCGATCATCGTGTCCGTCAGCGTGGCCGGCATTTTCACGCCGCCCATGATTGCGCCCTGTACGATGGTTCTGGCGGATTCCTTACGCAGATCGGATTCGAATTCGGAATCGGTCATGCCGACCTGTTCCAGCTGAAAGCGATAGGATTCACGGTCAAAAGTTCCGTTGACACCCTGAAATGCCGGGATCGAGATGATCTCTTGCTGAAGGTTCTCATCGCCGATGGAAATCCCAAGCTGACCGACCTCGTTGTCCAGCGCCGCCAAAGCGGTCAGGCGGGCAAGGGCGTTTCGGTCCAGACCCAGGTCGCGGGCTTGCGACATCTGCAAAGGTTGCCCGGACTGTGCTTCTACCGCTCGAATCTCGCGCTGCAATTCGCGCACGTAGTCATCGACCGAGATGCTTTCGTCGCCGACTGTCGCAACTGTGCGGATCGTCCCGCTGAGGTTGACCGCGCCAAATCCCGCAAGGCCCAGCATCAGCAGGCCCATCAGAATCCAGACAAAGGTTTTCGAAAGACTTTTAGCGCCTGCGGCCATGATGCCCTCTTGTTTTTTCGGCAGAGTTCTGCCCTGTCGGTTGCGGCCCTGAATACGACGCACACCGCCGAGGGGCAAGCTTAGAAGGGCAGGTCCTGCAACCGGTCGAACAATTGGCCCAGCCCGGCCCGATCCAGATTGGCAAAAGCAATGCGGACCTGCCGTTTTCCAGCCGGGTCATGATCGGGCATGAACATGGTTCCGGGCAACAGCAGCACGCCGGCTTCGCTGACCAGACGGCGCGCAAGCTCGTCTGACGGCATGTCGAACGGATGTTCGAGATAGGCAAAATAGGCGCCAAGTCCCAAAAGCCGCCACCCCCGTGCTTCAAGCGCCGGCATGCCTTCTGCAATGGCTGCGCGGCGGTCAAGAATTTCGTCACGCTCGCAGGCCAGCCATTGCGACAGGTTTTGCATACCCCACAACGCTGCGAACTGGCCGATCTGGCCCGGGCAAATGGCGACCGTATCCAGAAATTTCTCGACCTCGGACAACAACGCCGGGCTTGTTGCGATGGCACCCACCCTGTGGCCCGTCAGACGATAAGCTTTGGAGAAAGAGTATAGGTGGACAAGTGTTTCGTCCCACCCGGGTTGCTGAAACAGATCATGCGGGGGGCCGCTGCGGCTGTCGAAATCGCGATAGGTTTCATCGACGATCAGGCGGATCCCGGTTTCACGGGCCAGGTTAAAAAAGGCTCTGACAAGTTCGGCAGGGTATTCGATGCCGCCCGGATTGTTGGGCGTGACCAGCGCAATGGCGCGTGTCTTGTCGGTAATCAATCCGCGCGCACGCTCTGGATCGGGCAAAAGATCATCGCCGGTCGGCAGGTCCACGGACCGTACTCCGGCCATATCCAGCCACATTTTGTGGTTGAAATACCATGGGGTTGGCAGAATGACCTCATCCGCTTCGCCGGTGATCGCCGATATCACGGCCGAAAACGCCTGATTGCAGCCCGAGGTGATGGCGATCCGAGGTGCATCTACCTGCGCCGCATAGTGAGCACTGATCTGCGCCGCCAGTTCGGTGCGCAGATCGTCATTGCCCAATACCGGGCCGTAAAGATGCGCGCTGTCTTCGCGCACAGCAAACTCGGCCATAGCCTGCCGCAAGGCCAGCGGCGGCGGATCAACCGGGGCCGCCTGGCTTACGTTGATCAACGGGCGGTCGGATGGGAAGGCAACGCCCTCGACCCATCGGCGCGCCTCCATCACCGGAGGTGCGAATGTTGCGGCGGTACGGCTGAGCGTCATGAGCGGTCTACTAATCAGAAATCAATCGGTGCCGCGATACGGCTCGACATATTGAAGGGCCATATCCCATGGGAAGAAGATCCATGTGTCCTGGCTGACTTCGGTGATGAAGGTATCCACCATCGGGCGGCCCTTGGGTTTGGCGTAAACCGTCGCGAAATGCGCATTCGGGTACATGTCCCGCACCAGTTCCAATGTCTTTCCGCTGTCGACCAGGTCGTCGATGATCAGAATACCGGTTCCGTCGCCCATCAGGTCGGCGTCCGGAGATTTCAGCACCTCTGCCTCACCCTGTTCCTGGTGGTGGTATGAACGCACGCTGATCGTATCGACCGTACGGATGTCCAGTTCTCGGCTGACGATCATCGCAGGCGCCATGCCGCCGCGTGTGATCGCGACAACACCCCGCCAGTTGCCATCATCGGGACCTTGCCCGTCGAGACGCCAGGCCAGCGCACGCGAATCGCGATGAATCTGGTCCCAGCTGATGTGAAAGCCTTTTTCGTGGGGCAGGCGGTCCTTGGCGCTCATGTTCTTAACCTTTTTCCACGTCCGGGGCGTCAACTGCCTTCATGCCGACAATGTGATACCCCGAATCCACATGCAGATTCTCACCTGTGACACCGCTGGACAGATCCGACAGCAGGTACAGCGCCGAGTTGCCGACGTCATCAATCGTCACGTTGCGGCGCAGGGGCGAGTTATATTCGTTCCACTTCATGATATAGCGGAAATCGCCGATGCCGCTGGCGGCCAGCGTCTTGATCGGGCCGGCCGAGATCGAGTTTACGCGGATGCCATCCTTGCCCAGATCCTCAGCCAGGTATTTGACCGACGCCTCCAGCGCGGCCTTGGCGACGCCCATGACATTATAATGCGGCATGACCTGCTCGGCGCCGTAGTAGGTCAGGGTCACAGCGCTGCCGCCCTCGGACATCATCTTTTCGGCACGCTGCATCACGGCTGTGAAGGAATATACCGACACATCCATCGTCAGTTTGAAGTTCGCGCGGCTGGTGTCGACATAGCGACCGCGCAACTCGTTCTTGTCAGAAAAGCCGATGGCGTGGGCGATGAAGTCCAGCTTGCCCCATTTCTCTTCCAGAGCTGCAAAGAGCGCGTCGATGGATGCTTCGTCACTGACGTCGCAGGGCAGAACGATTTCGCTGCCCAATTGCGCCGCCAGCGGGTCGACGCGCTTTTTCAAAGCCTCGCCCTGATAGGAAAAGGCCAGCTCGGCCCCGGCATTCGACAAGGCGCGGGCGATTCCCCATGCGATTGATTTGTCATTGGCCAGTCCCATGATGAGGCCGCGTTTGCCGGCCATCAACTGATTTGACATGTTCGGTTCTCCGCCTGTCTTCGCGTTATGTTGAGTTGGTTTATGCCATTGGTTGCGTTGCATCAAGGCCGTGCGCTCTTGCCCGCAGCGAGTTCTCGCCTTAGGTTCGACGTTAATACTTTCCAGGGGATGGAAATGACCGAGCGTGATGGCATCTTTGCTGGCTCCGATCCGTTTGAAATAGCGGCCCGGTGGCTTGCCGAGGCTGAAGAAACCGAATTGAACGACCCGAATGCGATTGCGCTAGCAACCGTTGATCCGGATGGCTTGCCAAATGCACGCATGGTGTTGCTCAAGGAAATCGAAGCGGACTCGTTTGTTTTTTATACGAACTACGAAAGCGCCAAGGCCAAGGAACTGGATGCCGCCGGAAAAGCTGCATTTGTGATGCATTGGAAATCTTTGCGGCGTCAACTTCGTGTTCGTGGTACAATACGTCGTGAAAATGGGCCCCAGGCAGATGAGTATTATGCATCAAGGTCATTGAAAAGCCGACTGGGCGCGTGGGCTTCAAAGCAGTCGCAACCGCTTTCAAGCCGGGCAGCTTTGATGGCAGAGGTCGCGAAAGTGACGGCGAAACTTGGGCCAAATCCACCGCGTCCGCCGTTTTGGGGCGGGTACAGATTGACGCCCACCGAGATTGAGTTCTGGGCCGATGGAGCATTCCGCTTGCATGACCGGTTCAGATGGCAACGAATTGAGCCGGGATCGGCATGGCATGTTGAAAGGTTGAATCCATGACGTTCACGTGTCGTGAAATGCAACAGGCAGAAAATAAACGATTTTTTCAGCTTGAATTTGCCTGCCATTCCCATAAACAACAAACCCTTAACGAACTGTTGAAATTCGCGATGGGAAAACCGTGCCAGAAGACCTGAACAACATGTACCGCGTCCGTGGACACGTAAAATGGTTCGACCCTGCAAAGGGTTATGGCTTTGTTGTATCCGAAGAGGGCGGCCCGGATATTCTGTTGCACGTAAATGTTCTGCGCAATTACGGCCAGAGTTCGGTTGCGGATGGCGCCAGCATTGAAATCATGACTCACCGCACGGACCGAGGGGTTCAGGCGGTCGAGGTCGTTGCGATTGATCCGCCGGCGCGGACCGACTCGATGATGCTTGCCGATTTCGCCGAGCTGGATCCGGAGGCTATCGCAAAGGCGCCGCTGGAAGCCGCACGGGTGAAATGGTTCGACAAAGGCAAGGGTTTCGGATTTGCCAATGTCTTTGGGCGAAATGAAGACGTATTCCTTCATATTGAGGTGTTGCGCCGGTCGGGTCTTGCCGATCTGCAACCAGGTGAAGCGCTGGCCATGAGGGTGATCGACGGCAAGCGTGGTCGGATGGCCGCGCAGGTTCTGGCCTGGGAAGCGGCTTTGGATAGCTGAACCGGATGAAACGGCTTCGGATTCTCTTGACCATATTCGTAACGTTGTGGGCAGGGGTTGCCGCTGCTGCGTGCAGATCGGATCGTGTCACACTCAGAAACGACAGTGCGACCGTGCAATTTAACGTGGAAGTTGCCGTCACTCCGCAAGAGCGATCCCGCGGTTTGATGTTTCGCGAATCGTTGCCGGCTCGATCCGGTATGCTGTTCGTCTTTGATCCGCCGCAACCCGTTGCTTTCTGGATGAAGAACACACTGATCCCGCTCGATATGGTTTTTCTGGATCGCACCGGTTTGGTGACGCGTGTGCATGAAGGGGCGATTCCGGGTGATCTTACGCCGATTGAAGGGGGCGACTCCGTATACGCGGTGCTTGAAATCAATGCAGGATTGTCCGCGCGCTACTCCATCGGGCCCGGGACACAGATGAAGCACGAAATTTTTTCGCAAGGACCTGCAATTTGGCCCTGTTAGGGCTTTTCAAATCAGATCGGCGTCGTTAGGAAGGCGCACGGTCCGGGGCGTGGCGCAGTCTGGTAGCGCACCTGTTTTGGGTACAGGGGGTCGTAGGTTCGAATCCTGCCGCCCCGACCACTTCCATCAAGCTAATTCGGCGAGCCACCCATTGTCTGGTAGAGCTCGCCGATGGCTTGATTCAAAACCTTACTTTCGACCGGAACTTCAACTGCCGCACCGGTTTTTTGCGGGACGTGGAAGAAAACACGCGCGTCCACGCGATACCCTGCGTTTGTTTTTGTTGACGTAAGTCGCATGACGCTTTGGGGCAGTTCCTGCGGATGTCCGTCGTAGTTCAGAATCAGAAAAGCTGTTGCCTTCGGGGGCAGGAACTCGCTGCATTCAAAAACTTGGTTCCCGGTTTTTTTGAAAGACTCGCCAGGGCCCGAGCAACTGGTTTCAAACGTATCGAACAGCCGTTTCGGGAAGGATTCAAACTGTGCGCTGCGTGACGGGATGGGCACATCTTGTGGTGCGCATGCAACGATGCAGGCCATGGCCGGGAAAAAATGAAACAACTTCATTCGTTTGAACTCCCTCGCTCTTGGGTAAACCGTTCGGCACATGGCGCAGGTCTGTTTGCCCGGACGGTATTGATTCCCTTTCAAGGTAACCAGCATGCCATTGGTTGATCAAATCCAGATAACTATGCTGGTAAAAACGGGAATTCATTTTGAGAGCGCAAAACGTCGGCGGAAATTCGCCGTGGATGAAGCTGTGGAGGAATCGCGGCCTGCACGCAGAAGGCCTCATGCAACTATCAGGTCAATAAAAAAGATTTGGGAAATGACCGAAAAAGGGCGTTGACCTACTATGGGAACATACGTCAAATTGTATGAGCCAACGAGATTGCCACAACATCTGGTGTATATCCCAGAAAAGGCAGCGGGCGAGGGTCGGATAAGCACAAACGATTAACGTGCGGCCGCATTAGCGGCATTGCGCTGTCCAAGGCAGCGAACAGTACCTTTTTGCACGCTTCTCAGGGCGTTGTGGGCGACACCCTGCAACACAAGATTTGGTGTCGGGAATCTGAAATTGAGCTGAATAAACCAGGGCTGCGGACATGAAGATTGAAAGAAAATTCACCAAACCGGATCAGGACGCCTATGCGGAACTGAATTTTGTGTCGGCAACATCTGAAATCCGAAATCCGGACGGTACAATTGTCTTTCGTCTTGATGACATCGAAGTCCCTTCCAGCTGGTCGCAGGTTGCAAGTGATGTGATTGCGCAGAAGTACTTCCGCAAGGCCGGGGTGCCCACCAAGCTCAAGAAGGTGAAAGAAAAGGATGTTCCTGAATTTCTGTGGCGATCGGTTCCCGCGGAAGGCGCAGAGTTCGAAGGAGAAACATCGTCGAAGCAAGTGTTCGACCGTCTGGCTGGCGCCTGGGCCTATTGGGGCTGGAAGGGCGGCTATTTCTCGACCGAGGAAGACGCGCGCGCCTATTTCGACGAGATGCGCTATATGCTGGCGACCCAGCGTGCGGCGCCAAACTCACCGCAGTGGTTCAACACCGGCCTTCACTGGGCTTATGGAATCGATGGCCCGGCGCAGGGGCACCACTATGTCGATTACAAGACCGGCAAGCTGACCAAGTCGAAATCGGCCTATGAACATCCTCAGCCGCACGCGTGCTTCATCCAGTCGGTCGATGATGATCTGGTGAACGAAGGTGGCATCATGGACCTGTGGGTGCGCGAGGCGCGCCTGTTCAAATACGGGAGCGGCACAGGCACCAACTTCAGCCATCTACGTGCAGAAGGCGAGGCGCTTTCGGGCGGCGGCAAATCCTCGGGCCTCATGGGCTTTCTCAAGATCGGCGACCGCGCCGCTGGCGCGATCAAATCAGGCGGAACAACCCGTCGGGCAGCAAAGATGGTGATCGTCGATGCAGATCACCCAGACATCGAGCAATTCATCGAATGGAAGGTGATCGAAGAACAGAAGGTGGCCTCGATCGTTGCCGGATCGAAGATGCACGAGAAAATGCTGAACGGCATTTTCGAGGCCATCCGGTCTTGGGATGGATCTGCCGATGACGCCTATGATCCGAACAAGAACGACGCGCTGAAAAAGGCGGTTCGTGAAGCGAAAAAGGTCGCAATACCAGAAACTTACATCAAGCGTGTTTTGGACTATGCTAAGCAGGGCCACGACAGCATCGAGTTCCCGACCTATGATACAGACTGGGATTCGGAGGCGTACAGCTCGGTTTCGGGCCAGAACTCGAACAATTCCATCCGCGTGACCAATGCGTTCCTCAAGGCGGTTGAAAAGGATGCCGATTGGGAGCTGATCAACCGCACCGACGGCAAGGTGGCCAAGGTGGTCAAGGCGCGGGATTTGTGGGAAAAGGTCGGCCATGCGGCCTGGGCCTGTGCCGATCCGGGCATCCAGTTCCATGACACGGTCAACGAGTGGCACACATGCCCCGAAGATGGTGAGATTCGCGGTTCGAACCCGTGCTCGGAATACATGTTCCTGGATGACACGGCCTGTAACCTGGCCTCGATGAACCTGCTGACCTTCCTCAAGGATGGTGAGTTCCAGGCAGCGGATTACATGCATGCCTCGCGCCTGTGGACCCTGACGCTGGAAATCTCGGTGACCATGGCGCAGTTCCCGTCGAAGGAAATCGCGCAGCTGTCTTATGACTTCCGCACACTGGGTCTGGGTTATGCCAATATCGGCGGTCTGCTGATGAACATGGGCTACAGCTATGACTCGGACGAAGGCCGGGCGATCTGTGGCGCGCTGACCGCGATCATGACCGGTGTGGCTTATGCGACATCGGCTGAAATTGCCGGAGAGCTTGGCCCGTTCAAAGGTTATGAGCGCAACGCCGAGCATATGCTGCGTGTCATCCGCAACCACCGCCGCGCGGCGCAGGGTGTGACAGAAGGCTACGAGAAACTGGCCGTCAAACCGGTGCCGCTGGATCACGGCAACTGCCCGGACAAGCGCCTGGTCGATCTGGCCATGTCCGCCTGGGATGAGGCGCTGAGCCTGGGTGAGAAGAACGGTTATCGCAACGCGCAGGCCACCGTGATCGCGCCCACCGGCACCATCGGTCTGGTGATGGATTGCGACACCACCGGGATCGAGCCTGACTTTGCGTTGGTGAAGTTCAAGAAGCTGGCCGGTGGCGGGTATTTCAAGATCATCAACCGCTCGGTGCCTTCGGCGCTGGAAAAGCTGGGCTATTCCTCGTCGCAGATCGAAGAGATCGTATCCTATGCGGTCGGTCACGGCACCATCGGCAATGCGCCAGGGATCAACCACACCTCGCTGACCGGACATGGCTTTGGCCCGAACGAACTGGCCAAGGTGGATGCGGCTCTGGAAAGCGCGTTCGATATCCGGTTCGTCTTCAACCAGTGGACACTGGGCGAGGATTTCTGCACCGGTGTTCTGGGCATTCCGGCGACTAAGCTGAATGACCCGACATTCGACCTGCTGCGTCATCTTGGTTTTTCCCGTGCGGATATCGAGGCGGCCAACGACCATGTCTGCGGAACCATGACGCTGGAAGGTGCGCCGCATCTGAAAGAAGAGCATTATTCGATCTTTGATTGCGCCAACCCGTGCGGAAAAAAAGGCAAGCGTTTCCTTGGAGTTGAAAGCCATATCACCATGATGGCGGCGGCGCAGAGCTTCATTTCGGGTGCGATCTCGAAGACGATCAACATGCCGAATGACGCGACCATCGAAGACTGTCAGAAAGCCTATGAACTCAGCTGGTCGCTGGGTGTGAAGGCCAACGCGCTCTATCGTGACGGCTCGAAACTGTCGCAGCCGCTGGCAGCTGCACTGGTCGAGGATGACGACGAGGCGGCGGAAGTGCTGGAAAGCGGCTCGGCGCAGGAAAAGGCCGTCGTTCTGGCCGAGAAGGTGATCGAGAAGGTTGTGGTCAAGGAAATCATCCGCAGCCATCGTGAAAAACTGCCGCATCGCCGCAAGGGCTATACCCAGAAGGCAATCGTTGGTGGCCACAAGGTCTATCTGCGCACCGGTGAGTTCGAAGACGGCCAGTTGGGCGAGATTTTCATCGACATGCACAAGGAAGGCGCCGGCTTCCGTGCGATGATGAACAACTTTGCCATCGCCGTGTCGGTTGGTCTGCAATACGGCGTGCCGCTGGAAGAATTCGTGGACGCCTTCACCTTCACCAAGTTCGAACCCGCGGGGATGGTGCAGGGCAACGACTCGATCAAGAACGCAACGTCAATCCTGGATTACATCTTCCGCGAACTGGCCGTGTCCTATCTGGACCGCACCGATTTGGCCCACGTGAAACCCGAAGGCGCAACCTTTGACGATTTGGGTCGGGGCGAGGACGAGGGTGTCTCGAATGTTTCGGAAATCAGCGATACAGCCGCGTCCAAGTCGTTGGAAGTGCTGAAACAAATCAGCTCCACCGGCTATCTGCGCAAGCGCTTGCCGCAAGATCTGGCTGTGTTCAATGCGGGTCAGGTCGAGGTGAACGGCATGGCTGAACCGGCGGCTTCCTTTGAAGCATCGGCAGCCGAAACGGCGGTGGCCACAAGCATGGACGCCCGCACAAAGGCCAAGATGCAGGGGTACGAGGGCGATCCCTGCGGCGAATGCGGAAACTACACACTGGTGCGCAACGGCACCTGCATGAAATGCAACACCTGTGGCGCGACAAGCGGGTGTAGCTAAGAAATTGAAGGTTGGGGACCGGTGTTGGAGCACCGATCCCCGGCTGATCTCGCAATCGGTTTGCACGCTGCGAGATAAACCAAATCCGGCCCTAGTAGGGTCGACAAATTAAAGGAAGACAGATCGGTATTTGGGGATCAATAGCGTGCTTGGAAATACAGAGTTGTCCCGAGACTTACTAACAAGAAATCGCGACCGCCTGTGAATAAGGAGCCTGCGAAATGGCAAAGAATACTGGAGATGGATACCGCCGAGGTGCTGTGACTGGTCGTACTCAGTTTCAGCGTGATGATGGAAACTGGCAAAAGCGTGACGAGCGCACTGGCCAATTTATGCCCGTCAAGGATGATGGCAAACCCTACAAGGGAATCGCCAAAGAACCTGATGGGCGAGATACCCCCAACGCTTAGTTGGGTAGGATTAGCGCCCCGGCACCCCGGGGCGTAGGGGTCGGACGCTGCCCTAGGTAACCGACCCCGACGAATTCGGAGAAAGGACACAAGACTTACCAGATGTCCTTTCTTCACTCGGCCGACATGCCCGTGTTGGCCGGGAACAGGGTGGGGCGGAATATTTGCTCCCTCCCACTCTTTCACGGAACGGGTGCGCTCGTTCCATGCGACGTCCAGGCCGCAGGCAAAAAAACACCGGGCGGTCAACGAAATGAGCCTGGATGGCGAAACTGACAGGGGGCTTCGGCCCCCTTTCTTTTTTGCGCCTGATTGCCCGGATAAGCGCGGTCTTGCCGGATCGGGCCATACCTGTCGGGCAAGTTCTGCCGAAACGGGTCTGGCAAGGTTTTGCCCGGCGGTGTGTCGCAATGCCGACTCGGGCAAACACGCAAAGATTGGCGCGACTTCCCGGAAATCACGCAAAACGGGTGACGCCTGCGGCTGTTCCGGTGTTTCTGGGGCCTGTCCGGACGAAGACAAAATCAACTTATCCAGGAGGCACGAAAATGAAACCGCAGTACTTGATTGGGATTTCCATTGCTGCACTGACCTTGCCGGGAGTGCTCTCGGCGCAGTCCTCAACCGACGCCAATGGCGATGGCGTTCTGACCATCGAAGAAATTCAGGCCGTATTGCCCGACGTTGACGCCGATACATTTTCGGCGATGGACGCAAATGGCGACGGGGCGCTGGATGCTGATGAAGTGGCCGTTGCGCAAGAGGCAGGTTTGCTTCCACCCAGCAACGGGTAAACAAGAAAGGGCGGCCCGACACGCATCGGGCCGCTTTCTTCAGATGCTATAACGACAAGTGAATGTTGAATTTTTCCCGAATTTCGGCATCCAGAACCGGGTCGAACCGGGCCGCCGACGGGGTGGACAGGATCTCATTCTTTCGGGCCACTGCCTTTTCAACCAGATCCGGCTTGCCAAGCTCCACCCATTCCTTTGGGGACGAGCGGTCACCAAAGGTCGGATAGACATAGTCGGCCTGCATCCGGCTGAGGGTCGCATCGGTGCCCAGATAATGACCGGGGCCGCCCATGCACACGGATGCGATCTGATCCAGTGCCAGGGTTTCATCGGTCACTTCGATCCCGCGCACGCAACGCTGAGCCTGACCGATCAGGTCGTCGCTGAGGATGAGACTTTCAAAGCAGAACCCCAGCAGCGAGGCGTGCATGCCAGCGGCTTCATAAACCATGTTCAGACCGGACAGCCCCGCCATCACGTTCGAGCACATCTGTTCCCACCCGGCCTGCATGTCGGGCAGCTTCGAATCTGATGCACCGGCCGCCGCGCCCCCCGGCAAATCGTAGAAGCGGTGCATCTGGGCGCAGCCTGCCGTCAGCAGGGCTTGTTCACCGGAACCGATGGACATTGCGCCGGTCCGCAGATCAAGACCAAAGGGCCAGGTGCCAAAAACTGCGGGCGCGCCGGGACTTACGGCGTTTACATAAACCAATCCCGCAAGGCATTCCGCCGTGGCCTGGGTGATTGCTCCGGCGATGGTTGATGGCGCGGTGGCGCCGGCCATTCCGGCTGACAGCAACAGAACCGGCATTCCGGCCTTGATGCATTCCTCCATCACTTCGCAGCTTTCAGTGGCGAATTTCATCGGCGGGACGACGAAGCAGTTCGAGTTCGACACGAATGGTCGCTCGCGATATTTGTCTTCGCCGCCCGCGATCATGTAGATCATCTCCATCGCTGGGGCGACATGGCTGGGTTCCGTGAAGGATGTGCCGACGTGTTTGAATGTTCCTGAACAGCTGGCGTAGATCGTGTTCAGGTCCATTTCCAGGTTGTCCGCGATGTCGCGACAGACCATGGGGCGCTGAACAAAATGAATATTGTCAAGCTGTTGGCAGATACGTGCGGCATCGTGCAAATCCTGAACGGTTGAATCGCGATACTCGCGACCATGCACGTCGACCATGGAAACGGCTGCACCAGCCGTGCCGTAATGTACTTTTGTACCTGTCAGGTCCAGATCGGTTTTTCCGTCACGGCTGTACAAAGTGACATTGCGGTTCGCCTTTGCGATCGTGTCTTCGACAAGCGCACGGGGAAAGCGGATGCGGCCATCGTCGCCCAAAATGCAGCCTGCACCAACCAGATAGTCGATCCCGCTTTGCGGCGCGTCCGCCAGACCAATGGTTTCCAATGCGATCAGGGCGGCCTCGTGGATAAGTTCGATCTGTGCCTGGGTCAGGACATTCAGGACACCGCCTTCCATACCGGGGCGCACGGGGCGCAGATGTTCAGGCAATGCGGTTGCACGGGCAGCGCGACGCGCAGCGCGACCGCCGCTGCGCGATGTGTTGCGGGATTGGTCGTTCATTTCTTTTTCCGATCTGTGAGAGATGTTTGGGGAACTGGCAAGTGGCCGCTTACGGCCGCCCTCTCGCTGCACGCCCCCGGTCCGCACCAATGGTGCGGCTGATCAGGCTGATTTTCCAGTCGTGGTCAGTCATTCCGCCTCTATACGTTTGGCGCAACAATTCCAAAACACGGCGACGCAATCTGTTCTGTTTGCGACCTCAACGGAATTTACTTCAGCAAATATCTGCCCAACAAACCTCTGACGGAATTCTAAGGCAGATTTTCTCCCCCGAGGACAGAAATCTGTTATACTGCATTCACTTACTCTTGAGCTTTGCGTGCAAGGAATTGAACTCTGACAAAAGCGATCCCAGTTGAATTATAAGTTAACACATGATCTGAAGCCCGAGTGAAATCGCGTTGAAACAGACTTTTGAACTTTTTTCTGTCCTGATTGTCGTGGCTCTGACGGCCAGCGCCGGCCAGGTTTTGGCAGAGGATTGGACAGGCGGTTACGTTGGGCTCAGCTTTGGGTACGCGGATGCGGATGGACCGGGTGGATCAAGCGGGGACGACACCGCCTTTGGTGCGCATGTAGGCTATGATCAGGATTTCGGGGCTTTCGTTCTGGGCGGTGAACTTGAATACAACCGCCTTTCCCTGAATCTCAGCCAGTCTCAGGGCAGTCTGGACAGCATGACCCGATTGAAACTGCGTGGCGGGTACGATTTCGGCAGCGCGCTGGGGTATGTCGTCGTTGGTGCGGCACGGGCCGAAACATCCGTCGACAGCGATACCGCCGCTGTTTACGGGATCGGCATCGCTTATCCGATTGGCGAGAATTTTGTCATCAGCGGTGAGGCGCTGCGGCAAGACTTCGATGATGTCACCCGATCCACCGGTGGTCTGGATTCCAACGTCTTCAACCTGCGTACAACGTTTCGTTTCTGACAACAGGCTTATTCAGCTGCGTGCTTCCTCGCAAGATGCGACGCGAATTCGCACAGCGTTTTCAGCGCAACCGCAAAGCGTTCATCGGCCACGGTCATGGCCACCCGTATGTGCCCGGCAGCGGCCTTGCCGAAGCTTTCGCCGGGCATGACGGCAATTTTGTGTGCGTCCAGCAGCGCGTTGGCAAACGCGTCCCCCGACATCCCGGTCGCGCGGATATCCAGCATCAGATACATGGCGCCCTGCGCAGGGACGAGGCCGACGATGTTTTGCGAGGCCAGAATATCCATGGCCAAGGCACGGCGGCGGCGGAACGGAGCGGCGATTTTTTCTTCAAGTTCTACACCCGCGGTCAGCGCAAAACTCGACGCGTCCTGTACGAACCCGGGAACGCCGTAGGTGGTGTGGGTCGCCAGATTGATCAGATGGGCGATGACCTCCTGTGGGCCGACGACCCATCCACATCGCGACCCGGTCATGGCGTGGGACTTGGACATGGATCCAACCACAAGCGTTCGCTCTGCCATGCCGGGCAGTGCACGCGGAGAAAGATGTTCACCGTCCCAGACCTGCGTGTCGTATACCTCATCCGAGATCAGCCAGAGATCGCGCCGCCTGCACACGTCAGCGACCGCCTCGAGCGATTGACGGGAATAGACCACGCCGGTCGGATTGTTCGGCGTGTTGATCAACAGCGAAACCGCGCCTTCAGCAGCGGCATCGATCCGCTCGGCCTGGGGTTGGAAAGCGTCATCGGCCGGGGTTTGAACCGCACGGGCCACGGCGCCAACACCCCGAATCGTGCCGGGATAGGTGGCGTAGTACGGGTCGAGGTACAATCCGACATCACCGGGATCGCAAACAGCCATATGTGCGGCGAACAGGGCGGCTTGCCCGCCGGGGGTGATCAGGACGTTGTTCCGAGAGGTCGGAACGCCAGTGCGGGTCTGAACCCGTGCGGCGACCGTGTCGCGCAGCAGGTCCGTGCCGGGCACCATCGCGTAACCTGTATGACCGTTGCGGGCCGACAGTTCCATCGCCCGAAGAATCGAAGGGTCGGTTCGGGTGTCATGTTCACCGATCGTCAGTTCGGTTACGGCTTGTCCTTCACTCAACATCCGGCGCGCGCGATAGAACACGTCCCAGCCATCGCTGCCGCCGCCGGTGATCTGCGTGATGCGTTCAGACAATCTCATGAAATCGCCCCTGGTTGCTTTGCGCTGAATGGGGCAGAGCAGTGGCCGTTTGTCAATCAGCTTCGCGGCGCCAGCGTTGCCTGAAGCTTTTTTGTCAGCGATGCGCGTACGAGGTCATAGGAAACCGTCAAACGATGGCGTAGCTCCTCGGTCTCGGCATCAAACGGCAGGCGGACCCAGCTGCGGTGAAAATAAGGGGCTTTCACCGCGACACCGGCATCAATCAGCA
This sequence comes from Ruegeria sp. THAF33, assembly GCF_009363615.1. Taxonomy (NCBI): domain Bacteria; kingdom Pseudomonadati; phylum Pseudomonadota; class Alphaproteobacteria; order Rhodobacterales; family Roseobacteraceae; genus Ruegeria; species Ruegeria sp. THAF33. Next base: position 1,605,868 of record NZ_CP045384.1, on the reverse strand, counting down.
TCTGAGCCGTCTCCGCATCGGGTGTTTTGACGGAAACACCGTCATTTACAATTCCGATACAGGCAAACATCTTGCCGCCAACTTTCCACGCGTCATGACCGCCGCCCCATGGGTCTGACAGTTCTGCACCGGGAAATTCCTTGCAGATGGAATTGATGACGTCTCGATCCATGACGGGCACTCTGCCGGACCGGGTGATCAAACTCAACGCTTGGCTTGGCGGGGTTCCCGTGCTAACCGAGGGGCATGAACCCGGTGACCTGCATCATTATCTGCTGCATTACCTGCTGATTTATCAAGCGGGCCGGTTTCTTTCGTTTTCATCCCTGAGACAAGTTGCTAAGCCCGCGCCAACGCGCAAGCCTTTGCTGTTTTCTAGGAGCCCGACCGATGACGACGATCAAGCTGCACAACACGCGGACGCGGACGAAGGAAGATTTCGTACCGATCGACCCTGACAACGTGCGGATGTATGTCTGTGGTCCGACTGTCTATGACCGCGCCCATCTGGGCAATGCCCGCCCGGTGGTCGTGTTCGACGTTCTTTATCGTCTGTTGCGCCATGTCTATGGCGCAGAGCACGTGACCTATGTGCGCAATTTCACCGACGTGGACGACAAGATCAACGCCACGGCGCTGGCCCGCAAACAGGCGGGCGCGGAAGGCACGCTGGAGCAATTGGTGCAGGAACGATCTGATGAGACCATCGGCTGGTACCTGCATGATATGGGCGCTTTGGGCACGTTGGAGCCGAACGAGATGCCGCGCGCGACCCAGTTCATCGCGCAGATGATCGCGATGATCGAAGACCTGATCGCCAAGGGTCATGCCTATGCCGCCGAAGGCCATGTTCTGTTCGCGGTGGATAGCTGGAAAGAAAGCTACGGCAAGCTGTCGGGGCGCTCGGTGGATGACATGATCGCCGGCGCGCGGGTCGAGGTGGCACCCTACAAGAAGAACCCGATGGATTTCGTTCTGTGGAAACCCTCGACCGATGAACTGCCGGGCTGGGACAGCCCATGGGGGCGGGGACGTCCGGGCTGGCACATCGAGTGCTCGGCCATGAGCTATGAGTTGCTGGGCGAGAGTTTTGATATCCATGGTGGCGGCAACGATCTGATGTTCCCGCACCACGAGAACGAGATCGCCCAGAGCAAATGCGCGCACCCGCAGGGTGAATTCGCGCGGGTCTGGCTGCATAACGAGATGTTGCAGGTCGAAGGCAAGAAGATGTCCAAATCGCTGGGCAATTTCTTTACCGTGCATGATCTGTTGGAACAGGGCGTTCCGGGCGAAGTGATCCGCTTTGTCTTTTTGCAGACGCATTATCGCAAGCCGATGGACTGGACCGAGAAGAAAGCCCGTGAGGCGGAGGCGACGCTGCGCAAATGGCGGGCGCTGACATCGGGCATAGAACCCGCTGCCAGCGCGGCACCTGAAGTGATCGCAGCGCTGAGTGACGATCTGAACACAGCAGGTGCCATGGCCGAGCTTTACCGTCTGGCGTCAGATGGAAACGCTGCGGGATTGCTGGCAAGCGCACAAATGCTGGGTTTGCTGCTGCCCCAGATGGGGGGCTGGGCGGACACGGCGTCCATAGACCTGAGTGCCCATGCAGATCGCTTGGCAAAGGCGCGCGTATCTGCAATGGAAAACAAAGATTTCTCGGAGGTCGACCGCCTCAAGGCGGCGTATATTGCGGCAGGGCTTGAGGTTCGAATGAGCAAGGAAGGTGTTGAACTGGTGCCGGGCGCCGGTTTTGATGCCGCCAAGCTGGAGGAGGTCTGATGACCAGAGAACGCCTCTATCTTTATGACACGACCCTGCGTGACGGGCAGCAAACCCAAGGCGTGCAGTTTTCGACCGCTGAAAAAGTGCAGATCGCACAGGCGCTGGACGCATTGGGGGTGGATTACATCGAAGGCGGCTGGCCCGGAGCGAACCCGACCGATAGCGCGTTTTTCGAGGCGGCGCCAAAGACTTCGGCCCGGTTGACGGCCTTTGGCATGACCAAGCGGGCGGGGCGCTCGGCCGAGAATGACGATGTGCTGGCTGCGGTGATGAATGCGGGAACGCAGGCCGTTTGTCTGGTTGGCAAGTCGCATGATTATCACGTGACCCATGCGCTTGGCATTTCGCTTGAAGAGAACACGGAAAACGTTCGTGCTTCGGTCGCGCATATCGTGGCGCAAGGGCGCGAGGCGCTGTTCGATGCCGAACACTTCTTTGACGGGTACAAGGACAACCCGGAATACGCGACACAAGTTTGCCGGGCCGCGCTGGAAGCGGGCGCGCGATGGGTTGTGCTGTGTGATACCAATGGTGGCGCGTTGCCGTCCGAGGTCGGACGGATCGTGTCCGAAGTGATCTCGGCCGGTCTGCCGGGTGAACGGTTGGGTATTCACACCCATAACGATACCGAGAACGCGGTGGCCTGTTCTCTGGCGGCGGTCGAAGCAGGTGCACGGCAAATTCAGGGAACGCTGAATGGTCTGGGGGAACGCTGCGGAAACGCAAACCTGACGGCGCTGATCCCGACATTACTGCTGAAAGAACCCTACGCCTCGCAGTTCGAAACCGGCGTCAGCCTTGATGCGCTGGCCGGGCTGACCCGCATCAGCCGCATGTTGGACGATGTTTTGAACCGGGTTCCCAGCAAGCAGGCGGCGTATGTGGGCGCGTCGGCTTTTGCGCATAAGGCGGGGTTGCACGCCAGCGCGATCCTGAAGGACCCATCGACTTACGAACATGTGGACCCGGCGAGCATAGGCAATGAACGTATCATTCCGATGTCGAACCAGGCAGGTCAGTCGAACCTGCGCAAACGCCTGACCGAGGCGGGGCTGAGCGTCAAAGCCGGTGATCCCGCATTGGGCCGCATCCTAGAGCGGATCAAGGATCGTGAAGCGGTTGGGTATTCCTACGACACCGCGCAGGCCAGCTTCGAACTGTTGGCGCGGGATGAAATGGGGCAATTGCCTGAGTTCTTCGAGGTCAAGCGCTACAAGGTCACTGTTGAGCGTCGGAAGAACAAATACAACAAGATGGTCAGCCTGTCCGAAGCTGTCGTCGTGGTCAAAGTGGACGGTGAAAAGAAATTGTCGGTTAGCGAGTCCATGGACGACTCCGGAAACGACAGGGGGCCTGTGAACGCGCTGGCCAAGGCTCTGGCGAAGGATTTGGGCCAGTATTCGCAGGTTTTGTCAGATATGCGACTTGTCGATTTCAAGGTCCGTATCACCCAGGGCGGGACCGAAGCGGTGACCCGCGTCATCATCGACAGCGAAGACGGCCAGGGGCGGCGCTGGTCGACGGTGGGTGTCAGTGCGAACATAGTTGATGCGTCCTTTGAGGCGCTGCTGGATGCGATCCAGTGGAAACTGGTCCGTGATTGCGATCCGCAAAAGGCAGCAGCCGAGTGAGTGTGACCTTCGACGATGATGTCAAAGCCTGCGCCGCGCTGGTTCAGCGAGCGGATCCTGACCGGTTCCGCGCGACGATGGCTGCTCCGGTCGCGGCTCGCGTGGTTTTGTTTCCGATCTATGCGTTGAATGTCGAAGTCGCCCGCGCGCCATGGGTGACGCAAGAGGCCATGATTGCCGAAATGCGGCTGCAATGGTGGCGCGACGCGTTGCAGGAGATTGCAGAAGGGGCCGCTGTTCGGCGGCACGAGGTGGTGACGCCTCTGTCGCGGGTCCTGTCTCCGCATCTGGCAGGCGTACTGGATGAATTTGTTGCCGTAAGACGTTGGGATATATACCGGGATCCGTTCGAGGATCAGGAGCACTTTGACGCCTATATCAACCACAGTTCCGGATCTCTTTTCGTCGCCTCTGCACAGGCGCTGGCTGTGGCGGATGAAAGCGTGTTGCGCGATTTCGGGTACGGGGTCGGTGTGGCAAATTGGTTCCGCGCCATTCCCGAACTGGAAAAGCGGGGGCGCATACCTTTGCTTGATGGTACGACGGGCGGCGTTCAGAAACTGGCCCAATCCGCTTTGGACCGATTGCGCAAGGCGCGATCAAACCGGGGCGACATCGCACCAGAGGCGCGCCCCGCGCTGTATGCAGGTTGGTTGGCGGAACGAGTGCTGAAGCAGGCCATCGCCCAACCCGAGCGGGTGGCGGCCGGAACGCTTGAACCAGGCGAAATGCGTCAGCGACTGTCGCTGATGTGGACCGTCGGCAGCGGGCGCTGGTGATCAGACCCTTTCGGGATCGGCCGGGCGCAGAACCAGCCACAGCAATGCGCCACCTGCCAGTGTCAGCAAGGGGATCATGGCCAGGTTGACGGCGTTCCACCCCTCGATCGCGGATCCGCCCGAGCAGTTCATCAACCCGCCCGAGGCCAGAGATGCCAATGTCACACCGCCAAACACCAACAGGTCATTGAGGCCCTGCATCCGCCCGCGCTCTTGCGGTTCATGCGACGCGGCCAGCATCGTGGTCGCGCCGATGAAGCCGAAATTCCAACCAATGCCCAGAAGAACAAGGGCGACAAAAAAGTTCCCCAATTCAACGCCTTGCAGCGCAACCACCCCTGATGCGGCAAGTATGGCCAAGCCCAGAGCGACGATCTTTTCAACGCCAAACCGGGCGATCAGGTGCCCGGTGAAGAAGCTGGGGACATACATTGCCAGCACGTGACTTGTCACGATATCCGCCGCGTCATTGGCAGAAAATCCACATCCGACAACGGCAAGCGGCGTCGAGGTCATGACTAGATTCATCAACGCATAAGACACCATGGCACAGATGATCGCGACGGCGATGCGGGGTGTTTTCAGCAACTCGATCCGTGATCGCCCCTTGGGTTCATCGGCCGCAGGTTTCGCAGGTGTCGGAATGTCGAGAAAGAAGAACAGCGCCGAGCCCAGAACGTTGATGCCGATTACGGCCATATATGTTCCCAGAAAAGGGATGACGTATGCTTCAGACGTAAGCTTCACGATCTGAGGCCCGATGATGGCGGCTGCCAGCCCGCCGGCCATCACGTATGAAATCGCCTTTGGGCGGTAATCGTCTGACGCGGTGTCTGCTGCTGCAAAGCGATAGAACCCGTGTGCGCTCATATAGATGCCGGTCAGCAGGCTGCCGACAAGAAAGATGGGGAATGAACCAAGGAACAGGCCATAAGCTCCGATCAATCCGCCCAGTGCACCGGCCGTTGCCCCGACAAGGAACCCCACGCGACGGCCCCATTTTTGCATGATGGCCGAGATCGGCGTGGCTGCCAGCATCGATCCCAGAACGATCAGGGATATCGGCAGCGTCGCTAGGCAGGGGTTCGAGGCCAGCGACTGACCTGCAAGCCCGCCGACGATGAACATCATCGGCATCTGCGCGCCCAGAATGGCTTGGGCAGCCACCAGTACGGCCACATTGCGTTTGGCCTGCCGGTCGTCCGGAAGGGTTGAAATCATCGTCATGGGCGAATGGTTATCGGCTAAGTGTTTGCGGCACAAGCGGGTTGCATCTGCGTCACATGCGCCTAACCTGCCCGAAACAAAAGAGCAGGGAGGCCGCATGCCCGCGGGCCGCATCATCGAAACATCGGACTGTGTGGCCGAAGGGGCCGAGTGGCTGGCCAAAACCTGTCCGCGCATGGCGTATGCGATGGGTCAGACCGGCCCCTTGCCGCTGCGCCGCCGCCCCGATGGGTTTGCGCAATTATTGAGTGCAATTGTCAGTCAGCAAGTCAGTGTGGCTTCGGCCAATGCGATCTGGAAACGGCTTCAGGATGCAAGGTTGACCGGCCCGCGCAAGATCCTGTGGGCAACGGATGATGATCTGCGGGCAGTTGGGCTGAGCCGACAGAAGATCCGATATGCGCGGGCACTGGCCGAGGCACGTATCGACTACAAGGCACTGCGCGATGCAACTGACGCAGATGTCGTCGCCATATTGACGCAAGTTCCGGGTATCGGTGTCTGGACAGCCGAAATCTATGCCATGTTCTCACTGGGTCGCGCAGATGTCATCGCGCCCGGTGATCTGGCCCTGCAAGAGGCGGCGCGCATCCTCTATGACTTGCCTGAACGTCCAACGGACAAGGAGCTGCGCAAAATGGCCGAGGCCTGGTCGCCTTGGCGTTCGGTTGCGGCACGGGTGCTGTGGGCCTATTACCGGGTTGCAAAACAAAGAGAAGGGATCAGATGACACGGGTTTTGAATGCGCTCCGGAAAGAGCCTGTTTCGGGCGACACGCGCTCGGTCGTGGTGTTCGTGCATGGCTATGGCGCAAACGGTGCCGATCTGCTGGGATTGGCCGATCCGCTGGGTGAACACCTGCCTGACACGTTGTTCGTGGCCCCCGACGCCCCCGAGCAGATCCCCGGAATGCCCAACGGGTATCAGTGGTTTCCGATTCCGTGGATCGATGGATCTTCCGAAGAAGAAGCCCGCCGGGGCATGGAGATGGCTGTCGAGGACTTCAACGCCTTTTTGGACGCGCTGATGGTGGACGAAGATGTTCTGCCCGAACAGGTTGTGCTGTTTGGCTTCAGCCAGGGCACCATGATGAGCCTGCACGTTGCGCCGCGACGGGAAGACCCCGTGGCCGGGATCGTAGCCTTTTCAGGCCGTTTGCTGGAACCCGATCTGCTGGTGGATGAAACCGTCAGCCGGATGCCTGTCTTGCTGGTGCATGGCGACGCTGATGACGTCGTTCCCCCACAGTCCCTACCGGAAGCGGCCGAAGCCTTGCAGGCTGCGGGTTTCAAAGAGGTCTATGCCCATGTCATGAAAGGCACCGGGCACGGTATCGCCCCGGATGGGCTGAGCGTTGCGCTGGCCTTCATGCGCGACAAGCTGAGCCTTTAGTCTTTGGAACTTGATCAGCGGAGCGCCCATGCGTTCCGCACCGGATCAAGCCCACAAGTGGCCTTCGGCGAACTCGACCGAGTTTCCGGCCGGGTCGCGCACATACAGGGACCGTACGCCGCCGGGCCAGTCAAACTCGGCATCTACCGGAATATTCCAGTCCAGAAGGTGTTTGCGCATCACTGCGATTTCATCTCGTGACAGCACAAGACACACATGTCCGGGGCCGCGCGCGCCGTGGGGCGGAACCGGCATGCCGGGGTCGAGCGGCGGTTGTTCGGTCTGATCGGGATTGAAAACCAGCAGGACCGATCCGCCGATGCGATAGAAAAGATGGCGGTCGGCGACACGTTGTATGCGTTCGAGCCCAAGAACTTCGCCGTAAAACTGTTCTGCCGCGTCCAGATCATCAACATAGAGCGCCGCTTCCAGAATGGCCGAAGGGGCAGGGATGTCAGGCGTTTTCTTCATTCCCCCAGTTTAGCAGATCGGGGCAGGGTCTGTCACCGGCGTGCGCGACGGTCGCGCTTGCGTTGGGGGGCCGCGTTCAGTGTCGGCATTGGCAGACTGTCCCACTGCCCGGGCTCAAGATCATTCAGGGTCCAGTCTCCGATGCGGTACCGGATCAGGCGCAGCGTCGGCAGGCCCACGGCAGCAGTCATCCGACGCACCTGTCGGTTTTTGCCCTCACGTATGGTCAGTTCAAGCCAGCTGTCCGGTACCGTCTTGCGTTCACGGATCGGCGGGGTGCGCGGCCAGAGCATTTCGGGCTCGTCGATCCGGCGGGCTTTGGCAGGACGGGTCAGACCGTCCTTCAATTCGACCCCGTTGCGAAGCGTTTTCAGGGCAGCCTCGTCGGGGGTGCCCTCAACCTGAACCCAATAGGTTTTGGCCATCTTGTGCTTTGGGTCAGAGATCTGGGATTGCAGCTTTCCATGATCCGTCAGCAGCATCAAACCTTCACTGTCACGGTCCAGCCTGCCCGCCGGATAGACGCCCGGCAGATCGATGAAATCGGACAGCGTGCTGCGCGGGCTGTCCGAATTGGCGCGGTCGGTGAACTGCGGCAGAACATCATAAGGTTTGTTGAAGCGAATGAACCAGGACATGATCTGCGCATAGCCTGAAGATTACCCCCGGTGCAAGCTGTGGATAACTGTCATGTGCCTGTTACGGATTCGCGTTACCCCGTCTGCGACATATTGTGGAAAATCAGGGCTTGTCAGAGTTTTAACACGATATATAGTTATAAAAAGACCGGGGCGGGTGCTCCCCGCTCTGGTGTCACAAGCGGGCAGCTGAGAGCGAGGAGCGATTCTGTGATGGACGGAGACTTCAGGACCGAATTTGTAAGGGAGCCGGGTGCGCTCAAACAACACCCGGCCCTGGTTTTGAACGCCGATTATCGCCCCTTGTCCTATTACCCGCTGTCACTGTGGCCCTGGCAAGAAGCGATCAAGGCGGCCTGGCTGGATCGGGTCGATATCGTGGCTGAATATGACGAGGTCGTCCGCAGCCCGAGCACCGAGATACGAATACCCTCGGTCGTTGTTTTGAAAGACTATGTAAAACCCAGAAAGCGCGTGGCCTTCACGCGCTTTAATTTATTTTTGCGGGATGAATTCCGCTGCCAGTACTGCGGCAGCCGGGACAACCTGACCTTTGACCATGTGGTGCCACGGGCCGCCGGTGGTGTGACCAGTTGGCAGAACGTGGTGGCGGCGTGCAGCCCGTGCAATCTGCGCAAAGGGTCGAAATCGCTGCGCCAGGCTCGGATGACCTTGCGCAAGCCGCCTCGTCAGCCCGATGCCGAAGCGTTGCGCAATATCGGACGGAAATTCCCACCGAACCACCTGCATGAAAGCTGGATCGATTTCCTGTACTGGGATGCAGAGCTGGACGAGTTTTAAGCCGCGCGGGTTTTCCACGCGGCCAGCCAGATCAGGACCAGCACAGCAGAAGCAATAGCGTTCCAGCCAGCCATCGAGATGCCAAACATCTCCCAGGGGATATCATCGCACCGCACCAAAGGCGCGGACATGATTTGATCGAACAGATCGTCTGCGGACAGACCGCTGATGCTGCCGGATGTGCAGCTGCTTGGGCCTTCCCACCAGCCTTGTTCAACGCCGGCGTGAAATGCACCCACCGCCGATGTCGTCGCGGCCGCCGCTGCGCCCAGCAAAGGAAGAAAGGTCAGCCTCGGTAAAGCCAGAGCCACGGCGCCGATCGCGATTGCCACTGCATGTGGATAGCGCTGCCAGATGCACATCTTGCATGGCGCAAGCCCGCCGAGATGCTGAAAGCCAAAAGCGGCCATAAGAAGCGCCAGTGATCCTAGACTTGCCACCGCGACAAGTTGCGAACGTCTCGTCATAAGTATTTCACCACCAGGAATCCGCCAAACAGGAGGATGATGAACAAAGTGAACATTAGCCCCAGGCGCTTTTCGATGAAGTCGCGGATCGGCTCACCGAATCCCCAGAGCAGGCCTGCCACCAGGAAGAACCTCAAGGCGCGAGCCAGAATCGAGGTGGCAATGAAGGTTCCAAGCGGCATGCCGGTCCAGCCGGACATAATGGTGATGACCTTGTAAGGGAAGGGGGTCACACCAGCGGCCAGAACGGCCCAGAATCCGAAGTCGTTGAAACGGGTATTGAACTCTTCCATGGCATGGGCTTTCCCCATGGATTCCAGAATGGGCTGCCCGATGCTTTCATAGAAAAACGCACCAATCGCATAGCCCAGCATGCCCCCCAGAACCGAAGCCACCAGTGCCACGGTTGCGATCAGCCACGCCCGGGACGGGCGGGCCAGAATCATCGGAATCATCAACACATCTGGCGGAATCGGGAAGAACGAACTTTCGATGAAAGCCACGATGGCCAGCGCCCACAGCGCGTGAGGGTGTTCGGCCAGACGAATGGTCCAGTCATAAAGCGATCGTAACATAAAGCACTCAAATCCCGTTTTCGGTCTGAAGCCCAGCCAAACCATGCGCCTGACGGACCGTCAACAGTCGAGGGCGAAACAAATGGAATATTGGATGGTTTTTGCCTCTGGACCTTCGCTCGGATGGGCGCTAATCCAGTGTTCGTGGCCCAAGTGGCGGAATGGTAGACGCAGGGGATTCAAAATCCCCCGCCTTCACGGGCGTGAGAGTTCGAGTCTCTCCTTGGGCACCACATTTTTTGGCATGGCATTGATAATTAGTTGCTTTTCGGAACTGCTCTTCGTCATCCCCGAATCTATTCGCCCGAGATTTCGTTGACGCCAGCTGATTTTGTGCCGTTGGCGATTCCGCGCGCAGCGCGGTTTCTCACCACAACAAAGTGGTCTGCCGGTTGCAGAGCTTCGCCGGTATTTCCCGCTGGGAAGTGGTCTAGGTGCAAAACAATCAACCAAATGCTGCGGCGTTGTATCGCTGCTTTCGGTGAAACATTTGCCCGAATGCAAGTGCGGCTGCGCAGCCGAATTCAAATGATGCCTCAAGTCCAACTATCCTGTTGGCACCTGCCTAAAGCGCAAGAATCCCTGAACCGCCGTATGGCTAGTACGTTAGCGTAAACGGGTAAGTGTAAGAAAAACCTGTTGTATGACGGTGGGACAACGATTTTTGGTCATGGCGGGTTATAAGTGCTGGACGTCCCTCACAGCAGGGGACGTGGGTGCAAACTCTTGTGCACCCCAGACCGCCTTCGGGAAAGCGTCTTTTCCTTGCTGAATTTAGGAATGCCAAAAGGGGACATTTTTCCTGACTAAAATCGTTCCTTAGACGGGCTCGTAGTCACGGCGTCCATGAGCCATTCTTTGAGCAATTAGTCCTAACGACCCAAGTGCAACCAGAAGTAAGAATCCGGCAGGCGGAAGTGGGACTGGGGCTAGGGGATTTGCAACAGTATATTGAACCGCAGAGGGATTGCCGAAATTAAACACAGGCGAACAGGTGCTTGCTTGCGAACCCGTGCAAGCAAGAGTCTGAAAATTGTTGTTGAACGATAGGTCGATAGTTCCGAATTGCGCGCTCGCAACTACTGTTACGTCACCATCTGCATCGGGCGCATAGATAAATGCGCCACCCCCACCCGTCGCAGAAAACCCGAATGGAAGGATGGTCGTTCCAATCAGTGAGCCTGTTAAATTGTGTCCGGAATAAACATCTAACCTTAGCTGATTTGCTTGCACATCGGTGCTGGTAGAAAAGAAGGGATTTATTCCGCCGAACCCGGAACCAGCGCTGGCATTTATTGCCAAGGCCTGACTTGGACTAATCGTGATGGCAGAACTTGGATTAGCGATTAATAAGCCGCCCAACAGTGACAGTACCGCAACAAAGAACCTCATTTCCCCCTCCCAAAAATGTCGATAAAAGGCAATAAATATTAACATAATATTTTTTCAAAATTTGTGGATTCGGTCAAGAAACCCCCCAGTTGTTTTTTCGATCCGAATACGCGCTTCTCATTTGAGTGGCGGTTCGTGCTGTTTCGCGGCGTCTAGTGGCAGTTCATTTTGCTGACACTGAAACCGAGTTTTGGATTTGGAGTGACTGCATGAACCCAGACGGCTCGCTGTGAACTGATGGGGAAAGTTCGGGATTTATGCTCATATATGCGAATTGGCGCAGGTCAGACCGGTGCCGGCCTTGACATTGTGGGTATCTGAATGAAACCTCGAAAGGGTTGGGAGAAATTGGGAAATTCAAAGATTTGTAGCCGTTGCGATGCGGGCCGGTTTGTATTATCGGCACGCTTCCCTGAGCAGGTGATCAAACTTGATTTCCAACTGCCAGACAAAAAAAGTGGGAGTTAACAGATGAAAAACAGCAGCAAACTGAGCGTCGGCGCCTTCGTCACCGCAGCCCTTCTGGCTCCGGCGGCATATGCCGAAGAGTTCATTACGATCGGTACCGGCGGTGTAACCGGCGTTTACTATCCGACCGGCGGCGCGATCTGTCGTCTGGTCAACAAAGGCCGGAAAGAGCACGGCGTGCGCTGCTCGGTCGAATCGACCGGTGGTTCAGTCTACAACATCAACACCATCCGCGAAGGCGAGCTGGAGTTTGGTGTGGCCCAGTCCGACTGGCAGTACCACGCCTATAACGGCACCTCGAAATTCGAAGAAGCCGGCCCGTTCGAAGGCCTGCGCGCCGTGTTCTCGGTGCACCCCGAACCCTTCACCGTTGTGGCCCGCGCCGATTCCGGCATCACCAACTTTGAAGACCTGAAGGGCAAGCGCGTCAACATCGGCAACCCCGGTTCCGGTCAGCGCGGCACCATGGAAGTCCTGCTGGGCGAAATGGGCTGGACCACAGATGATTTCGAACTGGCGACCGAGCTGAAAGCGGCTGAACAGTCGGCAGCCTTGTGCGACAACCAGATCGACGCGATGGTGTACACCGTTGGCCACCCCTCGGGTTCGATTCAGGAAGCCACCACCGCGTGTGACTCGGTTCTGGTGAACGTCAGCGGTGAGGCCGTGGACAAGCTGGTCAACGAAAACTCGTTCTACCGCAAGGCAACCATTCCCGGTGGCATGTACCGTGGATCTGACGAAGACACCTCGACCTTTGGTGTGGGCGCGACCTTCGTGACCTCGGCCGATGTATCGGAAGATGCGGTTTACGCGGTCGTCAGCTCGGTCTTTGAAAACTTCGATGACTTCAAAAAGCTGCACCCGGCGTTTGCGAACCTGAAGCCAGAAGAGATGATTGCGGATGGCCTGTCGGCTCCGCTGCATCCGGGTGCCGAGAAGTACTACAAAGAAAAAGGCTGGATTCAGTAAACCAGACCTGACGCAGGGTGCCCAAGGGCGCCCTGCACAAAACCCGTGTGAAACGGGATTTCAGAAGGCCGAACAATGGCCGCGACGGGGAGACATTTGATGAATTCCGACACTCAATCCAATCGTCCGCTTTCCGAAGAAGAGCTTCAGGATCTGGTTGCATCTTCTGACGCAGGAGGGCGCAATCCGGTCGGGAACGTGGGCGTTTTCCTTGCGGTCGTGGCCGCGATCTGGTCGATATTTCAAGTTGTTCTGGCCTCGCCCCTGGCGAATTATGTCTTGCCCGGAAGCGTTGTGAACAATGCACGGCAATTCCATCTGGCTTTTGCTTTGTTTCTGGCCTTTGCCGCTTATCCGGCGCTCAAATCCAGCCCCCGGAACTATATTCCGGTTCAGGATTGGATCATGGGACTGGTGGGCGCGTTCGTCGCGCTGTATGGCTATTTCTTCTATGACAAGATCGTCAATGCGGGCGGTTTGGCCGACGACACCGACAAATGGGTTGCGTTGCTTGGCCTGGTGCTGTTGTTCGAGGCCGCGCGCCGCGCGCTTGGCCCGGCCATGGCAATTATCGCGACCATATTTTTGGCCTATGTCTTCTTCGGTGCCTCGGAATGGGTGCCCGAAGTTATCCGCTGGAAGGGCGCGAGCCTGAAAAAGGCGATGAGCCACATGTGGATCACGTCCGAGGGCGTGTTTGGTATCGCTCTGGGTGTTTCTACGAAATTCGTTTTCCTGTTCGTTCTGTTTGGCGCATTGCTGGATAAAGCCGGGGCAGGGAACTACTTTATCAAGATGGCCTTTGGGGCCCTGGGCCACCTGCGCGGTGGTCCGGCCAAGGCGGCGGTTGTGGGCTCGGCTGCGACCGGCCTGATCTCGGGCTCGTCGATTGCCAATGTTGTCACCACCGGTACTTTCACCATCCCGCTGATGAAGCGCGTCGGGTTCAGCAGTGAACAAGCGGGCTCGGTCGAGGTTGCCAGTTCGGTCAACGGGCAGATCATGCCGCCGGTGATGGGGGCCGCTGCATTCCTGATGGTGGAATATGTGGGCATCTCATATGTCGAGGTGATCACCCATGCCTTCCTGCCGGCTGCGATTTCCTACATCGCACTGGTTTACATCGTGCACCTCGAGGCCGTGAAGCGGAACATGCCCACGCTGGGCGACCGCGATGTGCATCTGGCGCGGACCGTGGTGGGGATGCTGGGCTTCTTCCTAGTGTTTGCAGGTCTTTGCTATGGCTCACAATTCCCGGTGGATGCCGTGACAAGCTGGGTGCCGTCGGCCGCTGGGATCGTGCTCAGCCTGATTATCTGCGCGGTTTATGTCGCACTGCTCTATCTGGCGGCACAGGTTCCGGATCTGGAACCCGACGACCCTAACGCAAAAGAGGTTACGCTTCCGGTCATCGCCGATATCTACAAAGCTGGCCTGCATTACCTGCTGCCGATCATCGTTCTGGTCTATTTCCTGATGATCGAACAAAAATCACCGGGCCTTTCCGCCTTCTGGGCCACATCGCTGCTGTTTGTCATCCTGCTGACGCAGAAGCCGCTGAAAGCGATGTTCCGGGGGCAGAGCAACCTGTACAACACTTTCATCGACGGTGTTGCCGACCTGTGGCAAGGTCTGATCGACGGGGCACGCAACATGATCGGCATCGCGCTTGCCACGGCGACCGCGGGCGTGATCGTGGGAACCGTCACGTTGACGGGTGTTGGTCAGGTGATGGCCGATCTGGTCGAGTTCCTGTCGGGCGGCAATCTGATCCTGATGCTGGTCATGGTCGGGCTGCTCAGCCTGATCCTGGGCATGGGTCTGCCAACAACCGCGAACTATATCGTTGTCAGCTCGTTGATGGCCGGGGTGGTTGTTGAGTTGGGCGCACAAAGCGGGCTGATCGTTCCTTTGATCGCTGTCCACCTGTTCGTGTTCTATTTCGGGATCATGGCCGACGTGACACCTCCGGTCGGGCTGGCCAGTTTTGCTGCTGCGGCTGTGTCGGGCGGTGATGCGATCAAAACCGGTTTCACGGCGTTCTTCTACAGCCTGCGTACCGTGGCGCTGCCCTTCGTGTTCATTTTCAACACCGATCTTCTGCTGATCGATGTGACATGGGTCGAAGGGATCATAGTGGCGATTTTTGCGACGATAGCGATCCTTGTCTTTACGGCAGGCACCATGGGGTATTTCCTGACCCACAGCCGCATCTACGAAAGTATCGCGCTGATCGCCGTGGCCTTCGCCCTGTTCAGGCCGGATTTCTTCATGGATCGCATCGCGCCTCCATACACTTCGGTCGAGCCTGCGGCGTTTGTCGAAACCATTGGCCAGACACCACCGGGAACCGAGGTTCGCATGGTGATCAGCGGGCCGGATTTTGATACCGGCAAGATGGTGGACACCACGATTGTGGTGCCAGTCGGATCCGAAGAGGGCGGTGAAGCGCGCGTCGATGCCATGGGGCTGCTGTTGCTGGAAGAGGATGGCCTTGTCAAACTTGACGAGCCGATGTTTGGATCACCGGTTGCCGAAGATCTGGCCAACTTTGACTATTACGGTGACGAGGCCGTGCGTCTGAGCTCGGTCAGCCTGCCGTCCAGCCAGCCTCCGAAGCAATTGGTCTATATCCCGGCGCTGATCCTTCTGGGTCTGATCGCTTTCCTGCAACGCGGCCGGGCCGCCAGACAAGAGGTGCTCGTATGACACGTTCCGTTCTGTGTGCCGTTGATATCAGCAATGGCGAGATTGATGCACCGGTGCTGCAAAAAGCAGCCGCACTGGCGGATATGGAAGGGGCGCAACTTGACGTGGTGACAGTGCTCCCCGATTTCGGGGAAAGCTGGGTGTCGGGGTTTTTCGAATCCGATTTTCACGACAAGGCGTTGGAGGAAGCGCAGGCCAAACTGACGGCGCTTTGCGTATCGGCCCTGGGGGCCGAGCGCAACGAAACCATCCGCCATGTGGTTGCGACAGGAACAGCTTATCAGGAGATTTTGAAGACGGCCGAAAATGCCGGCTCTGATTTGATCGTAATCGGAGCCCACAAGCCGGATTTCAAGGATTACCTGCTGGGCCCGAATGCGGCACGCGTGGTGCGACATTCCAACGTCTCGGTTTACGTGGTGCGCTGACGCGAAAAGCAGATGCCGTGCACAGAGGTGCCCAAGCCCCGACGGTCGCCTGCCGCCGTTCGGGCTCCCGCAGCCAGGTCAGTACCCCGTCATCTCGAGATACCCAACGCCCTCGTGGCTGCCGGTGACCGTGACCGGACCTTCCCAATATTCAAAACGTGTCCCCATCCAGGCGTCCGGCGTCAGGGCGGATACCTTGACGTCGATGCCTCGGTCCGCAAGCACGACGCGCCATTGCGTCAGGACGTCGCGCCCTGCCACCTGATCGGTCGCAAGCGGCTCAAGCCTGACGGATCCGTCGGGGATGGCATCGGTGCTGCCGTCTGAATTGATCCATGTGGCCGAAGTGAAATCGCCGCGACCACCGCGCAGGCGAAAGGCCATCAGCTTGTCCCCGCCCTCGAAGCTGAGCGAAAACCAATCCCAGCCGGTTTGATCCTCGGCCAGGGGTTGCGAAGACCATTCCCGGTCCAGCCAGCCCTGACCGGTGACGCGCATATCGCCATCCGGCAGGTGCAGTACGCCTTCGACTGAATAGAAGGGTTGCGAATAGTAATAGCTGGCTTGCCCGTCGGCGGATTTGACAGAATAGCCCGCTTGGCCATGAAACACCAACGGGCCTTGTGCGCTCAGCGCAAGATCGTACCCAAAATCAGCCCCGTTTGCCGTCAGGGTCAGGGTATCCATATCCGGTCCGGCCATGCGCCATTCGTCGATCCAGGCCTCGAACGGTTGCACCGCAACACCTGCCTGCCCAATCCCCCCCCGCGACAGGCGTTCGGCAAAATAGTGGGTGTCAGGCGTGGTGACAGCCGCATGGCCCATCCAGATCTGCGGGCTGTGCCATCCATCTGTTTCAAACGGTTTCAGGGCCGACCGGAAAAGGGTCCATTGGATGCCATAATCACGCCCGTCCTCGCCTTTGAGGTTGGCCGTCAGATACCACCATTCGATCCGATAGGCGGGATGAGGTCCGTGGTCTTTGGGAAAGTCGAATTCAATCCCCGCCTGCGGAACCTCGAAACCTTCCGCCGACCCTCCAAGACCTGCATAGCCCTGCGCCCAAAGAGGCGATGGGCACAAAAACACGAGAGCGGCCCAAAGGGCATTAACGTTCATTGGCGAACACCTTCAGCAAATCGGCAGGGGGCAGATGCAACATGCGCAGCGCGGGCAGGGCCGCTGCAACCAGGGCGGCCAGCAGGGTCAGCAGGAACAGCCACAACCAATCCCAGGGAAATACGAACATCGGCAACCGCCAGCCAAAGGCCTGCACATTGATCACTGCCAACAGAACCCAGGCGAGGATCAGACCAAGCGGCAACGCCAGACACGCGGTCAGAGCCGCGAGCAGCACGCTGCGCAAAAGCTCCAGCCGCGCCAGTTGCGCCCGGTTCAGTCCCAGCGCCCATACCGGAGCAATCTGAGGCAAGCGCTGGGTCCACAGGGTCAGCAGGCTGGTGAGTATGGCAAATCCCGCCACGCCGAGGGTCAGAACATTGAGCGCCGAGGTCACGACAAAGGTCTTTTCGAAGATTGCCAATGATTGCGCCTTCATGGCGGCCTGCTGGACCACGGCCTGACGCGGCAGGGCAAACCGCTCGCGCAAGGCTTGCGCCATTTCAGTCGCCTGTTCGGGGTTCAAACGGATGCCAAACCGTCGCGTTTCAGCACCTGGTGCGATCCGGTCAAGTTGGCTCATCGACACAATGGCTTGCCCGGTTGGGTTTCCATAATCCGAATAAACCCCGGCGATGGTCAGCGTGTGATCTGGGGACAGTGTCAGCGTATCTCCGGGCCAGAGGTTCGCGCGCCGTGCCAGTTGTTCGTTGATCAGAACCGCGTCTCCGGCCATGACGTCGTCCCATACGGTCGAGTTTGCCGATATCAAGGGCCAGTGCTGCCGATAGACCGGATCGTCAATGACCCCGTATAGAAACAGGGGGCCGGTTTCGTGCGACAGTTCCATGTTGCGAATTGGAAGGATGGCGTCGACCTGTGGCCGCAGCCAATCCGTGATCTCGCGTCCCTGTTCTTCGTCACGGACGGTCAGATACAGCTCTGAGGTCAGACGCTGGTCGAGCCAGCCGACAAAGGTCAGCCGGAAACTTGAAACCATTGTGCCCACACCGATATTTGCCGCGAGCGCAAGCAACAGGGCCATCAGGGCAAGCGACAGCCCGGGCAATTGGGCGCGCATGTCGGCCCAGACCCACTGCGCGATGGCGCCACGGGACCTGTTGCCAAAGACGGAAAGCGCAAAGGTCAGAAGCGCCGGCAACAAAAGCGCGGCACCCGTCAGCAATCCGGCCAACAGCACGAAACCGGCAACCAGACCACCGATGCCGAGATAGGCGATGACACCGCCGACGATCAGGGACAAGCCGAGCAAACCTGTCACAAGACGTGTGCCGGCATTGCCCTGCCAGGCTTGCACACCGGGCCCCGCCAGAAGGGGCATACGAGACAATCGCCACAGCGCATGGCCACTGGCAAACAAGGTGCCGCAGACAGCCATCGCCATCCCGGCAAACACCCAATGGGGGTGCAGTGTCAGCTGTCCGGTCACGGGCGCACCATACAGGCCGCGAAGGGTTGCTGCGACATCGGGCAACAACGCTCCGGCCAGAAAGAACCCAAGAAGCAGACCCAAGGTTCCACCGATCAGGGCCAGCCCCGTCAGTTCGGTCAGGATCAGGAAGACCAGCCGCCGCATCGAAACGCCCAGTGCACGCAGGGTGCGGATCATGCCTCGGCGTTGGGCAAAAGCCAGCCCGACGGTGCCGTTCACGATGAACAGGCCAACGGCAAAGGACAACAGGCCAAAAGCCGACAGGTTCAGGTGAAAACTGTCAGTCAGCCGAGCAGTATCGACTTGCGAGGATGGGCTGGCGCGCTCCAGTTCGGGCGCGACTTCGGCCAAAGGTGGCCGATCACGCGGCTGATCTGGCAACACAATGAGGCGCGAGATGAAACCGGTTTGGTTCAGCAGGGCTTCGGCTGTGCCGATATCCGTCAGAATTACGTCTGGTGGCAGCGCCGTGGTGAACGAAACCGGCGGAAGGTTGTTCTGGTCGCGCAACAGCGGCTCCAGCTCTGCCGCGACCAGAAGTCGCCCCGGAGCGGTCAGCATGTCCGCCGGCTCAGTCGGCGCGGCGCTTTGGCCGGCTTCGGTGACGGCTGGCAGGGCCGGGTAGGCGACCATGTCCACACCCATCAGGCGCAATGTGCGGCCCTGGATTCGATAGGGGCCCTCCAGGACGGCCGCCACCTGCCAACCAGCACGACGCAGATCGACGTAACGAGAAACCGGGATCAGACCGGAAGGATCGCGCAGCTCGTCGAACTGCCCAAGGGCAAGCTGCGCGTTGGCCCGGGCATAGCTGGCGCGCGCTTCGGCATTGATGGCCTGAACCGCGGACCAGAGACCGGTGGCCAATGCGATGCCGGTCAAAAGCGTCGCCAGTTGCAACCAGTGCACCCGCCAGTGTGACGTCAAAGCCTGAATGACGGCGCGTGTCATTGGATACGACCACCGCAGAGCTGGACGGTTCGATCCAGGCGGGCCGCAATCTGTTGGGAATGCGTGACCAACAGAAGCGCTGCGCCGGTATCAGCCACCAAGGCCAACATCAGATCCAGAACCCTTGCGCTGGCGGTTTCATCCAGATTGCCCGTGGGCTCATCCGCCAGCAGCAGTTTCGGACGCGCAGCCATGGCACGACCAATCGCGACCCGCTGCTGTTGCCCGCCGGACAGGTTTTCGGGATATCGGTCCAAAAGATCGGACAGGCCCAAGCGTTCGGTCAGATGCGCGGTCCAATCGGCATCCTCGGAGCCGGCAAGGCGGGCGTGAAAGGAAAGGTTCTGCGCAACGGTCAGCGAAGGGATCAGATTGAACTGCTGAAACACCAACGAAAGCTGACTGCGCCGCAATTCAGCCCGCCCGGCATCGTCCAGATGGGACAGAGGCGTTCGGTTCAAGATGATTTCACCGCTGTCGAAACAATCAAGCGCCGCGGCAAGGTTCAGCAGAGTGCTTTTGCCACTGCCGCTTTCGCCGGTCAGGGCCAGTGTCCGCCCTTCATCCAACGTCAGCGACACGTCGCGCAGAACCGGGCGCCCGCCGGGATAGGTTTTCTGAACACGGTCGATGGTCAACAGCATGATCTGGCCTTTTTTCTTCCAAGGATGTGCGACGGAATTCCAAACTGTCCAGTGCGGACCCGCACTCGGTTCCATTCGCCGCAGGCGTTCTTCACGATCGCCGGGGTTGTGCCCTGCACCTCAACGGGTCATTCTGCTCGGACGGTACACTGTCGTAAATCGGGATGAAAAACATGACGTTGCTGCATCAGATCGTTTGGGGCAGTACATTTCTGGCGCTCTGCTTCTTGGTCGAGATTCTTTTGTTGACCTGGTGTACCGTCACGATCATCAAGTGGGATGAAAAATGGTCGGCCAAGGGGGTGTTCTTTGGAACGGCAACACCAATCGCGGTATCTTTGGCCTTTATTGTCGCGACGCACACTATTCAGGTCTGGATTTGGGCCATCGTCTGGGTGTTGCTTGAGGTTCTGCCGGATTGGAACTCGGCCATCTATTTCTCATTGGTGACGTTCACGACCCTGGGATATGGCGATATCGTTTTGGGCGAAGGGTTGCGCATCTTTGGGTCTTTTGCCGCGGTTGCTGGTCTTCTGGCCTTTGGTCTGTCGACCGCTTATCTGGTGGCGATGATGACGCGCGTCTTTCAAGAGAAGTTCTTTACCTAGAGGATAGGCGCAAACAACCGCGCCAATGGGGCGCCAAACCGGATATGCGCGGGTTGCTGGGCCAGACTGCGCGTCAATTCATAGCTTGCCTCGAAATCCGCGCGCAGCATGTGATCAACAGCCAGGGCTGCGCGGGCATCGAAAAACAGGGCCATCGCCTCGAAGTTCAGCCGGAAGGACCGGTTGTCCAGATTGGTCGTGCCGACCGCAGCCAGCGTGTCGTCTACCACGAAAACCTTCTGGTGCATGAAACCGTCCGTGTATCGGAACACGCGTACGCCGCAATCTCGGATTTCGTCGAAATAGGCAAAAGCAGCCAGCCACGGCAGCCGATGATCAATCATATCCGGGACAAGGATGCGCACGTCCACACCGCGCATCGCTGCATGTTGCAATGCGGTCATGACGTCGATGTCGGGCACAAAATAGGGCGAGGCAATCCACAATCTTTCTTTCGCCTCAGCGATGGCCGAAAAGAACATCATGGCGCCGGTTTCGGTTTCGTCTCCGGGTCCGGTGGCCACCAACAGGGCATTCATGTCTTGCTCGGCCTCGCTGCCTGCCCAGTCGAGGTCGTCAATCAGGTCTTCATCGCGGGCCCAGTGCCAGTCTTCGGTGAAGATGAGCTGCAATTGCCGGACGATGTGGCCGGTCATCTTGATATGTGTGTCGCGCCAATGGCCGAAATGCGGGTCTTCGCCCAGATATTCAACACCCACGTTGTGACCGCCGATAAAGCCTGTTTCACCGTCGATGATGACGGTTTTGCGATGGTTCCGGTAATTCAGCTGAAACCTGAAATTCGGCCCGCGTTGTTCGCGCGGGTCGGCCACGTCAATTCCGGCGTCGCGCATTGTGTCCAGATAGGTGTTTGCCAATCCATAGCTGCCGACGGCATCGGTCATGAAACGGACATGCACCCCGCGTTTCGCAGCCTCGATCAGCTTGGTCTGAAGCTGTCGGCCCAACGCATCGTCTCTGACGATATAGAATTGGATCAGGATGTAGTTCCTGGCCTCGTCTATCGCCTGAAAAATGGCGTCAAACGTTGCCTGGCCATCGATCAGAAGCTGAGCGCCATTGCCACTGGATACCGGAAGATGAGCCAGAAATTCGAATGGTCGTGGATTGACCGACATCGTGGATGGGTCAGGTCTGGAGTAGTCAGCAAAGGTCTTGATGCCTTCGACGACCCGTTCGCTTTGTTGGCGCGAGATGCGGTAGCCGCGAAACCTGTGATGCCCCAGAAACAGGTACATCGGAACCGCAAAGATTGGCGCCGATACCAAAAAGACCACCCAGCCAACGGCTCCTTGCGGTGTGCGCGCGGTTTGTGCCGCGCGCACCGAAAACACAACTGCAGTTGCGTACAACGCAAAAACGAAGATGGATACAAGCAATGTCCACATGGGCGTTAAGTCTTTCGGGTCGTTCAGTTTCCTCCAGTGTAGACCCGCGACCAGTCTTTCGCCATATCGACGATGATCCAGCCTTTGTCCGGCCCCTGATCCAGACCGTCAACCAACCGCCCAATCGGACTTTCCCGATCATAGGCCCATTCACGTTCGGCATCCGTATGGTGGATCAGAACACCCAGCCGTGGTCCGCTACCCGAGGTTGTCCAATCCAGCATGGCGAAATCGCCGTCTGAGTTTCCTCCGGCCAGAATGGGGCGTTTGCCGATCGTGCGTTCGATGTTGATGGGTTTGCCTTCCTTGTCGTCGATGAAGGCAATCCCGGGGGCCTTGATGACAGTCGGAACGCCATCGACATCTTCGAATGTCGAGTTTCCATATGTGCCCAGAACCTGTTCCGGCGGAATGCCATAGGCCTGTTCCGCGAAGACCCGCATGAAGTGAATGCCGCCGCCCGAGACAATATAGGTCTTGAACCCTTCGTCCCGAAGATAGCGCAACAGCTCGACCATGGGCTGATAGGTCATCTGGTCATAGGGCAATCCGGTGTCCGGGTGTCGGGCCTCGGCCAGCCATTCCGCGACTTGGGCCTGAAACGCCTCGACAGTCGTTCCGGAATGTGACGCGTTGACAACTTCGATCAACGCATCGTGGCCCCCTTGAAGAACCGTCGCAAGATCACCTTCGGCAGCGGCTTTCAAAGCGGGTGTGGTCAGGATCGAAGGATCTTGTTCAGCCAGTTCAGAAAGCCGATCCATGGCAAAGATTAACTGGAAATAAACCGGCTGTTCGGCCCAGAGTGTGCCGTCATTGTCAAATACCGCGATCCGATCTGAAGGCGTCACATAGTCAGGTCCTTCCGCGTCGGTAACACTGGACACGAATTCAAGGATCGCCTCTTTTGCCGCTGTGGCGTTCCAACTGGGCAGCGGATCAGCGAGCAGGGATACGGGAACACAGGTCAGAAAGGCACCCAAAAGAACGTGTTTCATGAAGCTCTCGATATCTGTTGTATTGAAGAAAGGCCGCCCTGCGCAGGGCGGCCTACAGCGTGGGGCCGCCGGGCCTAGTTGTTGGTCGGCGTTGTAAGCTTCTCCATGACCTGATCTAGGTTGAAGCTGGCTGCTTTCTGACGTGGCGGGAACTCCTGGAACGTGCTGAGGAAATTGCCAACGTATTGCTGGGCGGGCACAAGGAAATAGGCCCGGTCCAACAGCCAATCGTAATAGGTGTTGGACGTGCGGTACGCGCGTTCATACGGATCGCGGCGCAGGTTGACGATCAGCGGGATGCGCAGTTCGGTCCATGGCTCGATCCAGGCACGCAACGTGGCCCAGGCTTTCTGCTCCAGGAAGATGAGCTTCCAGTCTTCGAAGCGCAGCGCCGTGAGGTCACCATCATCCGAGAAATAGAAGATTTCTTTCCGGGGGCTTGCCGCAGTCTCACCAGTCAGCAGCGGCAGAATATTGTAGCCATCAAGGTGCACCTTATAGTCGCGACCCATGCCCGATGAGCTGTAGCCAGCCTTCAGCTTTTCCTTGATGTCCGGATCGCCGGCCACGGCGAGGTAAGTGGGCAGCCAGTCCATGTGATGCACGATCTCGTTGGTGACTGATCCGGCCTCGATCTTGCCCGGCCAGCGTACCATCGACGGAACACGCCAACCACCTTCCCAGTTGGTATTCTTCTCGCCCCAGAACGGCGTGGCAGCCGCATCCGGCCAGGTGTTCATGTGGGGACCATTGTCAGTGGAATAGTGGACGATCGTGTTGTCGGCGATGCCAAGCTCGTCCAGCAGATCCAGCAGCTGACCTACATGCATGTCGTGTTCGATCATACCGGCGGTGTATTCATCAGCGACCCGCCCCGACAACTCATTGGCCTTGGCGCGCATCTCGTCTTTGACGTGGGTGCGGAAGTGCATGCGGGTGCCGTTCCACCAGACATAGAAGGGCTGACCTTGCTCATGCGCCCGCTTGATGAAGTCGATGGCTGCGGCCACGGTTTCGTCATCTACCGTTTCCATGCGCTTGCGGGTCAACGGTCCGGTGTCTTCGATCGTGCCATCCGCTTTGGATTTGATGACGCCGCGCGGGCCATAGGCCTCGCGGAAGGTACGCCCATCCGCCAGAACGCGATCACCCGGATAGTCTTCGTTTTCCGGCTCTTCTTCGGCATTCAGGTGGTAAAGATTGCCAAAAAACTCATCAAAACCGTGGTTTGTCGGAAGATGTTCGTCTTTGTCACCAAGGTGGTTTTTGCCGAATTGACCGGTCACATAGCCGTGGTCTTTAAGAAGCCCCGGGATAGTTGGGTCTTCAACCTGCATTCCGAGATCTGCCCCAGGCAGGCCGACTTTGGAAAGACCGGTGCGGAACACGGATTGCCCCATGATGTATGACGAACGGCCGGCGGTACAGGATTGTTCACCGTAATAATCGGTAAAGATCATGCCTTCTTTGGCAACCCTGTCGATATTGGGCGTCTGATATCCCATCAGACCCATGGTATAGGCCGAGATGTTGGATTGACCGATATCGTCGCCCCATATCACAAGAATATTGGGCTTTTGATCCTGCGCCCAGGCGGGCACGGCAAGGGCGACAGTTACGGTCGCCACTGCGAACCGGCGCAGTGTTCTACGCCAATTATCTGCAATCATTCGTGGAGAAGACATGAAGTGCTCCTGATCAGTCGAGCCTTAATGACCCGGAAAATTGAAATTTAATTGAAGCCGCTAGCTTATAACTTGAAGCTGCAAGCAAGTTCTTGATTGCCCGAATAAAAACAATTTCTTGTTCGGGCAGTGAACACAGCTATTTTATGCGATGAAACGTATCGAAAACTTATCATATGATCACTTTGAAAGATACAAATGTTTGATTCTGATGACGATATGCGGATTCTGGCCAAGACCGACTGGTTTGGCACGCGCGATTCAAAGTTTCAGAGCGATCTTATGACGTGCGCAATTCAAAGAACCTTCGATTCCGGAGAAACCCTGTACCGCCACGGCGACCGCGCCAACGGTATTCATGCGGTGCTCGCAGGCGCGCTTCAGATCACGGCACCTGCCGATGATGGACAGGAATTCGTATTGCATCAGGATGGATCAGGATTCTGGATCGGGGATCTTGCGCTGTTTGCCGAAGCCAAACGCCTGGTCAGCGTCGTGGCAACGCAAAAGACCCGCACCTTGTATTTTCCCGGCTCGCGGGTGGAAAGGCTGGTTCAGAAGAACCCGGAATACATCCGTGATTTCTATGCGTTGACGCATGAAAACATGAAGACTGCACTGCGCATCATGGCCAATCTTGCGGTTACGGGGTCTGAAAAGCGCCTTGTGTTGCGCCTGTTGCATCTTGACGAAGGTGCTTTGAGTTCGGACGGATGGATTGTTGTGTCTCAGGAAGAACTTGCTGAAATGGTTGCGGTATCTCAGCCTACCTTGCATCGGCATCTGCATCATCTGGCAGATCTGGGGCTTGTGGAATTGGGGTATGGCCGGCTGCGGTTGATCGACCGGCGCAAGCTGATCAGCAACTGTCAAAGTTGAAGTCTAAGGGTTGAGCGGGGGCAAAGACCCGCTCTTTCGTTCTGTTGCGCTTTTCAGTGCGTCTAGGTGTTGCATGGTCGCTTCCCAGTTTTCCTGGCCGTTGCCAGCCGTCGCTGAATACCGCGCCGCACTGATCTTCATCAGACTTCTCTCAAGATCCAAAGAACGCTTGGGATGCGCGCTGCGTGATTTCCAAAGATCCAATGCCTGATAAACCGCAGGCAAATCCCGTGATATTAAAGCGGATCGCAAGGCATCGACGGCATACTTCTCCGATGCCAGATATCTGCGGCGCCGTTCCGTTTTCCAGGTTGCATAGCGCGGGCGCAGAAATCTTCCCAATGTCCACAATGCGAATACAACAATGACAAGGTAAAGAACTGATTTGATGATGGTTTGCGCGTCAGGCGGCTGTCGCCTGGGTGGTGCCAGTGTCAGCTTGGTCGAGGGAAGTGATGCCGTTTCGATCTGACCGGTGTCCAGATTGAACCAGTCGATGGAAACGGCCGACAACTGTGTTTCGCCACCATCTTGGGCGATGTACACGGTTTCTTCGACCCGCTGCCCGGACAGGATGCCCCGGTTCTCTGTTTCCGAAAAGCGGGGTTCCTTGGGATAGGCGCGAAGCAGTTGGCTTTGATCCTGCGGCGTCAGCGCCGGGATTGTCAGGGCCGTGGTGCCAGAGATTTGCGCGCTTATCTCGCGCGTGATGGAATCACCGGCCTGCATATCGGTCGGACCGTCCAGCTTCTGATCAAGAGAGAAACCACTTGCGATGATCAGCGGGTCAAGACCTTGAGCGCCCTCGGGGATCTCAGCGTTCAGCTGTATGGAAGGAAGCGCCACCGAAACCTGAACCGGGTCATTGGACTGCGGATCGGCAAATGTCACGACAACCTCTTGCGCATCATACGCGACCGGCCCTGATGTCAGCGGATACAGGCGATAACTGCGCTGTACTCCGGACCACGTTTCTCCGTCTACCGTTTCGCTTATCGGGCCAGAAGCCCTCTCAGGCAGGCGAACAAGGACATTTTGTTGCTCCAATGATGGGAATACGGGCGGCTGCGGCATGAAGGTCGGTACCAGAACCTTGATGCGGACGATGGCGGGTTGGCCGACGATGACGGCCTCGTTCGGGACGTCCACTGACACCCGAGGTTGATAGGCTGAGTTTTCCTGTGCGGACACGGATAGCGGCAACAACAGGATGAAGACGGCAAGGTATCTCATTCTGTTTGCACCTGAATTTCCAAAAGGAAACGGTTTCTCAGAAAATCCTGCATGTCGGTGTCGATCATACTAATCCACTGGTCGGCGGACAGTGACTGTGGCCCGTCCTTGGGGGCTAGAACCGTGGTGTCACTGCCACGTGCTGCATCGTTGTCAAACACCGTATCATCTGCGCCGATGCCAGCCTCTTCCCCTGTGTCAGACTGTTCACGCGTCGTTTCGACATAGTCCAGGATGGCCTTGGACAGGTCGAGATTATGCTGGGCTTCGGGCCAGTCGGGGCGACGTTCCAAGGCGGTCTCGAACGCCGATATGGCTGGGCGATACTCGCGGTTTTTTATGCGGGCCATACCTTCGGCAAACGCAGCTTCCGGTGTGTCCAGTGTGGAAAACACGGACGACGCCTTTTCATATTGACCATCCCTGAGATAGGCATATCCCTTGTGATATGGGTCTTCGAACATCTCGGCCGCGTCGCCAAATCGTTTTTGGTTCAACGCGATCTGGCCTTGTTGGTCGGGGGTGAAAAACCAGTCTCGCCATCCTTCTGCCCGCGCGCCGGATGAAGGCAACGCAATCAAAGCCAGAAACGCCCAACGAATTACCCAGCCCTTGCGGAACCACAGCAGAGACAACACCGCAGCAGGCCAAGCCAGGATCCAGCCCTTGTCCTGCCAGTCCAGACGATCATCGTCATCCAGCGCAGCACTATAGGCCGATTGAATGCGGCGCATCAGTTGATTGATGTCCCGATCGTCGTCCGAAAACGTGACCACTGAGGCGTTGGGGATGTTGTCCAGCTGCGCGATACGACCACCATCCGGCAACATGGTGAGAAAGAAAATATCAGAAGAAGAGAAGCTTAGCCCCGTTACCTGAGATGGATCAAGGTCGTCCAATACAAACAGCACCGCCCCAGGGCTGTCGCTGTCTTCCAGTATGGACTGAGCCAACGCAAGCGCATCGGCTGCCGCATCGCCATCCTTCGGCATCACCGCAGGCGTCAACCCCTCAAGCAACGGACGAAGTATGTTCGCATCTTCGGTCAAAGGCGCAACCCGGTGCGGCGTTCCTGCATAGGCGATCAAAGCGGTTCGTGCGCCGGCACGTTCTGTGATCAGGTCGGAAATCTTGAACCGAGCCCGATCCAGCCGCGATGGCGCAAGATCCGAGCTTTCCATACTGTCGGTGACTTTGAGAGCGATCACCAACGGGGCCGTGTCCGCGATCAACGGGTTGGGCGCGCGCGACCATGTCGGACCCGAGGCCGCCAATGTGACAAGCGCCGCAATGATCAGCGCAACATCAATGGGCTGGATGCGCCTGTTTTCTTCCTTGCCCAGCAGCAAGGCCTCTGCAAGGTGCGGGGCGATCCCTGATGGCAGTTTGGTGTCTGCCATCGGTCTGGGTCTGATCCGCCACCACAACACAAGGATGGGTATGAGAAGCAGCAGGTAATAGCCTCGGATAAAATGGAAATCAGCCAGATCCATTGTCAGACGGCCCCCTGGTGTCGCTGTGAAAAATGGAACCAGGTCATGCTGACCAAAATGACGATCAACGCGATGAGTAACGGAATATGGGCAAGGCTTTGCTTGGGGCGATAGCTTTGCGTTTCCACCATTCTGGGGTTCAGTGAATCAATGCGTGCATAGGTCTGTTCAAGGGCCGTTGCATCGTCGGCAAAGAAATATTCTCCGCCCGTGCGATCGGCTATGTCCTTCAGTGCCTGAAGATCGACACGGTCTTCGCCCGTGGCATTCGGGTCTCCGACACCAATCGTATACACAACCACGTTCTTTTCCGCAGCAATGGCCGAGGCATTGACGGGTGTCATGCGACTGGACGTATCGGCGCCATCGCTGAGAACAATCATCATGCGCTGGTCAACCTCGCTGGATTCAAAAGTTCGAATGCCAAGCCCGATCGCATCGCCCAAAGCCGTGTTCGGACCCGCCATGCCAACTTGAGTTTGGTCCAGGAACCCATTCAAACTGTTCAGATCTTCCGTGAAGGGCGCTTGAATGAACGCGCGTGTTCCAAAGATGATCAGCGCCATCCTGTCACCATCTCTTTCAGAGATGAACTGCCTGAGAACCTCCTTGACCGCCTCCAACCTTTGCATCGGGGCACCGGATCCGGTCTGGAAGTCGCGCTGATCCATCGAGCCAGAGATATCCAGCGCCAAAACCACATCGCGGGCAGATTTTTCCATCACGACGGGGTCGCCCAGACGTTCCGGACGCGCCAGCGCCAGAACCAGAAGCACCCAGATCAAGGCGGCGCTGGCCGTTTGCAGCCGGGCTCGGGTTCGGATCATTGACCCGGATTGCGGCTCGACGCCCGCCGCCTGGGCCACGCGGCGAAAAAACGGAATGCGAATGGACACGGTTGTTTCCCGCCGCGGCGGAGCAATGGCGTAAACCAGCAGCGGCAGCGGCAAAAGCAGAAACACCCAGGGTGCAGAGAAGGAAAACATCACGTTCCCCGATACCGTTTGTGGGACTTGACCCAATGCCGCGCAAGCTGGGTCAAGGCGCGGTTTGGCGGCAGGTCCTTGTACGGCGCGTCGATCAGTGTTTGCCCGGCCTCTGATAAAAAGGGATTTTCATCAGAGGTTTGCGAAAGGAAATTCAACCAGTCATCCCCGTGAATCCCTGCAACCTGCCTGCGCGGATATGCGACCAACGCGGTGCGGCGAAGGATTTCGGCAACTTTTGCCGACGCTATATCCGGGTCTGCCAGCTCGGCCAGCGCATGGCGGCGATACGCGTTCTCCCGCCTTCGCCGGACCAAAAGAACACTGACCAGTACGACAAGACCAAGCAGTATGACGGCCAGCGCCAGCAACCCCCATGTCTGCGGAAACATCGAAACAGGCGTGGGTTCCGGTGCCGGCTCGAGCATATTCAGCAGATCAACCAGAGATTTCCCTGTCGTGTCGATGCTCATTTCTGCCCCCTGCGATGTCCGAACAGATACAGCAACTGATCCAGGGCAGGTTCCGCGGTCGTCAATGGAACAACCGGAAAACCGTATCGACGGGACCATGTGTGCAGGTGGTCCAACCTGTCTTCCATGGATTTGCGAATTTTGCCGGACAATTTGGGGTCGGCGCTGTCGATTTCGATCTGGTCGCGCCCGTCCGAGACCGTGAGTTTCAGATCGGGCGCCAGCACCTTGGCTGTCTTGTCAGCAATATTGAACACGATCAGATCGTTTGAGACCGCAATGCGGCGCAGCACGGATTCCGATTTTTCGTCAAGCCCGTCGCAGTCGGAAAACAGGCAAACCAGCCCGTTGGTTTGGGGCATACGCGCGGCTTCCGACAACATGTCATTCAAAGTCACGGTTGGTTGCGGGTTCAAGGCAGCATGCAAGGCCGAATTGGCAGCCCCGATGGAAGACAGAAACCGCATGAGCGCCGCCGCGCGGCGCTGCGGCCTGTGTTCAGCAACGCTTGTGTCGTTGAATACCAGACCACCGACACGATCGCCCTGACCAAGAACGCGATGCGCGGTGATTGCGGCAGCTTCGGCTGCGATGACCGATTTCATGTAGACTTCGGTTCCGAAAAACATCGAAACGCGCTGATCGACCAGCAACAGGGCAGGGCGGTCTCGTTCCTCGGTATAGACCCTAACATAGGGCTCACCGGTTCGCGCCGTGACTTTCCAGTCAATTGTTCGGATGTCGTCGCCCGGTTGGTAGTTGCGCAATTCCTCGAAATTCAGGCCGCGTCCGCGCAGGCGTGATGCGTGTCTGCCATTCAGGATCGAGCGGGCAGGCTGACGTGGTAAAAAGCTCAGGGCACGGGAATGCAGTTCCAGACGCAACAGGTGATCCGCATCGACGTGAATGCGGGGATCATCGGGATATGCTGAGGATCGCTGCACCCGGCCAACCCGAACCGTCAGGGCAGCGCGACGAGACGCAGGATTTCCGCGATCACGTCATCTGCCGTTTTGGCGTTACCCTGCGCCTCGAAGCTCAGCGTGATGCGGTGACGGAACACGTCATGTGCAATGGCTCGAATATCCGCAGGGTCCACATAGTCACGCTGGTTCATCCACGCATGCGCCCGACCGCATTTGTCCAATGCCAATGAGGCACGCGGGCTGGCGCCGATTTCGATCCAGCTGGCCAGTTCTTCGCTGAGCGCCGCAGGCGTCCGGGTCGCCTGAACCAGATCGGCCATATAGCGATCCATTGCGTCCGAAACATGGATCTGCCCGATTTCCGAACGCGCTGCAAAAACGGCGTCCTGCGGGATTGTCGGTGGTTGCTCGCTTGACGCGCGTTTCCCGGCGGCGATCTCTTCGCCCCGAACCAGCCGGATCACTTCAACCTCGTCCTCGACCGGCGGATAGGTGATCTGAACATGCATCAGGAACCGGTCCATCTGCGCTTCGGGCAGGGGATAGGTGCCTTCTTGTTCAATGGGGTTCTGGGTTGCCATCACGATGAACAGCGGTTCCATCTTGTGGGTGGTCCCGGAAACCGTGACCTGGCGTTCTTCCATCGCCTCCAGCAAAGCGGCCTGAACCTTGGCCGGTGCCCTGTTGATTTCGTCAGCGAGGACGATATTGGCAAAGATCGGACCGGGTTCGAACCGAAAGGTGCCGCCTTCGTCAGTTTGTTGAAACACCTCGGTTCCCGTCACGTCTGAAGGCAGCAGATCAGGCGTGAACTGGATCCGGCTGAACTCTGCATCCAGATTGCGCGCCATCGCCTTGACTGCACGTGTTTTGGCCAATCCGGGCAGACCTTCGATCAGAAGGTTTCCGTTGGCCAGCATGCCGATCAGCAGTCGGTCGATGACCTCGGTTTGCCCGATGATGGACTGGCCCATGCGGGTTTTGAGATCAAGTATCTGATTAAGTGCATTCATGGGTGGTGGTCCAATCGGTGCCAAGCTGGAAGAAACGAATTGATAACGGAACAGGGGGTAAGCCGGTCAGGAATATCCCGAAATATCGGAATGCTAACAGGCTTTGGCGGACCGATCTACCGTGAATGCCTGGCGGTGAGGTGGCGTAAATCGTTCCTCAGTTCCTGTCGTATGGGCCCAGTGTTTGGCGCGTCGCGCAAACTGTCCAGCCAGTGAGGGTGAGGCGCCTGTCCTTCGGCCCTGCTCCAAGTCAGATCCCGCAGGATTTTCTGGGCACCGACGTCAAGTGTGTCAGGAATTTCGAAATCATTCAGGGTGGCCCAGACGCCGCTCCACAAGCGCCCTACGGACCAGGGATTGTATCCGCCGCCACCCAGAACCAGAAAACGAGGCGAAAGAGGCTTCAGCGCCGCGACTGTTCGCCAATGCGCGTTGTTGGACAGGGTCAAACGCGAAAGCGGGTCCTCGGCCACGGCGTCTGCCCCGCATTGCAGGACAATCGCTTGCGGTTTGAACGCCTCGGTCGCTGGCAGGATCAATTGATCCAGAATGGCGGTGAATTCGTCGTCGTTCAGATGCCTTGGAACAGGCAGGTTGAAGGCCGCGCCACCGGCGTCTTCCTCAAGTTGGCCCGTAAATGGCCATCGCCGCGCTTCATGGACCGAGATCATCCGAACTTTGTCCGACCCGTGAAACGCAAGTTCAACCCCGTCGCAATGATGGGCGTCGATGTCGACATAGACCACGCGATCCAGGCCGGCGTTCAAAAGGGTTTGTATCGCCAGAACCGGATCGTTCAGATAACAAAACCCGTTCGCCCGGTCCGCAAGGCCATGGTGGGTGCCGCCCGCAGGGTTGAAAACGATCCCTCCATCCCGGATCAGCTCGGCGGCCAGCATGGAACCACCGGCGGCGGTTGCCGGCCGGCGGTACATCTCGGCGAAGACCGGGTTCGACAGAGTCCCCAAACCGTATTTATCCCGTGTTTCGTCCGTGACATGCTGATCCGCTTCTGCCTTTTGCAGGGCGGCGATATAGTCCGGCGTATGAAACCCTTCCAATACACCGGGTTTTGCGCAGGGGCTGACGCGGTAGTTCTCGGGTGTCAACCAACCCAGTTCGCGACACAGATCGATGACGGTTGAAACCCGCGGGATGGCCAGCGGGTGTTTTGAACCGTAGGTCGAGTTGCGGTAGATATCGGATCCGATGAACAGGGGGCGCTTCATGACCTAGCTTGCTGCGGCCTGACTGTTATCCTCGCCCAACCTGCCATCCAATGACATCAGTATGGCGACCGGTCGAAGGGCCGGGATGTGGCTGAACACGATCAGGATGCATACGGTCAGAGGAACGCTCAGAAACGCGCCGATCAGACCCCAGACCGTTGTCCAGAAGGTCAGGGCCAGAATGACAAGAAAGGTCGACATGTTCAGGGATCGGCCAAGCATGGCCGGATCCAGGAAATTGCCGATCAGGAATTGGATCGTTCCACATCCCAGCACGATCACCAGGAAGGGAAGGATCGTTTCGAATTGAACAAGCGCGATCATCGCCGGAAAAAACACCGCTATGATCGAACCGATCGAGGGGATGAAATTCAGGGCAAAGGTCAATACGGCCCAGGTTTCCGCGTATTCCAGACCAAGCGAGCGGAAAACCGTATAGCTGATGGTTGCCGTTATCAGGCTGATCAGGGTTTTGACGCCGACATAGCGCTGCAAGCTGACCGAAATCGCATCGAGCATGGTGGAAAACTCCGCTGCGGCGACAGGATTTCCGGCGGCCAGTTGGATCTTTTTCCGAAAGGCAAGCCGTTCGGCCATCAGAAAGGCGACATAAAGGCTGATCAGGAAGAACTGGTTCAACAATGAAGTGGCGCTGCCCAGCAACACGCGTGCGACATAGGACATGTCGATACTGACCAGATTGTCACGAATGAAGGTGGTCACGTCGTTGCCGACCAGCCCCGTTACACGCTCGACCGCACCGTCAAACTGGTTTTCATAGGTGCTGATGGAGCGTGCAAACTGCGTCGCCTGACTGCCCAGCACGTACATGATCATGAACAAACCCGCCAGAACGACGGTCACACCGGCAATATTTGCCAGCCAGACCGGAGCGCGGGTCAGGGCTACGACGCGATCGCTCAGTGCGATGATCAGAACATTGACCAGCAGCGCCATGGCCAGCGGGATCAGGAAGTTCGCACCGGCATAGAGACCCAGTACGATCAGGGTCGCGATGATGCATGTATCCCGGACAACGGACAATCGAAGCTTGGGTCTAACCGTGATGTCTTTTTGATCCGGGGTCATTCGGTATCCTGTGTCCGGCACAAGCAGTGCCCATTTCCCATCCTGCGTGACCCAATCCTGCACGCGAGGTCTTGTTTATGCAATGCGTTCAGGCGTTTGTTGGCCCTCAATCTACAAATAGATTTCCACGACGGGTTCTGTGTTCTATTTCGGCAGGTTAGGGTTGCAGCATGTCCAATGCCGCGAATCCCCTGTTTGGCCGACCTGTTCAGGCACTTTGGCTGTCGATCCGCCGGTTCAGCAGAAAGAACGGTTTCGTCATGAGCAGCCACGTGGCCATGTCGCTGATGATGGCGCTGTTTCCCTTTGTGCTGTTCACCGTGGCGCTGGCAGGGGCGTTATCTCAAGGCTATGTCACCGATGAGTTAATTGACCTGATTTTCGGAGCGTGGCCCAAGGACGTCGCAGATCCGATCGTGGCCGAACTGCGGGCCGTTCTGGCCGGATCCGGCTCGGGTGTCATCACCTTGGGGGGGCTGCTGGCGATTTACTTTGCCTCCAACGGCGTGGCTGCCGTACGTGCAGCCATGAACCAGGCCTACCACGACGAAGACAGTTGGCCTTTCTGGAAAACCCGACTGCTTTGTCTGGTGCTGGTCATTCTGGGCGGGTCGGCCATTCTGATCATTGCAGCGGTCGAGGTGGTTTTGCCGGTCTATACGAAACTGGTGGCTGAACACACGGAAGTTGCCGTGGCCAACTGGTTTTCCGTGGATCGCCTGCGCTGGACGTTCACCGTGGCGGTTCCTGCGGGCACCGTTCTTCTGGCGCATCTTGTGCTGCCGACTCGCAGGCACAGCCTGATGCAGATTTTGCCTGGCGTCTTGTTGACTTTGGTCTTGTGGGCGGCTGGTGGGTGGGCGTTTTCAATTTATATCAGCCAGTTCGCCACCTACAGCGCTACCTATGCTGGATTGGCGGGGGCCATGGCGGCATTGATTTTCCTGTATCTCTATTCGGCGATCCTGATCTTGGGCGCCGAATACAACGGTGCATTGATTGATCTGCAAAAAGCCGCCCAAGGAGATACGGCATGAGATTTGCCCTGATACTGGCCTGCCTTGCAATTGCTGGTGAAGTTCAGGCGCAGACGGCAGAGTATGTGGGTTCAGACCAGTGTACCGACTGTCATCAGCAAGAAGCCGAAGCCTGGGCCGCGTCACACCATGCGCTGGCCTGGACAGACCCCGCTGACGGCGCTGTTGTGGCGGATTTCAACGGTACCCGGTTCGATCATGACGGCATGTCCGTCCAATTCAAAAATGAGGCGGGTAGGTTCACCGCCCGCGTAACGGAAAAAGACGGTGCAACGACGGAATATGACGTACATTCCGTCGTTGGAATCGAACCCTTGCAGCAATACCTTTTCGAGACCGAACCGGGACGGTTGCAAAGTTTCGACGTTGTTTGGGACACAGAACAAAAGCGCTGGTATCACCTGTACCCTGATCAGGACCTGCCGCCCGATGACGGGTTGCATTGGACCGGCCCTTACAAAAACTGGAACGCGCGCTGCGCCGAATGTCATGCCACGGGTTTTGAGAAGAACTACGACCCTCAAACCAGAAGCTACACGTCACAGCAGGTCGAAATTGGGGTCGGGTGCGAGGCCTGCCATGGGCCGGGGTCCGCACACATCGACTGGGTCCGGGAAAAGCGTTCTTCAGATGGCCTGGCCAATGCCGGCTTTCTGTTGAGTTGGGGCAAGGGGCGGACCGAAGAAGAAATACAGCAATGCGCCGGATGTCATTCCCGGCGCGAGGCGCATGGCAACGGAAACCCGGCTCCGGGAACCCCGTATCATGATGCTTATAATCTGGCCGTGCTGCGCCCCGGTTCCTATCATCCCGACGGGCAAATTCTGGATGAGGTCTACGTCTACGGCTCGTTCCTGCAATCCCGGATGTACGCGCAGGGCGTCGGATGCATGAACTGCCACGAACCACACAGCGCAGACTTGAAAGCCGACGGAAACGGGGTTTGCACACAGTGCCACTCGCCTGCCGGAAATCCGGATTTCGCGACCCTTTCCGCAAAGGACTATGACACGCCTGCGCATCACAATCACCCGGAAGACAGCGAAGGCGCCCAGTGCAAAAGCTGCCACATGATCGAGCGGACCTACATGGGTGTCGACGGTCGACGCGATCACAGTTTTCGCATACCGCGACCGGATCTTGGGCTGGGCGTTGATGCCTGCACGGACTGCCATCAAGACCAGGATCAGGCCTGGGCCGCAAGCCAGATAGAGGGCTGGTTTCCGGGATCGCCAAATCGACGCCCGCATTATGGGACAGTTTTCAAAGCCGCGGCCGAAGGGCAGCTCGACACGCCCGAAGGTTTGCTTGCGGTCGCAATGGATGCGTCGCAGCCGGGCATCGTCAGAGCGACCGCCGCGTATCTGTTGCAACCGTTTGGGTCGCCACAGATCGCCGCTGACACAGCGCCGCTTTTGCAGGACGTTGACCCGCTGATACGAGCAAATGCAGCGGCGCTGCAACGTCAGGCCAGCCCGGCAGATCAGGTGCGCAGGCTCGAGCCGTTGTTATCTGATCCTCTGCGAAACGTGCGCATCGCCGCCGCCAAAGAGTTCCTGAGCATACCGCCGCAGGGCTTGACGGCTGAGCAGCGGGCCAAGCTTGGGCAGGGCATGTCGGAATGGCAGCAGGTCATTTCGAACAGGTTGGACGCCCCGGAAACCCATCTTGTTCTGGGGGGCATGGCTTTGACGCTTCGCAACGCGCAGGCGGCGGAACAGGCGTTCAGAGAGGTCGTGACGCTGGACCCGCAGAGGGCAGAGGCGTGGCCGATGCTGGTGCAATTGGCGCAGATCAATCGTGGCCCGGAAGCTGCGCGCGTAGTGCTGCAAGAGGCGCTGGACAGGTTGCCTGATGATCCGAACCTGCTGCAATTGTCGCAACAGTTCGGGCGTTGATCCGGCACATCCGTGCCCGAATTCTTTCATTTTGACGGCAGAATTCCTTGTTACAGCCAAGAACAAAGTGCTGATCCGAGGTGAGCCATGTCCAACGAAGCAACAATGCGGAAGATGCCGGGTTCAAGCTCGGTTTCACTAGCCCAGCGGATCGAAGACCTGCGTAACCGGGAACCATCATACGTGACGCACGGAGATACGCTGATGTTGCAGGGAATGGCTGCCACGTCCTTGCGTGAACAGCGTCTGAGCGGAAATCTTATCCGGCTAGATGATTAAGAGCCGCCTCGAAACCCGGTTGCCACAACGAATTTTTCCGAACTGTCCGAGCGAGACGCCGGCGGTTTGACATTGGCGACTTTCTGGAATTTCTGCTTGAGCAACTTTTGCAGATCGCCCTCAGCCCCCCCAGCCAGAACCTTGGCAACAAAAGTGCCGCCTTCTTCCAGAACGTCAAAGGCGAAATAGGCGGCAGTTTCGCACAGTGCCATGATGCGCAGGTGATCGGTCTGCTTGTGCCCCGAAGATGCCGCCGCCATATCCGACATCACGACGTCTGCCTTGCCGCCCAGCCAGCTTTTGACCTTCTGATCGGCGTCATCTTCCATGAAATCCAGTACGTGGATTTCGGCTCCGGCAATTGGTTCGACCTCTTGCAGGTCGATGCCCAGCACGGTTCCGATCCGTTTGCCTGACTTTTCGCCCAGCGCGTTCACGCGTTTGACCGCCACCTGACACCAGCCGCCGGGCGCACAGCCCAGATCCACAACCCGCGCCCCGGGCACGAGAAAGCGGAATTTGTCGTCCAGTTCCAAAATCTTGTAAGCTGCGCGCCCCCGATAGCCTTCGGATTGCGCACGCTTGACATAGGGATCGTTCAGTTGCCGCTCGAGCCAGCGGGTCGAGCTGAGCTTGCGCCCGCGTGCTGTCTTGACCTTGACCTTCAGGTCGCGCTGCCCGCGGCCCGAATTGTTTTTTCCACTTGGTGTCTTCGCCATCAGAACGGTCCGTCTTCCAATACACCGTCCGCGCTCATCTGTGCGTAAAGCAGACCTTCGCGCAGCCCCCGGTCCGCCACCGAAAGGCGGTCAGTGGGCCAGCAACGGAGCAATGCCTGCAATATGGCCGAGCCGGACATGATGAGGGCTTGCCGGTCTTCACCAATGCGAGGGTCCCGGCGCCGCCCATGAGGGCCGAGTTCTAAATACCCGCGTATGACTTTGTCAATCTGATCGCTGGTCATGCGCAGCCCGTCCACTTTGGTCCGGTCATAGCGCTTGAGGCCCAGGTGCGAGGCCGCAACAGTGGTGACCGTGCCGCTGGTGCCGACGATCTGAAACCCTTCGCGCGCCTGTTCGTCCTTGTAGGGGGCAAAATCGGCAAGGTTTTCCTCGAAAAACCAACTCATCAACGCAAAACGGGCCGCGTCATCCTCGACATCATTGAATTGGTCCCGCAGCGTTGCGACGCCCAGCGGCACGCTGATCCAGTCAACCACCTTGGCCGCTGGAAAAGGGCTGTCGACAGTGTGAAACCCGTGATGCAGCCGCATGATGGCCGCGGGTCGGTCGCGCCGTGGAACGGACGAGATGTCGATCCAGACCAATTCGGTCGAGCCGCCTCCGATATCGACGACCAGCAACTGCTCGGTCTTGGTCGAAACCAGCGGGGCACAGGAAATCACCGCCAGACGGGCTTCTTCCTCGGGCTGAATGATCTCGAGCGTAAGGCCGGTTTCGCGCTTCACCTGCCGGATGAAATCGCGCGAGTTCTTGGCGCGGCGGCACGCCTCGGTCGCGATCAGACGCATCCGTTTGACCTTGTTGCGTTTCAGCTTTTGCTGACAGATTCGCAATGCCTGAACGGTACGCGACATCGACGCCCGCGACAGTCGTCCGGTGCGTTCCAGACCCGCGCCCAACTGCACGGATTTGGAGAAACTGTCGACCACATGGAACCCACTTCCCTTGGGCTGGGCTATCAACATGCGGCAACTATTTGTCCCCAGATCCAGTGCCGCATAAAGAGCATCCGGATCGGGTCTTGCCGGCGCGGGGCTTTCGACCGCTTTCGGGAACGCGCCCGCACCTTTGGGACGCTTGGGCGCCATCTTTACGCCCTCCGATTTTCGAGTTACCCCGACCCTAGGCGGGGGATTGCTGACGTGCAAGTGATTTCAATTTTGAAATTAACGCGCGTGTCACATGCCGTTCACAAAATGATGCGATCTCCATGGGCGAACCCACGTTCGGGTTTATCTATTAGCTCTCAGCCAGATACGGAGACCGCAATGAAAGATGAGCGCATCCTTTCCTTCGACGAATTCGATGAAGTCGTAAATCCGCGCCCAGAAGAATGTGAATTTGATCGCGTTGTCGAACGCGCATTGTCCCGACGCGGTTTTCTGGGCGGCGTTTTGGCGATGGGTAGTTTCACAGCTGTTGGTGGTTCGCTGATTCCTTCAGGGGCTCACGCGGTTTCCAACCGCTTCGCGTTTGAGGCGATTCCCGTGTCGACTGCGGACGAGGTCATTGTTCCGGCTGGATACAAGGCGGATGTTATGGTGCGCTGGGGCGATCCGCTTTGGTCGGACGCGCCAGAGTTCGATCACGCGACCCGTGGTACGGCTGCCAGCCAGGAACGCGCCTTTGGTGACAATACCGATGGTCAGGACATTTTCTTACATGACGGTCACGTTCTGCTGGTTGTAAACAACGAATATACCAATCGTGACATCCTGTGGGGCAACAATCCGGACGCCAAGCCAGCATCCGATGACGACATCGCAAAGGGCATGATGGCGCATGGTGTCACGATCGTGGAAATCGCGAGCACCGATGGCAAGTGGGGCATCGTGAAGGACAGCCCCTATAACCGCCGCGTTACACCGCAGACCGAAATGTCCATTACGGGTCCGGCCGCCGGTCATGACTTGATGAAAACGGCCGCCGATCCGTCCGGAACGACGTGCAAGGGAACATGGAACAATTGCGGAAATGGCGTGACGCCGTGGGGCACTTACCTGGCTTGTGAAGAAAACTTCAATGGCTACTTCTCGGCCGAAGACGAAAATCACGAGGTCAATGCTGATCTGAAACGTTATGGCGTATCGGCCAGCGATTGGGGCTATGGCTGGGCCAAGATCGACGACCGTTTCGACGTCTCGAAAAACCCAAACGAACCGAACCGTGCCGGTTATGTCGTCGAGATCGATCCGACCGATCCGGCATCGACACCGCGCAAGCTGACAGCACTGGGACGCTTCAAGCACGAAAACGCCGAAGTCATAGTGAACAACGACGGTCGTGTCATCGTTTACATGGGCGATGATGAACGCGGCGAGTTTCTTTACCGCTTTGTCTCGGAAGGGGTTTATGCCGCTGGTGTGGATACCAACGCGCTGTTGGAGAAAGGCACACTTTCGGTTGCCAAGTTCAACGACGACGGAACCGGTGAGTGGCTCGATCTGACACCTGAAACCACCGGGCTTGCATCGCAGGCCGAGGTTTGCATCCACACCCGTCAGGCTGGTTCGGCGGTTGGAGCAACCACCATGGATCGTCCCGAGTGGGTTGCGGCTAATCCAAACGCGCCCGAGGTTTACTGTTGCTTGACCAACAACAAGAACCGTGGCGTGAAGCCGAATGCAGGGGGCGACGATACCTCGGCCAACGGCCCGAACCCGAGGGACAAGAACAACTACGGTCAGATCGTTCGCTGGCGCCCGGATGGCGGCGATCATGCTGCGGCTGGCTTTGGCTGGGATCTGTACGTTCTGGCAGGCAATCCCACTGTCCACCAAGACGCCTATGCCGGATCCGAGAACGTGAACGCCGACAATATGTTCAACTCACCCGATGGATTGAAGTTCGACAGCAACGGCTTGCTGTGGATCCAGACCGATGGCAATTATGGCAACGAAGGTGACTTCGCCGGGCAGGGCAACAACCAGATGCTGGCAGGCGACCCTGTCACCGGCGAAATCCGCCGTTTTCTGGTTGGCCCCAACGAATGCGAGGTCACCGGTCTCAGCTGGTCGCCGGACCGTCGTACGATGTTTGTCGGCATTCAGCACCCGGGCGAAGATGGCAACAGCCATTGGCCTGAAGGCGGGGACTCGGTGCCACGCTCGGCCATTATCGCCATTACGCGCGAAGATGGCGGTTTGGTCGGCTAAGGCCATTTGCCCCATCAATTCTTGCCTCGGACGGTTTTTCCCGTCCGGGGTTTTTCTTTTTCATGCAGCGCTTTCATAGAGACAATGAGAATTTTGATATGCGCGTTTTCCCGGAAACTGGGTAAAAGCCACTACACGGCAGTGGGCGCAAAACGTCGTTTGGAAAGCGTCGTGTGTCGAAAATCGACCGACCCAGGCCTACATTGAAGTTTAGAACCGGCCCATCGGGTTAGGAGGAATCACAGCAATGCCTGACGTCACCATCGTGTATTGGCGCGACATTCCCGCTCAGGTCATCGTCGGCAAAGGCCGTCGTGGCGCAAAGCGGCAGTTGGAAGAACGGTTTGAACAAGCAATCGACCGTGCCGCAATGAAGGTGAACGCCAAGGACAGTGATGCCTATCTGGCCGAATGGCGCAAAGCCGAACCTTTCGCGGTCGAAGGCGATCCTGCCGAGATTGCCGAAGCCGAGGCTGTGCGTCTGGAAACGGAATACGATCAGGACCGCGTCAAAGCGCTGATCGCAAATGACGGTTGGGCATGAGCCCCAGACTTTATGGGAGGCCGAAATGGCTTTGCTGAACTTCAAGAAACGTGATGCGGTCGAAAGTGGCCCAGTAAATCCGACCGTCGAAGCCTTTTTGCAAGGCTATTCGATCGAGGTCATGCCGCGTACCGCCGAAAAGGTCGACGATTTCCGCGCGCTGCTGCCCGAGGGGACACGCGTTTACATCGCCCATATCGAGGGCACGCCCATCGAAGACATGGTCAAGACGGCCAAGCGAATTACGGCGGAAGGTTACCCTGTCATGCCGCATTTTCCGGCACGCATCATCAAGGATGCGGCGACGTTGGAAAACTGGATTTCCATGTATCAGGGCGAAGCGGGTGTTGAACAGGCGTTGTTGCTGGCGGGCGGTGTCGCCAACCCGCACGGCGAGTTCGACAGCTCGATGCAGTTGCTCGAAACCGGTCTGTTTGACAAGGCG
Organism: Ruegeria sp. THAF33; assembly: GCF_009363615.1. NCBI lineage: Bacteria > Pseudomonadati > Pseudomonadota > Alphaproteobacteria > Rhodobacterales > Roseobacteraceae > Ruegeria > Ruegeria sp. THAF33. Next base: position 1,563,838 of record NZ_CP045384.1, on the reverse strand, counting down.
GGCTTCAAGCGCCTGCACGTGGCGGGCCACCCCGAAGGCAACAAGGACATCGACCCCGACGGTTCGACCAAGAACGTCGATGACGCGTTGCGCTGGAAGCAGAAGTTCAACGAGACCACGGATGCCGAAATGGCGCTGGCAACACAGTTCGCCTTTGACGCCAAGCCGATCATCGCCTGGGCCGACAGCCTGAAGGAAGCGGGCATCGATCTGCCGATCCATATCGGAATCGCGGGTCCGGCCAAGCTGCAAACCCTGATCAAATTCGCCATCGCGTGTGGCGTTGGGCCGTCTCTGAAGGTTCTGCAAAAGCGCGCCATGGATGTCTCCAAGCTGTTGCTGCCCTACGAGCCGACCGATGTCGTGACCGAACTGGCCAACCACAAGGCGGCCAACCCGGATTTCAACATCACCAACGTGCACTTCTTCCCGCTGGGCGGGATCAAGACCAACGCCAACTGGGCGATCAATAACGGCGGCGCTTCGGCAAAGCCTGCAAACTCCTAAGGAACGGACATGACCCGAACAGTCGTAGAATCAAAAACAAAAACAGCCGTCCTGGGCTTTGACGAACCGTTCTGCGTGATCGGTGAGCGGATCAACCCGACCGGCCGTAAGAAACTGGCCGCCGAGCTGGAAGCGGGCGACTTTTCGACCGTTGAAAAGGACGCCTTGGCTCAGGTGGCGGCTGGCGCGACCGTTCTGGATATCAATGCGGGCGTTGTCTACAACTCGAACCCCAACCCGAACGAGACCGAACCACCGCTGATGCGAAAGATCGTCGAGCTGGTGCAGGGTCTGGTTGACGTGCCGCTGTGTATCGACTCGTCGGTTCCGGGCGCGCTGGAAGCCGGCCTTGAGGCCGCAGAAGGCCGCCCACTGCTGAACTCGGTCACCGGCGAAGAAGAACGTCTGGAACTGGTTCTGCCGCTGGTCAAAAAGTACAACGTACCGGTCGTGGCTATCTCGAACGATGACACTGGCATTTCGGAAGACCCCGATGTGCGCTTTGACGTCGCCAAGAAGATCGTCGAGCGCGCTGCCGATTTCGGCATCCCTGCACATGACATCGTGGTTGACCCGCTGGTCATGCCCATCGGTGCGATGGCGACCGCCGGTCAGCAAGTGTTCGCGCTGGTCCGTCGTCTGCGCGAAGAACTGGGTGTGAACACCACCTGCGGTGCGTCCAACATCTCGTTCGGTCTGCCGAACCGTCACGGCATCAACAACGCGTTCCTGCCGATGGCGATGGGTGCGGGCATGACCTCGGCCATCATGAACCCGGTGGCGTTGCCCGTGACGCAGAAGAAGATCGCCGAGAAAAAAGAGGCCGTGGCGGCAGCCGGTATCATCCTGCCTGAAGGCATGGACGATGAAACCTTCGTGCAGATGTTCGGTCTGGGATCGACGAAGCCGCGCGCCGGCAAGGAAATGGAAGCCATCCGCGCGGCAAACCTGCTTACCAACAACGACCCACATGGCGGTGAGTGGATCCGGTTCAACAAAGCACCGGACGAAGCGGGTGCCGCAGGACCCGTAGGTGGACGTCGCGGTGGTGGCCGTCGGCGCCGCGCCTGATCTGAACGACACATACTGCAAAGGCCGGGCTCAGCGCCCGGCCTTTTGCATTTGACCCTGATCAATGTCGAATTTGCAGAAGGTTTCAGAATACCCTGATCCAGGATGCATTGATCAGGTGGCAGCATGAGTAAACATCACCCCCCAAAACTCTCGGATGCGGATCTGACCAGGAAACTGAACAAAAAGGTCTACTTCGATCAGCTGATCGAATTGCAGACACGATTGGCCAGAATTCAGCAAGCTTATCTGTTTCACGGGCTCAAGGGCGTGTTGGTTTTCGAAGGGTGGGACGCTGCCGGAAAAGGGGGGACCATTCGCCGGATCAGTCAGGCCCTGGACCCGCGCAGCTTCAAGGTCTGGCCGATCGGTGCGCCCCGGAACTACTATCTCAACCGGCATTATCTGTTGCGTTTCTGGGAACGCCTGCCGCCTTCGGGTGCGATCTCCGCCTTCGACCGCAGCTGGTACGGCCGGGTTTTGGTTGAGCGGATCGAAAAGCTGACCCCGGAAACACGCTGGCGGGCCGCGTATCAGGAAATCAATGATTTCGAACGAATGCTGGTCGATGACGGGACTCGAATCGTGAAACTGTTCTTCCACATTTCACAGGAAGAGCAGATGCGCCGATTTACTGAGCGGCTGACCAACCCGATGAAACGCTGGAAGCTGACTTATGAAGATTTCAGAAACCGCGAAAAATGGGATGTCGCAGAGGTGGCCGTGGATGAAATGCTGGCACGGACGTCTACAGAAGTTGCCCCTTGGCACGTGATCCCGTCCAACAACAAGAAATATGCGAGGATCACGGCCATGAAGGCCATTGTCGAGGCGTTTTCGGAAGGGGTTGATCTGAACCCCCAGCATCTGGATCGCCGTACTTTGGAAGCGGCAGGCAAGACCTTGGCAGTCGACCAGTCCCTGATCGACAGCCTGCGAGCCCGAACCGAGTAAGAACCCGAAAAAGGTTGGTTGCGATCCGGGTTGAACGTCTGGATGTTCTGGTGTTATTTCATCTGACAAGGCGGGTATGATGTAATGGTAGCCTGTCAGCTTCCCAAGCTGAACGCGCGGGTTCGATTCCCGCTACCCGCTCCAAAAACGGACTGTAAGGCGCTGTTATTTCATCAAAAAAGGTGGCGCTGCGTGGCTTTGCCACCACCTTCACGGGCCTGACTGGCACGTGTTTCCACGGATCTGCTCAACGGGCTTGGAAAGCCGGTTCTAGCTGTTGAGGCCAAGCAAGGACTCTCTGCCAACGATGTGCGTCGGCAGTTCAACAGATTTGCCCGGTGCGTTGGATTCGATCATCTGAATCAACGCCTGAGCAGCCTTGCGTCCCATGTCACGATGAGGAACATGGACAGTTGTCAGCGCAGGGGCGACTATGCGCGCAAGCTCGATATCATCAAAGCCGGTGATCGATACATCTTCGGGCACCCGCAGTCCCATCTGCTGAGCTTGCCTTACCGCACCGACGGCCAGAACGTCGTTGCCGCACAACACCGCGGTCGGCGGGTTGTCACTCGACATGAGATGTTTGAACGCATCGGCGCCGTTTTCAATCTCGTACGAGGTTTCGATCACCGAAAGGTCGTCTTGCGACAGTCCATGTCGGGACATCGCGTCTTTTATCCCCTGGATCCTCAGACGCGCACGGTCGTTGCCCTTGCTGATGCCTGAAATCGTTGCCAACCGCGTGTGGCCCAATTCGATGATCTTGCTTGTCAAAGCCTCCATCGCCCGTCTGTTGTCAAACCCGACGGACGGTATTGGTTCGTCTGGCAGGAAGGACCACGCGACAAGGGCCGGCACTTTACGCCTTTCGAGATAGTCGTAGATTTGCGCGTCACGGTCATGCCCGATCAGCAACAGCCCGTCGGCGCCCCGCGCAACCAGCGTTCGGATCTGTTCTTCTTCTGCGGCCGGTTGATAGGCCGAGCTGGAGACCAGCAAGGTGTAGCCCTGTTTGTGGATCGCTTCTTGGAACGCCTGCAACCCCCTTGCAAAGATTGCATTTTCCATCGTCGGAATTATCGCGCCTATCGTGAAAGAACGCCGTGCAGCCATCACTCGGGCTGCAAAGTTCGGCGTGTAGCCAAGAGTGTCTACGGCAGACAGAACACGTTTCCGCGTTGACTCGACCACCTGTTGCGGGGTGTTCAGGCACCGTGACACGGTGGCAGTTGAAACGCCTGCTGCCTTGGCAACGTCATCCAGCGTCGGTGCGGACCGATGTTTTGACATTCTCGAACTCTCAATTCCGGTTCGCCTAAGTTAGTCGCATTTTTCCAAGGATGAAAGCGTTTATGTAAGCGCTTGCATTTATGATGTAAGCGCTTACAAAGGTATTTGAGCCGATTCTGAAGGGAGTCCCGGAAATGTATCTCGCTGCATCAGTCATCGTTTTTGTGATCTATTTCGCAAATGTCGCTTTGGGTGCTTTTGCGAGCAGCGCGTTTCTTGGTGACGTTGGAGAGATGTTGGTTCTGTTCGCGGCTTCGATCCTGTTCGTGGTCGCAATTCTGAAAAAGGAAGCTGACCGGGACGCACAAGACGGCAGCTGAACTTTTGCTTGGGAGGGCAATTGATGAAAACCGACAAGACCGAACTGGCATCGGCCGAGCGCCGCAATTTTCTGAAACTGAGCGCCAGTGGCGCGTTTACGGCCGCATTGGTCGCTGGGGCAGGGGGCGTTTTGTGGTCTTCCGAGGCCGCTGCGCAGACCGCGAAGGAAGAAAGCGAGCGTGAAAAGGCCGCAGATCACGTGATGACCGTGGCCACGGCCTATGTGCTTGGCGCGTCGCGCAGCTATCCGATCATGCAGCTGGACCTGAAAGAAAACATTCAGAACGCCACCAACGGCAAGGTCTATGTCAAACTGGCTCCTGGCGGTCAGCTTGGTGCAGGCGGCGCGCTGGTGCAGAAAGTGCAGGGCGGCACCATTCAGGCCGCGCAGCATTCGCTGTCGAATTTCGCGCCGTTCGCGTCGACAGTCGACCTGATCAACATGCCGTACCTGTGCGGCTCGAACCAGCGTTTCACCAACCTCGTCAATTCGGACACATGGAAAAGTGAGGTTCACCCCAAGGTCGAAGCGGCAGGGTTCAAGGCTTTGTTCTATGTGAACATCGACCCGCGCGTCGTTGCAGTTCGTCAGGGCGGCAATGCCGTGCTCACACCCGGTGATATGAGCGGGATCAAGTTCCGCGTGCCGGGATCCAAGATGCTGCAACAATACTACCGGATGGTCGGCGCCAACCCGACGCCCGTTGCCTGGGGCGAGACCCCCTCGGCCATCAAGCAGGGCGTTGCGGATGCGCTCGATCCTTCGGTTGGCGCGCTCTATGTCTTCGGTTTCAAGGACATCCTCAGCCATGTGACCTTCACGCAGGCGGTGCCGGACAGCCAAGTGTATTCCTGTAATCTGGAATGGTTCAACTCGATGCCGGCTGATGTGCAGGAAGGCATCATGTGGGGGTCGGAAATGACCAGCCATCAGAACCTGTCCAAGGTTCCGTCGGCCCGCGCCTATGCCATGGCCGAGCTGAACAAGGCCGGGGTGCAGTTCCACTCGCTCAGTGACGACCAACTGGCGGAGTGGCAGGATGCCGGCGGGTATCAGAACGCCGATTGGGATCCGTTCAAGACGGAACTGGCTGGATCGATGGAAAACTTCGAAAAGCTGGTCGAAGCCGCCGGTACTCAGGGCAAATATTACGTCCACGACGCCTAAGGCCCAAGCCGTGGACGCCTGACGGGCGTCCACGAACCTTACTTTCAGTCAGCCCGACAACAACCCGCCACATCAGGCGCGGGTCAGGCTGTCCCTGCGCCGGAGGATCAGATGACCATTCTTCAAAACATAAACCGAAACGCAGAGCGCTGGTTGCTGCTGGTGTTCTACGTGATGCTGGTTATCACTATGGCCATCGAGGTGCTGCGGCGCGAGATTTTTGCCTATTCGTCGATCTGGGGCGAGGAAATCGTTCGGTATTCCTTCATCTACCTCGCGTGGATTGGTGCCGCGGCTGCGGTGAAAGAACGGGCCCATATCCGGATCGATGTGATCATGCATTACATCGGACCACGCCCCAAGGCGGTGCTTTATATTTTCGGCGATCTCGTGATGTTCGGCGTGGCGATCATCGCGCTCTACTGGTCGTATGAGGCGGTTCATGTCTCGGCCAAGTTCGGCTCGGTCACGGATGGGCTTCGGGTCTCGAAAGTCTGGTTTCTTATGGCGGTGCCCGCAGGATTCGCCCTGATGATATGGCGGCTGATCCAATCCTTCCTGCGTGACGTGAAATCACTTCGTGACGGCACCCCCGTCTTCGAAGGCGACAAGCTGTTTGACTGAGGAGAACACGGATGCTTTGGAATTCCCTCAATCAAACCGTTGAACTGGGCTGGGATTTTTACCTGCCGGTGATCCTGTTCGTAGGCCTGATCGCCTTGGCCGTGCCCGTTTGGGCCGCCATTGGCACAGCGGCGATCGTGATGCTGATCATGTCCGGTGATCTGCCACTCAGCCTGGTCGGAGAAAGCCTGTTCACAGGTATCGACGCATTTGCCCTGACCGCTGTTCCGTTGTTCATTCTGACCGGAGACGTTCTGGTGCGGACCGGTCTGTCGCGCAAATTCCTGGACGTAGCCGAGGCGCTGACATGCTTTGCCAAGGGCGGGTTCGGGTCGGCCACGGTTCTGGTCTGCGGCATGTTTGCCGCGATTTCAGGTTCGGATGCCGCCGGGGCGGCTGCGGTGGGTCGCATGACTATCAACCGCCTGGTGGAAAGCGGCTATCCGCGCCCCTATGCCTGTGCTCTGGTTGCGGCTGGTGCCTGTACCGGCATCCTGATCCCGCCCTCGATCGCCTATATCATCATCGGCCTCGTGCTGGGTATTTCCGCCTCGACCCTGTTTCTTGCAGCCTTGATCCCGGGTCTGGCCATCCTGGTGTCGATCCTGATCACAAACATCATCATGAACCGCCTTTATGCCTATGAGGGTGGCGGCATGATGACCATGGGGGAATGGCTGGCCAATCTGGGCAAGGCGCTGAAATCGGGCTGGTACGCGTTCATTGTGCCGGGGATCATCTTCTACGGCATCTTCTCAGGTCGCCTGACCCCGACCGAAGCCGGCGCAACGGCCGTTGTCGTCACCATAATCATGGGTTTCATCCTGCGCACACTGACGCTGGCAGACTTTCCATCGATGTTGGTCAGCTCGGCCAAGGTGAACGGAGTTATCCTGCCGATCATCGCATTCTCGGCACCCTTGGCCGAAGCACTGGCGATCATGGGGGTCCCGCAGGGGTTCGTGGCCTCGGTCACGTCGCTGACCGATGATCCCTATCTGTTGATCTTGCTGATGATCGGCATCCTGATCGCAGCGGGCTGCGTGATGGAGACAACGCCGAACATCGTAATCCTGGCACCAATCCTGAAACCGCTGGCCGACAATATCGGCATGAACGAGATTCAATTCTGCATCATGATGATCACAGCGTTGGGTGTGGGCTTTATCACGCCGCCGCTGGGACTGAACCTGTTCGTCGTATCTGGCATTACCGGTGAGTCCATTCTGAAGATTGCCGCCCGGGCCGTTCCTTTCGTACTGACCATGCTTATCGTGGTGATCCTGATCGCCTACGTGCCTGCTGTATCGACCACCCTGCTTCCTGAAATCTACCAATAGGACCTGCTGAACATGCCTCGTGAATATTTGAAAAAGGCGACTCTCACCGCTCAATCGCATGCCTCTGAGGTGCATGATACGGTCAAGACAATCCTTGCCGACATCGAGGCAGGTGGCGACGACAAGGCGCTGGAATATGCCCTCAAGTTCGACAAGTTCGAAGGAAATGTCCTGATGACGCAGGACGAGATTGATGCGGCCATCGCACGGGTGCCGGAAAAACTGAAGGCCGATATCCGCTTTGCCCATGACAACGTCCGTCGCTTTGCCGAGACGCAGAAGGCCACCGTGTCGGACGTACAGATGGAGATCGTTCCCGGTTTTGTTGCGGGGCAAAAGGCGATCCCGGTGGATGCGGCAGGATGCTATGTTCCCGGTGGGCGCTACAGCCATATCGCCAGCGCGATCATGACGGTGACAACGGCCAAGGTCGCCGGGTGCCGTCATATCACGGCCTGTTCTCCGCCCCGTCCGGGCGAGGGCGTGGCGCCAGCGATTGTCTATGCCGCGCATATCTGCGGAGCCGACAGCATTCTGGCCATGGGCGGTGTGCAAGGCGTGGCCGCCATGACCTATGGTTTGTTCGGTTTGCCGCGCGCCAATATCCTTGTGGGGCCGGGCAACCAGTTCGTGGCCGAGGCCAAACGCATCCTGTACGGCAAGGTTGGTATCGACATGATCGCGGGCCCGACCGACAGCCTGATCCTTGCCGACAGTTCCGCGGACGCCCACGTGGTGGCAACCGATCTGGTCAGTCAGGCCGAGCACGGGTACAATTCGCCCGTCTGGCTGGTTACGGATGATCGCGACCTTGCGCAGAAAGTCATGGAGCTGGTTCCGGTTTTGATCGACGATCTGCCAGAGCTGAACCGGGAAAACGCCTCGGCCGCGTGGCGCGACTATGCCGAAGTCATTGTCTGTTCCGACCGCGAAGAGATGGCCGCCTGTTCCGATGAATATGCGCCCGAGCACCTGACGGTTCAGGCCGAGGATCTGGATTGGTGGCTGGATCGCTTGACCTGCTATGGTTCGCTGTTCCTGGGTGAGGAAACCACCGTGTCCTACGGGGACAAGGCAACCGGAACGAACCATGTTCTGCCGACGTCAGGTGCGGCCAGTTACACTGGTGGTTTGAGTGTTCACAAATACATGAAGATCGTCACCTGGCAGCGTGCGACACGTGAAGGATCGAAATCGATCGCCGAAGCCACCGCGCGGATTTCCCGACTGGAAGGTATGGAAGGTCACGCCCGTGCAGCCGATGTGCGTCTGGCCAAGTATTTCCCGGATGAGCAATTCGATCTGACCGCTGATGGATGACCCGCGCACATTGTTTGACCTGACGGGCCGGGTGGCCTGTATCACCGGCGCCAGTTCGGGGCTGGGGCGGCAGGTGGCGCGAACGCTTGCCGCAGCCGGCGCGCGCGTTGTCGGCGTGGCACGGCGCGGCGACGCGTTGGCGCAGATGCAGGCCGAAATCGGCGAACGCGCAGAAGCCGTCGTTGCGGATGTTGCGGATCGTGCCGGAATCGGCGGGCTGGTGCAGGTGATCAATTCCAAGTTCGGCGCACCGGATATTCTGGTGCACGCGGCCGGGGTCAACACGCGTGAGGCCGCCGACGAGGTGACACCTGATGGCTGGGATGCCACGCTTGCCCTGAACCTCAGCGCGCCGTTTTTCCTGAGTCAGGCGATGGTGCCCGAAATGAAAAAAAAGGGGTGGGGGCGCATCGTCAATTTCGCCTCTCTGCAAACGACGCGGGCCTTTCCGGGCGGAATTGCCTATGGGGCCACCAAGGCCGGGATCGCGCAATTGACCCGTGCCATGGCCGAAGCCTGGTCGCCCTTTGGCATTACCGCCAACGCAATCGGTCCGGGGTTCTTTCCCACCGAGCTGACTCAGGCCGTGTTTGACGACCCCCAGCGCGCGGAACGCAACGCCGCTCAAACCTGCATAGGGCGCAATGGGCGGATGCAGGATATCGACGGGCCGATCCTGTTTTTGTGCTCGAACGCGTCCGGCTATGTCACGGGGCAGGTTCTTATGGTTGATGGAGGGTTCACAGCCAAATGAAGGCACTGGTTTACCAAGGTGTGGAACAGATGGTGTTCGGTGATGTGCCGGATGCCGAGGCCGGTCCGTACGAGCATTTGATCCGGATCGAGGCGGTTGGCATCTGCGGGTCGGACATGCACGCCTATCTGGGCCATGATGCCCGCCGTCCGGCTCCGCTGATCCTGGGGCACGAAGCGGCCGGTGTGATTGTTGACGGGATACGAGCCGGTGATCGTGTCACGATCAATCCGCTGGTAAGCTGCGGTCAATGCGCGGCCTGCCTTGCCGGCCGGGAAAACCTGTGCCCGGATCGCCAGATCATCTCGATGCCTCCGCGCGAAGGGGCGTTTGCTCAATACGTCACCATGCCTGCCAGCAATCTTGTTGAAGTACCTGAGGATGTTTCGTTTGCCAAAGCCGCGCTGGCGGAACCGCTGGCCGTCAGCTGGCATACGGTCCGGTTGGGGATCGAGGCTCTGCATCCTGCGATGGACCGTCGCGCATTGGTGATCGGCGGCGGGGCCATCGGCCTTGCAGCGGCATTGGCTTTGCGGGCAATGGGCGTCGACGATGTGACCATCGCGGAACCAAATGAGCTGCGTCGGAACTACCTGGCGAAAATCGAAAGCTTTGCGCTGGTGGAGTCAGCCAAAGGGGCTTACCCGTTGGTCATAGATGCCGTGGGGTACGCTGCGACGCGGTCGGTTGCCTCGGCCATGGCCGAACCGGGCGGCGTGATCGCGCATGTGGGTTTGGGTGAGGATACCGGTGGTCTGGATGTTCGCCGGATGACCTTGCAGGAAATCACATTCATAGGGACTTACACATACACCGCCAAAGACTTTCGCCAGACGGCTCAGGCGATCTTTGACGGGCGGCTGGGGGCTCTGGACTGGATAGAAGAACGCACTCTGGCCGACGGCGCGCAAGCGTTTTGCGATATCCGGTCTGGCGCCGTGGCCGCACCGAAGATTATCCTGAGACCCTGGGGATAGAACTGACAGAACTGGAGACCTTCATGTACACAAAAATACTGGTCCCGTTAGCTTTGGATCACGGCATATCGCAACACACGCTGGAAATCGCACGGGCCTTGTCAGGAGAGGGCGCAGAAATAATTGCGCTGCATGTTTACGAGATGCCTCAGGGATCGGTCAGCGCCTATCTGGACAAATCGGTTGTCGCCGAAGGGTTTGAACGGGCCCGTTTGCAACTGTTGCAAAAAGTCGAAGGGCTTGAAGGGGTGACGGCCGAAATCGTCAAAGGCCATACCGCGCGGTCCATCATCGACTATGCCAGCAGCAAGAATGTCGACTGTATCGTTATCGGCTCGCACAAGCCGGACCTGAGCGACTACTTCCTTGGATCGACCGCTTCGCGCGTCGTCCGCCATGCCCCCTGTGCCGTGCACGTGCACCGAAGGGCCTGAATTCCTCAATCGCGCATCTAGCGCCCCAAACAGGACCAAAAGCTGGATCATGAACATAGACAAAAAGATCACCGACGATCTGGTGGCCAACGATATCTCGTTTGTCACCACTGTCCCGTGCAAGCAATTGGCAGGTGTCATCGCGGAAATCGACGAGCGCGAAGGCATCTATCACATCCCGTCCAACAAGGAAGACGAAGGAATGGGCCTGTGTGCAGGGGCGTGGATGGGCGGCAAGCGACCCGCGATCATCATGCAGAACACGGCCATTGGCGTGACGATCAATACGCTGGCGACGCTGATCCAGTATTACCGGATGCCGCTGCCGATGCTGATATCGTACCGGGGGGAATTGCGCGAACCCATTGCCTGCCAGGTTGAAATGGCGGTTCACACCAAGGCGCTGCTGGCTCAGCTGAACATCCCCACCTACCACTTCCACCATCAGGCCGACGTCGAAGAGCTCGACGCGATCCTGAAATACACATTCATGTGCAACAAGCCGGTCGCCATCCTGACCGACGCCAATTTCTGGGGAGGCTATGGCGACCAATGATCCGTTCTGAAATTCTGAAGGAAATCGCCCCGATCCTGCGTAATCAACTGGTTGTCTGCAACATCGGCATTCCTAGCCAGGAGCTGCATGCCATCGACGACCAGCCCACCAACTTCTACATGCTTGGCACCATGGGGCTTGCGTCCTCGATCGGTCTGGGGCTGGCGCTGTCACAGCCGAAGCCGGTGATCGTCATCGACGGCGACGGCTCGATCCTTACCAATCTGGGCACCCTGCCAACGATCGCCAACAATGTGGCGGACAATTACATCCTGCTGATCGTGGACAATGGCTCGTACGGCTCGACCGGCGATCAGCCGACCTATGCGGGGCAAAAGACCTCGCTGGCCAAAATGGCCGAGGCCGCCGGGTGTGAGCGCGTGATCGAATGTGCCGCCGAAGACACCGGGCGCGTACTGCAAGAGGCACTGGATGCCAAACAGATGACCATCATCGTCAGCAAATGCGAAAGCGGCAATGCCAAGATGCCGCCGATCACGATGGATCCGGTCGTCATTCGCGACCGCTTCATGAAGGCCGTTCAGGCCTGATGGGCGCAAGCGCCATCCACAGCGCCGAGGACGCCCGCCGCCTGGCGCGGCGGCGTCTTCCGTGGATGGTGTTCGACTATATTGATGGTGCAGCCGGGGCCGAGAGGGGTGCCGGTCGCAATCGGTCCGCTTTGGATGCAATGACCTTGCGCCCGCGTATCCTGCGCGACGTCAGTGAAAGGTCTCTGGCAAGTTCGCTGTTCGACCGGCCCGCGAAACGCCCGTTTGGTATCGCGCCGATGGGCATGTGCAATTTGTCCGCGCCGGGGGCCGACTTGATGCTGGCCCGCATCGCGGCACGCCACGAGGTGCCGCTTGGGGTTTCGACTGTGGCCTCGACCGCGATGGAGGATCTGATCGTCGAAGCGGAAGGCTATGCCTGGTTCCAGCTGTATTTCAGCGGCGACGGCAGCGGCACATTCAAGCTGGTCGATCGCGCCAAGGCAGCGGGGTACGAGACACTGGTGCTGACCGTGGATGTGCCCGAGGTTGGCCGACGCCCGCGCGAGTTGCGTCATGGGTTCAAAATGCCCTTCAAAATGGGGCCAAAGCAGGTGATGGATTTTGCCCTGCACCCCCGGTGGTCCTTGCCGGTCCTGCTGAAAGGCAAGCCGGAAATGGCGAATTTCCGGATGGATGGCTACGATTTCGACCGCACCGAAAGCCGCGCCAAGGCCACGTGGGAGACATTGGCCCGTCTGCGCGACCAGTGGGCCGGAAATCTGGTGGTCAAAGGCGTATTGGACGCAGACGACGCGCAAAGGCTCAAGTCAGCGGGCGTGGACGCAATTCAGGTCTCAAGCCATGGTGCACGCCAGTTGGAAAGTGCGCCCGCGCCAATCACGGTGCTGCCCGAGATACGCAAGGCCGTCGGTCCGGATTTTCCGCTTTTCTACGACAGCGGGCTGCGTTCTGGTGAAGACGTCCTCAAGGCACTTGCGAACGGGGCGGACTTTGCCTTTTTCGGTCGCATCCTTCAATTTGCAATAGCGGCCGAAGGCGAAAAGGGTCTGGCGCAGCTATGGTCGGTACTCAGCGAAGAAATCAGCATCGCCATGGCCCAACTAGGCGTCACGTCGCTGGACGAGGTCCGACGCAACGCCTGATATGGGTGAGGACAATGACCCGGGGTTTCCCACGGGTCACTGAACTGTCGGTTTAACCGCGGCGCCTGCGACGACGTCCGCCACCTGCTTCGGTTTCGCCGCCGGTGTTGAAGCTTGGGTTGGGCAAAGTGACAACCTGGGCCAGTTCCGGGAACGGATCCGTCTTGTGCGGGATCGCATTGGCGGCCACGAAGTGATCCTGAAACTTCGGCTCAATGGCGGTTTCGATCTTGGTGATCTCGCGCACGACGCGCTCGATCTCGGCGCGCGATCCGATATTGCACAGCGCGATACGTGCGCCGGTGCCTGCGGCGTTGCCCGCGCTGGAGACTTTCTCCAGTGGCGCGTCGGGTATCATTCCCAGCACCATGGCGTGTTTGGTCGAGATATGCGCGCCGAACGCACCGGCCAGAACCACGCGATCCACCTTTTCGACATTCATTTCGTCCATCAGCAGGCGTGCACCTGCGTACAATGCTGATTTCGCAAGCTGGATGGCACGGATGTCACCCTGCGTGACCGTGATGCGGGGGCCACCCTCGGCGCTGGCATCGTGGATCAGATAGGCATGTGTGCGACCTTCGGGCACGCAGCGGGCAGTGCCGGTCTGTTCCGCCGATCCGATCAGGCCGCCTTCGTCCAGCAGGCCTGCGATACGCATCTCGGCCACTGCCTCGATGATACCGGATCCGCAGATGCCTGTGATCCCAGTCGTAGCAATCTCCTGATCAAAGCCGTCTTCGTCGGACCATTTATCGGACCCGATGACGCGGAACCGGGGTTCCTTGGTAACAGGGTCAATCTCGATTCTCTCGATCGCCCCGGGTGCGGCGCGCTGGCCGGAACTGATTTGAGCGCCTTCAAAGGCAGGCCCGGTGGGCGAGGAGCAGGCGAGCACGCGGCTGGTATTGCCAAGCAGGATTTCAGCGTTGGTGCCCACGTCGACGATCAGAACCAGATCCTGCGACTTTCCGGGTTCTTCGGACAGGGCCACCGCCGCGCAGTCCGCGCCCACATGGCCTGCGATACAGGGCAGGATATAGACCTGCGCGCGTGGGTTCATGGTTGTCAGATCCATGTCGCGGGCGGGCAGGGACATGCTTTCCGACGTTGCCAGCGCAAACGGGGCCTGACCCAGTTCCACCGGGTCCAGCCCCAGCAGCAAGTGATGCATGACCGGGTTGCAGACGAACACAGTTTCCACGATCAGAGAGACATCGATGCCTGCCTCTTCGGCAATCGACGTGGCCAGGTCATTGATTGCCTCGCGCACTGCCTTGGTCATCTCCTGATCGCCGCCGGGGTTCATCATGGAATACGAAACACGGCTCATAAGGTCTTCGCCGAACCGGATCTGGGGATTCATGAGGCCAGAGGATGCCTTGACCTCGCCGGTTTCCAGATCGGTCAGATGCGCGGCGATGGTGGTCGAGCCGAGGTCGATGGCCAGACCATACAGCCCGCCTTCATGCAGGCCGGGCCAGATTTCGACGATACGCGCCACGCTGTCCTTGTGACCTTTGTGGACCGCCACGGTGACTTCCCATTTACCCTTGCGCAGAACCGGTTGAAGTTTGGACATCAGCGTCAGGTCCGCCGTGACGGCTTCGATGTCCCACTGTTCGCGCAACGCGCGCTCGAGCCGTTCCAGATCACCGGTGGGCGAATGCATGTCGGGTTCTTCCACCACAACGAAATAAAGGCGCGTGGCCGGGTCCATCGTGATGGCACGCGCGGCTGCCGCCTTGCGCACGACCTGCCGGTGCACCTGGCTTTCGGGCGGTACGTCGATCACGACATCGCCCTGAACCGAGGCCTGACAGCCCAGACGGCGGCCCGGTTTCAGACCGCGCTTGTCGTGATAACGCTGTTCGACGGCGTTCCATTCGCTCAACGCGTCCTCTGACACCGTGACGCCGTGCTTGGGAAATTCGCCATAGCTGGGTGTGATCTGGCACTTTGAACAGATGCCGCGGCCCCCGCAGACAGAATCCAGATCCACTCCCAATTGACGGGCCGCCGTCAGAATTGGGGTGCCGACGGGGAAGTGCCCGCGTTTGCCGGACGGGGTAAAGACGACAAGAGGGTCGGTGGTCATCAGTGACATACCTTTTCATATTCGCGCGTATGCCGGGCAAGATATGGGTTTGCGCGAAAAGGGAAAGGCCATCAGCGGCACGATCTGCACAACGAGCGTCGTTTTCTTCCACTGCATCGACAACCAGAGCCAAAGAGTTGCCCCCAAGGGCTTTTCCTTTGGTTCAATCCATGTAATAGGGTCACCGCCAAACGGGCTTTTGCATGGGGTATTCAGATGCAGATTCGTGAGGCACTTACCTTTGACGACGTTCTCCTGGTTCCGGGCGCATCTTCCGTGCTGCCGGCAACGGCGGATACGACCACGCGTGTGACGCGCGAAATCACCATGAACATCCCATTGTTGAGTTCGGCCATGGACACCGTGACCGAGGCGCGCATGGCCATTGCCATGGCTCAGGCGGGCGGCATCGGTGTGGTTCACAAGAACCTTTCGGTGGAAGAACAGGCCCGCGAAGTCCGCCGGGTCAAGCGGTTTGAATCCGGTATTGTCTATAACCCGGTGACATTGCGGGTGGATCAGACATTGGCCGACGCCAATGCGCTGGTACAGCGCTACAACTTCACCGGTTTTCCGGTCGTCGACGAGCAGGGCCGCGTGGTGGGTATCCTGACCAACCGCGACATGCGCTTTGCGAACTCGGACGATACGCCGGTACACGCGATGATGACTTCGGACAACCTGGCGATGCTTAAGGAACCGGCCGATCTGGAAGAAGCCAAAAGCCTGATGCGGGCGCGCCGTATCGAAAAGCTGCTGGTCGTGGATGGTGAAGGCAAGCTGACCGGTCTTCTGACGCTGAAGGATACAGAGCAGGCCGTTTTGAACCCAACCGCTTGCAAGGACCGCCTGGGTCGCCTGCGGGTCGCTGCGGCGACGTCGGTCGGGGATGCCGGGTTCGAACGGTCCGAGCAATTGGTGGATTCGGGTGTCGACATCATCGTCGTCGATACGGCGCATGGTCATTCGCAGGGCGTGCTGGACGCTGTAAAGCGGGTCAAGACCCTGTCGAACGAGGTTCAGATCATTGCCGGAAATGTTGCAACAGGAGAAGCGACCAAAGCCCTGATCGATGCTGGTGCCGACGCGATCAAGGTGGGCATCGGCCCGGGATCGATCTGTACCACACGGATGGTAGCGGGGGTTGGTGTGCCTCAGTTGACCGCGATCAGCGATTGTGCGGCGGCAGCGGGCGACGTTCCGGTCATCGCGGATGGGGGCATCAAGTTCTCGGGTGACTTTGCAAAGGCGATCGCGGCCGGGGCATCCTGTGCCATGGTCGGGTCGATGATTGCGGGCACCGACGAAAGCCCGGGCGAGGTGATCCTGTATCAGGGCCGTTCGTTCAAATCCTATCGCGGTATGGGCAGCTTGGGTGCAATGGCGCGCGGATCAGCCGACCGCTATTTCCAGAAAGACGCAGCCAATGACAAACTGGTGCCCGAAGGCATCGAAGGGCAGGTACCCTACAAAGGCTCGGCCAGTGCCGTGATCCACCAGTTGGTTGGCGGCTTGCGTGCGGCGATGGGGTATACCGGCTGCGCCACCATCGAAGAGATGCGCAAGAACTGCAATTTCGTGAAAATTACGGGCGCCGGTTTGAAGGAAAGCCACGTCCACGATGTTCAAATCACTCGCGAAAGCCCGAACTACCGGGTCATGTAAGCCATCCAGCAAGACACAAGGCACCCGGGAACGGGTGCCTATTTGCCACTTGGATCGGCCAGCCGGGCCCATTTCCGCCGAGGTATTCCACAATGACACCCGCCGCCCGTGTTCAGGCCTCGATCGAAATTCTGGATGATATTCTGGCTGGCGCGCCGGTCGAAAAAGCCCTCACCGGCTGGGCGCGGCGCAGTCGCTTCGCCGGATCCAAGGATCGGGCAGCCATTCGCGATCACGTATTCGACGCGCTGCGACGCAAGCGCTCGTATGCGGTGTTGGGAGGGTCCGACACCGGGCGCGGTTTGATGATCGGTGCGACCCGTGCGTCAGGCTGGGATCTGGCCGACCTGTTCACCGGCGACCGTCACGCTCCGCCGCCGGTTGAGGAAACGGAAACGGCGCGGGAATTCGCGTCCGAGGCCGAAAGATATGACATTCCGGAGTGGCTGTGGCCTCGGTTCGTTGACTCTCTGAAGGATGCCTTGGTTCCTTGCGCGATGTCATTGCAGAACCGGGCGCCCGTTCACCTGCGGGTCAACTTGCGAAAAACCGATCTGGGCGGGGCCATCGACGCCTTGAAGTCCGAGGGCGTGATCGCCCATCCGGTTCAGGTATGCCAAACCGCGCTCGAGGTGACAGAGGGGGCCCGGCGCATTGCCCAGAGCCGGGCCTATGCCCAGGGTCTGGTCGAGCTTCAGGACGCTGCAAGCCAGGCGGTCGTGGCCGCGCTGGATCTGCGGCCGGGGATGCGCGTTCTGGATTATTGCGCGGGTGGTGGCGGCAAGGCGCTGGCGCTTGCAGCGCACGAGGGCGTCGAAGTGTTTGCACATGATGTGAATGCCGGTCGCATGAAGGATATTCCGACCCGGGCGGAACGAGCAGGTGCAAAGATAACCATCCTCAACTCCGATGACCTTACAGGTGTTGATCCGTTTGATGTGGTTTTGGTTGATGCGCCGTGCTCTGGCAGCGGATCGTGGCGAAGGGCGCCGGCCGGGAAATGGGCCTTGTCCGAGGATCGCTTGCGGGACCTCACCACCATTCAGGCCCGTATTCTATCTGACATTGTGCCTTTGGTGCATCCGGGCGGCCTGCTGGCTTACGCAACCTGTTCGGTTCTGAACGATGAAAACGGCGCGATCATAGACGATTTTCTGGATCATTTTTCCCAGTGGCGGGAAACCTTCCGGAAAACGTGGCACGTTACACACGAATCTGACGGGTTCTTTACGTCGCACTTGACGCGCTGAGCTTTTGGCAAATAACAACCTTGGGTAGATCGCTGCTTTCCGAACGCCGTTAAGCGGGAATTAACCAATTTTGGCCGTTATAGCCGATAACTTTGCGCCCGAGCCGTTTATGTCTGACACAGCAGAATTTTTCAGCGACCCATCTCTTGTCCACACGCCTTCGGCATCTCGTCTATGGTCGTTGGTGGCGGTGGCATTGTTGATCAGCATTGCCCCCATGGTCGGGTTGCTGCCACCGGATTGGACCATGGGCATGATGGTCGCGGGAACTTCGCTTTTGATCGTGGCACTATGCGTCGTGATCAAAGGCCAGGTCGACGCCAGACATGCGCAGCAAACCACTGCTGTCATGGCCGCGTTTGCAGAACAGGAAGAGTCACCTTTCCTGATCGCAAATGCCTATGGCGACATTCTGGCGTCCAACGCACCAGCGCGGGAACAGTTCGGCGCGGCGAAAGGAGCCAGCCTTGAAAACTGCCTCAGTTCGACGTTCTCGACCCCTCAGGTGGTTTTGTTGAGGTTGCAATCTCAGGCCCGATCATTCGGTCGGGCCCGGGAAGACTGTGTGATCAGGGGAAACACAAGCAGTGTAACCGTGTTTCTATTGGCTCCCGACATTTTTTGCTGGCGGTTTCAACAGTCAGAACAGGAAAGCTGGCAGTCTCTCAACCTGCCGGTTCTGACCATCGGATGCGCGGATGACGTGGTGCGCCCGAATCCGGCGGCGAAAAAGTTGCTTGGGCCGCGTTCTGGTCGGGTTCGCGACATCTTCGGTGATGCTGACCCCCGGATCGGAGCCTCAAACATCATCAAGTCACAGGACGGAATGATTTCGGTCGCTGTGACGGAACTTTCCCGATCCAGCAAGGAACGAAGCCTTGGTTTGGTGCCGCTCATTGAAACTCCGGCGCCCGGGGCCAGCACGTCTTTTGCAGATCTTCCAGTTCCGGTCCTCACCCTGTCTCCGGCGGGGGCCATTCTGAATGCCAACAGGCTGGCGAATAAGCTGCTGGGAAATGAAAACCTGGAAGGCGCGAACATAGCCGACATCATGCGGGGTATGGGGCACCCCATTCTGGATTGGCTGGCGCGGACGGCCGCGCAAGAAGACGCGCAACGATCCGAGTTTCTTCAGTTGACCCGAAAAGACAAGGAAGTCTTCGTTCAGGTCACGCTGAGCCGTGTCGTTGTCGATGGCAAGATCTGTCTGATCGCGGTTCTGAATGACGCGACCGAGTTGAAGACTTTGGAGGCTCAATTCGTCCAAGGGCAGAAAATGCAGGCTGTGGGTCAATTGGCCGGCGGGGTCGCACATGATTTCAACAACCTGCTGACGGCCATTTCCGGGCACTGCGATCTGCTGTTGTTGCGTCACGATCAGAATGACCCGGATTATGGGGATCTGGTTCAGATCAATCAGAACGCCAACCGGGCAGCTGCGCTGGTCAGCCAGCTTCTGGCATTCTCGCGCAAACAGACTCTCAGGCCCGAAGTTCTGGATTTGCGCGACACGATCTCGGACCTCATTCACTTGTTGAACCGGTTGGTGGGCGAGAAAGTTCTGCTGACCCTCAGCCATGATCCGGTGTTAAAGCCGGTTCGCGCGGACAAACGGCAGTTGGAACAGGTGTTGATGAATCTGGTCGTCAACGCGCGCGATGCCATGCCAGACGGGGGCGAGATCCGCATCGAGACCGAGGTATTGAACCTGTCGCAACCGCTCAGCAGGGACAGGGCGACCGTCCAGCCCGGCGAATACGTTACGGTCAGGGTCATGGACAGCGGCGTGGGAATACCTGCCGACAAACTGCAAAAGGTCTTCGAGCCGTTCTATACGACAAAGCGTACGGGCGAGGGGACAGGGCTTGGGCTTTCAACAGCGTATGGTATCGTCAAGCAGACGGGCGGTTTCATCTTTGTCGACAGTACGGTGGGTCGAGGCACCGAATTCACCGTCTTTCTACCGGTTTGCGCCACGGTGGCAGAGGCTGAACAGGACACTCCGGCCCAGCCCGAAGCCCAAAGCGCCCGGCAAGGAGAGGGCGTCGTGCTTTTGGTTGAAGACGAAGCGCCGGTCCGCGCCTTTGCAACCCGGGCCCTGCGGCTCAAGGGCTATACCGTGCTGGAAGCGGATTCGGCCGAGGAAGCCCTGCGGCTTCTGGAGGATCCGTCTTTGAACGTGGACGTATTCGTAACGGATGTGGTCATGCCCGGCATGGATGGGCCGACGTGGGTGCGCAAAGCTCGGGAAACACGCCCGGACGCCCGCGTGGTCTTCGTATCGGGTTACACGGAAGGTGCCTTTGGCGATTCAGAGCCCGAAATCGCCAATTCGACCTTCCTGCCCAAGCCGTTTTCACTCACCCAGTTGACCGAGGCGGTTTTCCAACAACTGAACTGAGCACCCTACAAGGCTGCATCGTGGAGCGCGAATTCCTCTGCGTGTCTTTTGCAAAATTTCTGCCGTGTCTCGGGCGTCAGCGTCAGATCACCCGGTGGTGATACATTCTCTTGCGGCAGGTCGATCTGCATATTCAGTCGCGCTTCCAGGAAGTCGAGAATTTTGCCCTGGTTTTCGTATTTGAAGATATGCGTGGCGCCGCGACCATTGCTGCGGGTACGGAAAAACTGGCTTTGGCTGCCAACATCGGCAAAATCCGGGCGCGGGTTTGTCATATAGGCCTGCACAAACGTGTCGAAACTCATGTCTCGGGTCGAATGTACGTGGCCGACCAGATCGGCGCGGCTGCGAAATCGATACCAGCTGCCCAGCCAGTCAACGGGTTCGCGAACAATTGCCAGGATCTCCATCTCGGTATCGTACATCTTCCGAAAAACGTTCTGGAAAAACCGATCATACCTGCGCACCGGAGCATGTTTGAGCTCGGGCGGATGAGTGACAACGATATCAGCGCGATCCCGCAACGCCATGTGATAAGCCGTGCTGCCGGTTTTCGGAACGGCAAGGAAGGCAAGGCGTTCCTCATAGAAAACAAGCATTTAATTGCTCCAATTGTCATCCGGCTATGCGCGCAGATTGTCGTAAAGGACTTCTTAATACAATTGCTGAAGACTAAATCCCGTAAGTTTTTATTGAAATGTTCTTCTTTTGGTCCCATAAGGAACAAGAGGCGAACAAAGCAGCGATTGCCGCCCGATCAAGGGTGTGACAAAAGGGAAGGCGACAGGACAATGGCGGATCTTCTGACAATGAGCGACAAGAAAAACGCAGACAAGCAAAAGGCGCTCGACAGCGCGCTGGCCCAGATCGAACGGCAGTTCGGCAAAGGCTCCATCATGAAGCTTGGCGAAGGCGCCAAACAGGACATCGACGCAAGTTCGACAGGCTCGCTCGGGCTGGATATTGCGTTGGGAATCGGCGGTCTGCCCATGGGGCGCATTGTTGAGATTTACGGCCCCGAAAGCTCGGGGAAGACGACGCTGACGCTGCATTGCATTGCAGAACAGCAGAAACGCGGCGGCGTCTGCGCCTTTGTTGACGCCGAGCACGCGCTGGACCCGCAATATGCGCGAAAGCTGGGCGTTGATCTGGATGAGCTTCTGATCTCGCAGCCCGATACCGGAGAGCAGGCGCTGGAGATCACCGATACGCTGGTGCGCTCGGGCGCGGTCAACATGGTCGTGGTCGATTCGGTTGCGGCGCTGACGCCGAAATCCGAACTGGAAGGCGACATGGGTGATAGCAATGTCGGCGTTCAGGCCCGACTGATGAGCCAGGCGATGCGGAAACTGACGGGCTCGATCAGCCGTTCGAACTGTATGGTGATCTTCATCAACCAGATCAGGATGAAAATCGGCGTGATGTTCGGCAGCCCCGAAACCACCACCGGCGGCAATGCACTGAAATTCTACAGCTCGGTCCGTCTGGATATCCGCCGCATCGGCGCGATCAAGGACCGGGACGAAGTTGTCGGCAACCAGACGCGCGTCAAGGTCGTCAAGAACAAGGTTGCACCCCCCTTCAAGCAGGTAGAATTCGACATCATGTACGGCGAAGGCATCAGCAAGATGGGCGAGCTGCTGGATCTGGGTGTCAAAGCCGGTGTGGTCGAAAAGTCAGGGTCATGGTTCAGCTATGGCGACGAACGGATCGGGCAGGGGCGTGAGAATGCCAAACAATATCTGCGCGACAACAGCCGTATTGCCTTTGAGATCGAAGACAAGATTCGGGCGGCTCACGGGCTGGATTTCGACATGCCTCCGGGCGCAGCCGAGGATGATGACATCCTTGAAGCCTGACGATCGCTGACGGGGCTCGGTACGTTCCCGACCCAACATGTTATGTTGAAAATACCATGAACAAGGCGGTCCCCGGGCCGCCTTGTTTCGTTCGGACGCGCCTCTGCTGTGGACACTCGTTTGACAGGGGGATAAACCTGCGGGGACCAATTTTTTGTGCGCCGAGAGAGCCCTATGCCAACCCTGAACGACATCCGATCGACCTTTCTGAACTACTTTGAAAAACAGGGGCATGAGGTCGTGGCGTCCAGCCCGCTGGTGCCGCGCAACGACCCGACGCTGATGTTCGTCAATTCGGGCATGGTGCAGTTCAAGAACCTGTTCACCGGATTGGAAACACGTGACTACAAGCGCGCCACCACGGCGCAGAAATGCGTGCGTGCCGGCGGCAAGCACAACGATCTCGACAATGTGGGTTACACGGCGCGCCACCATACATTCTTCGAGATGTTGGGGAACTTCTCGTTTGGTGATTACTTCAAACACGAAGCGATCCCATTCGCGTGGGAGCTGATCACCAAGGAATTTGGGATCGACAAGAACCGCCTGCTGACAACGGTCTATCATACCGATGACGAAGCGTTTGAAATCTGGAAAAAGGTCGGTGTACCCGAAGACCGGATCATCCGCATCGCCACCAGCGACAATTTCTGGCAGATGGGCCCGACCGGCCCCTGCGGCCCGTGTACCGAGATCTTCTACGACCACGGAGACCACATCTGGGGTGGTCCTCCGGGCTCTGCCGAAGAGGACGGCGATCGGTTCATTGAAATCTGGAACGTCGTCTTCATGCAAAACGAGCAGTTCGAAGACGGCTCGATGGTCGAGCTCGACATGCAGTCGATTGATACGGGCATGGGGCTCGAGCGGATCGGTGCATTGTTGCAGGGCAGCCATGACAATTATGACACCGATCTGTTCAAGGCACTGATCGAGGCATCGGCCGATGCAACTGGCGTGGATCCTTACGGGGATCAGAACGTGCACCACCGCGTGATCGCGGACCACCTGCGTTCGACTTCGTTCCTGATTGCTGATGGCGTGATGCCCAGCAATGATGGCCGCGGCTATGTTCTTCGCCGCATCATGCGTCGTGCCATGCGTCATGCGCATCTGTTGGGTGCCAAGGATCCGGTCATGCACCGGCTCGTCCCGTCATTGGTACAACAGATGGGCGGTCACTATGCCGAGTTGACCCAGGCACAGCCATTGATCGAAGAGACCTTGTTGCTTGAAGAAACGCGTTTCAAGCAGACGCTGGACCGGGGGTTGAGGCTGCTGGACGATGAGGTGTCCGGCCTTTCCGAGGGGGCGCCTTTGTCCGGTGAAGCGGCATTCAAACTGTATGACACCTACGGTTTCCCACTGGATCTGACACAGGATGCGCTGCGTGAAAAAGGCCGGACAGTTGACACCGAAGGCTTTGAAACAGCGATGGCCGAACAAAAGGCCAAGGCGCGGGCTGCCTGGGCCGGGTCAGGTGAAGCCGCGGATCAGGCGGTATGGTTCGATGTTCTGGACAGCGCCGGGGCGACCGACTTCCTTGGCTATGACACCGAGAAAGCCGAAGCTCAGGTTGCGGCATTGGTTGTCGACGGTGCTTTGGTTGAAAAGATCGAAGCGGGCGACAGCGGCTGGGTCGTGGTGAACCAGACGCCGTTCTATGGCGAAGCTGGTGGTCAGGTGGGCGACACCGGCGAGTTGCGGCGTCTTGAAGATCGCGATCACCTCAGCCGGGTGGAGGACACCAGAAAATTCGCCGATGGGAAGGTCTATGCACATAAGGTGACGGTCTTCAGCGGTGCCGTGTCAAAAGGCGATTCTGTCGAGCTGGAAGTCGATCATGCGCGCCGCACGGCAATCCGGGCCAACCATTCGGCCACGCACTTGCTGCATGAAGCGCTGCGGGAAACGCTGGGCGACCATGTGGCGCAGCGCGGCTCGCTGAATGCGGCGGATCGTCTGCGGTTCGACTTCAGCCATTCCAAAGCGCTGAGCCTGGAGGAAATCCAGAAGATCGAACGTGAGGTGAACGGTTTCATCCGCCAGAACTCGGCTGTCGAGACACGGATCATGACACCGGATAACGCACGCAAACTGGGCGCGCAGGCATTGTTCGGCGAGAAATACGGTGACGAGGTGCGTGTTGTTTCGATGGGCAAGGCACCTACGGGCAAGGGCCATGATGGCGAAACCTGGTCGATCGAACTGTGCGGCGGCACCCATGTGCGTCAGACGGGTGACATCGGCACCTTTGTCATCCTGGGCGACAGCGCAAGCAGTGCCGGCGTGCGCCGCATCGAGGCACTGACCGGGGATGAAGCGTTCCGTTACCTTTCGGCACAGGATCATCGCCTTGCGCAGGTGGCGTCGGAGCTAAAGGCGCAGCCGGATGATGTGGTGGCCCGCGTGAAAAGCCTGCTGGAGGAACGCAAGTCATTGCAGAACGAAGTGGCGCAACTGCGTCGAGATCTGGCGATGGCCGGCGGGAACGGGCAGGGCGGTGGTGCCGAAGCGCGTGATGTGAACGGCGTGAAGTTCATAGCGCAGGCCCTCAGCGGGGTGTCCGGCAAGGATCTTCCGGCATTGATCGACGAACACAAGGCGCGTCTTGGATCGGGGGCGGTGTTGCTCATCGCGGATACGGGCGGCAAGGCCGCGGTTGCGGCTGGCGTCACCGAAGACCTGACAGGAACCGTTTCGGCGGTCGATCTGGTCAAGGCCGCCGTGGTGGAATTGGGCGGCAAGGGCGGCGGCGGCCGCCCGGATATGGCCCAGGGCGGTGGACGGGATGCGTCAAACGCGGATTCGGCG
The DNA here is from genome assembly GCF_009363615.1 of Ruegeria sp. THAF33. Classification (NCBI taxonomy): domain Bacteria; kingdom Pseudomonadati; phylum Pseudomonadota; class Alphaproteobacteria; order Rhodobacterales; family Roseobacteraceae; genus Ruegeria; species Ruegeria sp. THAF33. The sequence goes on along the minus strand of NZ_CP045384.1, from coordinate 1,538,775 downwards.
ATCAAGGCCGCAGAACAGGTTTTGGGAGGGTAAGATGGCCGCACTCTGGATTGCACATGTGACGGTGACCGATGCCGAGGCGTATGGAAAATATGCCGAATTGGCCGGGCCGGCCATTGCCAAGCACGGGGGCACTTTCATCGCCCGTGCGGCGCGTTACGTTCAGTTGGAAGGCAAGGAACGGCCACGCAACGTTGTTGCCCGTTTCCCGTCGCTTGAAGCGGCTGTGGAATGCTACAACTCGGATGACTATCAAGAAGCATTGAGTCATGCGCGCGACGCCAGTGAACGTGAATTGGTTGTGGTTGAAATCACGGAGTGAACGTCTGCGTTCACGAAGTGTAGCGCGGTTTGCCCGGTAAACGGGCAGCCAATAGGCAATCATTGGCTTATGCCACGATCGACCTTGGAAACTCAGCTCGCAAATATGGGCTGAGTTTATTTTTTCATTATTTCAATTACTTGTCAGGCCACGCCGTCGCGGATTTGCGCGTTTAGCGCCTGAATTGTGGCTGCTTCACCCAAATTCTTGCGCAAAAAGGTCAGATTGACGGACGAATTTCCGCCCTTTTTCCCCTTCAACATTTTAGGTGATTGCCTGGGCGGGGTTGTTCGCGGATAGTTTCACGAATCGGAATGCGACCCTGTTTGACGTGCAATCGTGCGAAGAACATCGGATTGGGGTACAGGCATGAAACACTTCACAAATCTGGCCAAGCGGTTTGGTGCAAGACTTCTGCCGGTTTCAGTGCGGGCTTTCAGCATTAGTTTTTTGGGCGTTTGCACCATCGCCATGGCCCCTGTCGCACATGCGTCCGGGAACGGGTTTATCCCAAGTGTCGCGTCCTCGCCGCCACCGTCAGGAGCCATCAACCTGTGTGCTCAGTACAAATGGGCCTGCGCAGGAAAACGATCCGTATCCATGTCCAGCCAGCAAGAACTGAAGGTTGTCGAACAGGTAAATCGGCGCGTGAACAGATCGACACGAGAAGTCACTGATCAATCTCAGTACAAGATGACTGAACGTTGGGCGCTTCCGACAGCCAGGGGTGGCGATTGCGAAGACTTCGCGCTGTTGAAGAAAAGGGATTTGATCCATGCAGGCGTCGATCCAAGTAAACTGTTGATCGCTACGGTTCTGGACACGCGTCGGGTGCCTCACGCGGTGCTGGTGTACCGCTCTTCAAACGGTGATTTGGTTTTGGACAACCTCACAAACCGTATCAAGCCCTGGACAGCAACGCGGTATCTGTTTCTTCGTATGCAAGACCCTAACCGCCCCGGACGTTGGGTTGGTGTGTACGGCCATAGCTGAGGAAACCTGAAAGTCTTTTTGAGAAACTGAATACCGGTGCAATCGTATCTTGCACCGGTATTTTTGCTTCCGAATTAGAACGTTTCGCCGCCGCCTTCGTTTTCACCGCCGCCTTCGTTTTCACCGCCGCCTTCGTTTTCACCGCCGCCTTCGTTTTCACCGCCACCTTCGTTTTCGCCGCCGCCTTCGTTTTCGCCGCCGCCTTCGTTTTCACCGCCACCTTCGTTTTCGCCGCCACCTTCGTTTTCGCCGCCGCCTTCGTTTTCTCCGCCACCTTCGTTTTCACCGCCGCCAGAGCCGCTGCCTTCGCCCCCTCGGCTAGTGCCACCGCCGCCGGTGCCGCCGTTTTCACCGCTTGTGCCGCCAGATCCGCCGCTTGAACCGCCGCCTCCTCCGAAATCCGGGCTACTATCGACAGTCTCATCGGACGGACCATCTCCTGACCGCTGATCGCTTGGGCCGATCGACGCCGTCGGCAAATCTGAAAGCAAGTCTGCAAGTGGCGCACATTCAGCACCTACACGCGCCAGAATTTGATCGAAATCGTGCCGGCGTTGAATGTATCGGATCATACCCGATGTCACAGCGTCACACTCACATAACACCTGTGCGGATGCTGCGGATTGTCTGGCTGTTTGAACGGTACATGTTCCGGCTGCGAAGGCTTCGCCCGCGGGCGAAAACAAAAACGTCGTAGCAACAAAATACAGCGGGATATTGCGGGACCGGATACCCATTTGGAACTCCTCGAAACTCGATACTTTACTACGTGTTCATATGAACCACCGAAGCGAGTGTGTTTATGAACGACGTCACACAACTGGCACATTTTCACCTTAAACGGGTCTCAATCACAATATGTGGATTGGGTGAGTGATAGAGAATTAGTGCAACCCAAAGAAGAAAAGCTTCTCTTTTCAATTAAAAACCGGGCGTAGTGCCCGGTTGTCCGTTTTTTATCTTTTGTCCGTTTGGACGCAAAATTGCCACACTTGGGCAATTGTTTCCGATTGCGGCAGCGGTCCGCCGGGTAAATCAGGCCGACTTGGCCATCCGCTTGCGCTCGTGCGGGTCAAGATAACGCTTGCGCAAGCGCACCGCATTCGGGGTGACTTCGACCAGTTCATCGTCGTCAATATAGGCAATTGCCTCTTCCAACGAGAACTGAATATGCGGCGTTAGACGAACCGCATCGTCCGAGCCACTGGCGCGTACGTTTGTCAGCTTCTTGCCTTTCAGCGGGTTCACTTCCAGATCATTGTCACGAGAATGCTCGCCAATCACCATGCCTTGATAGACATCCGTTTGAGGACCGACAAACATCCGGCCACGCTCTTCCAGGTTCCACAGGGCATAGGCCACGGCTTGGCCATTCTCCATCGAGATCAGAACACCCGCTCGGCGGCCCGGGATCGGGCCTTTGTGCGGCGCCCAGCCATGGAACACGCGGTTCAGAACGCCTGTGCCGCGGGTGTCGGTCAGGAATTCGCCGTGATAGCCGATCAGGCCACGGGACGGTACATGGGCAATGATGCGGGTCTTGCCGGCACCTGCGGGGCGCATCTCGACCAACTCACCTTTGCGGGCCCCGGTGATCTTTTCGATCACGGCGCCCGAGTATTCATCGTCAACGTCAATGGTGACTTCCTCGATCGGTTCCAGCCGCTGGCCGTTTTCTTCACGGAACAGAACCTGAGGGCGCGAGATGCTGAGTTCGAACCCTTCACGGCGCATGTTCTCGATCAGAACACCCATCTGCAACTCGCCGCGGCCCGCGACCTCGAAAGCCTCGCCGCCGGGTGTGTCGGTGACGCGAATCGCGACATTGGATTCGGCTTCTTTCATCAGGCGATCACGGATGACGCGCGACTGAACTTTCTTGCCGTCACGACCGGCCAACGGAGAATCATTGATGCCAAAAGTTACGGTAATCGTCGGCGGGTCGATGGGCTGTGCAGGCAGGGCTTCTTCGACCTGCGGAGCAACCAGAGAATCCGCCACGGTGGCTTTGCTCATGCCGGCGATGGTGACGATGTCACCGGCTTCGGCCACATCGATAGGTTGCTGAGCCAGCCCGCGGAATGCCAATATTTTTGAGGCGCGAAAGTTTTCGATCAACGATCCGTCACGGCTCAGGGCTTTCAGGCTGTCGCCAGCTTTCAATGTGCCGCTTTCCACACGACCCGTCAGAATGCGGCCGATGAATGGATCGCTGCCCAAAGTGGTGGCCAGCATCCGGAACGGCTCGCCCTTATGCGCGATCTGTTTCGGGGCAGGAACGTGATCGACGATCAGATCAAACAGTGCGCTCAGGTCCTTGCGCGGGCCGTCCAGCTCCATATCCGCCCAGCCGGAACGGCCTGAGGCATACATGGCCGGGAAGTCCAACTGATCATCATCGGCACCGAGGTTTGCGAACAGGTCAAAGCATTCGTCCAGTGCGCGATCAGGTTCCGCATCCGGTTTGTCGACCTTGTTTAGAACCACGATCGGGCGCAGGCCCAGCGCCAACGCTTTCGACGTCACGAATTTGGTCTGCGGCATCGGGCCTTCGGCGGCGTCAACCAGCAGGACAACGCCATCGACCATGCTGAGGATACGCTCTACCTCACCACCGAAATCGGCGTGGCCGGGGGTGTCGACGATGTTGATGCGTGTGTCTTTCCATTCGACCGAAGTTGCCTTGGCCAGAATGGTGATGCCACGCTCGCGCTCCAGATCGTTGCTGTCCATGGCGCGTTCCGCCACGGCCTGGTTTTCCCGGAACGCGCCGGATTGTTTGAGCAGCTCATCCACCAGGGTCGTCTTGCCGTGGTCCACGTGAGCGATGATTGCGATGTTGCGCAGGTCCATGAGAGGTCAGCCTTTGAACGGGAAGTTGCCGCGCGCATAGCGCGGCGCGACAAAATATACCAGCCCTAACCGATGATCAGTGACCGGCAGTCTTGGAAAAGAGGTGAATGATCAGGATTCCGGACAAGATCAACGTCAACCCCAGGATCGCAGGCCAATCCAGCCTTTGGCCGAACACGATGAATCCGATCACGGCGATCAGAAAGATGCCCAGACCGGACCAGATCGCATAAACGATACCGACAGGCATGTATTTCAGCGTCAGCGCCATGAGGTAAAATGCGAGTCCGTACCCCACGACCACAAGGACGGACGGCCAGAACCGGGTGAATTGTTGACTGGCCTGCAAGGCCGTGGTGCCAATGGTTTCCGCAACAACAGCCAGCATTAGATACAGATACGCTTGGGGCATTTTGATCCTCGAAACAGGAAAGATACCCTCGCGTTGAGCATGAAACCGAAGGGGTGGGCAAGGCGATTTTTTGGGTCTGAGGATATGAGAATACCGTCTGAGGTCAGGTATACCTGACTATTCAGAGAATCGAATTGGTGTAGTCTTCTCAACGTATTTTATGATTTGTTATTGAGTTTTGAGTTATGACGACATTTTCGAAATCCGTAATATTTGCTGCGGGTCTGATAGTGGCGATTGGGTGGCTTGCTGACGGGGGGTCCGTCGAAGTTGAAGCAGCCAACATGGTTCAACAGTTTGATGGTAGTAGTGTTTTTTAAGCGCCACGTAGAGCTTAGCAGGGAAAAAGGAGCCGTCGGGCTCCTTTTTTCTTTTCTGCCTAGTGGTGTACAGCCTCGACGCTTTGGAAGTGTGCTGCCAGTTGCGGTTGCAGCCAATCCCACAGGCCAGGAGAACCTGCTGCAATCGCAGGCTGAACGCGCGCCTCAAGCTGGGCATATGTTACCTTGTAATCGACCCACGATCCGCCACCGGTTTCCAAATTCGCGATAGGTGTCTGAAAACGATCAACAGCTTTGGCGAACCTGGCGTCGGGGCTGTCTGCCGCTTCAAACTCGTGCCACAATGTCGTGAAGGTGTTGCATTGCGTGTCGGGCAGCAACCCGAACAAGCGCTTGGCCGCCGCTTGTTCCTTGGCTGCTTGCGCTGCGTGATCGACCTGCCCGTGGATCGGATTGTCGCCAGCGTCGATTTCAACGATATCGTGCAGCAACAGCATTTGAAGGACCCGATCAACACTGATTCCTGTGGGCGCATTTTCAGCCAGGACCCAAGCGTAGAGCATGATGTGCCACGAGTGTTCTGCCGAGTTTTCGAAACGATCACCCGCCATCAGCCGTGAAGCGCGGAGAACGGACTTCAGCTGGTCAGCTTCGGTCAGAAACGCCAGCCGTGTCGTAAACGCGTTGGCCTGCGTATCTGCGCCAGCCAGCAGGTTGGCGGCGTGCTCGTAGGCCAGTGGAAAAACCTTTTCCAGATAGGCGGCGCGACCGCCTTCGAGGTTTGAACGCGCTATGCCCACGTGATCCGGATCGGGGTTCGGGGCACACAGAACCTGAAACAGTGGCTGACAACGATCCAGAACCTTTGCAAACCGGGCGTCGGCGGTCTGATCCTCTTCAAATTCACGCCAGACAGCGTGAAACGCATCGGCCTGATCCTTTGGCAAAAGCCCAAACAGTTCTTTTGCTGCAGCTTGCTCAGCTTTGGCAACCAAGTTCCAGTCAGTCTCAAGGTGGATTGGATGGTCGCCGACAACGATTTCAACCAGGTCATGCAGCAACAGCATGCGTATGACCCGATCAATCGAGACATCCGGCCCTGCCAACGGGGCCATGACAAGGGCCCACAAGGCCAGATGCCAGCTGTGTTCTGCCGAATTTTCGGGTCTGGACCGGTCAAGCAGGACATTTGCCCGCTCGACCATTTTCAGTTCGTCGGCCCGTTTCAGAAACGCGATTTGCGCCGACATACGGTCGGTCATTGCTTTTCGATCGCCTTCTGCTTTGCACGATGCGCAGACAAGCGTTTGATCACGAACTGCCTGGCTTTCCGTTCAGCCAACCGAACACGAATTTCCGTCAGAAACGCCTCTTCCAGAGACTGAGACGCGGCCCCGAGCACTTCACCAACTTCGACAAAGAACCTGTCTTCGCCTGTCTCATCCATAACCTTCATCGTATCTTCGGCCAGTTTGGCGGCAAGAGATGTGATGGTGTCGGACATCAGCGGGTGTTCTCGGTCAGGCGGCGTTTCACATAGTCGCTGACATTGGTGATCAGCGTGTCCATGTGACGATCCTGAAAGAAGTGATCTGCACCTTCCACTTCGGTGTGCGTGATGGTGATTCCTTTCTGCTCGTGCAGCTTGTTCACCAGCGAAGTCGTGTCAGCCGGTGGCGCCACCCTGTCAGCCGTGCCGTTGATGATCAGGCCGGAAGACGGGCAGGGAGCAAGGAACGAAAAGTCATACATGTTTGCAGGGGGCGATACACTGATGAACCCCGTGATTTCAGGGCGGCGCATCAGCAATTGCATACCGATCCACGCACCGAACGAGAAACCTGCGACCCAGCAGTGTTTCGAATTGTTGTTCATCGATTGCAGGTAGTCCAGCGCCGACGCCGCATCGCTCAGCTCGCCCACGCCCTGATCATACTCGCCCTGGCTGCGACCGACGCCGCGGAAGTTAAAACGCAACACGGTGAACCCCATGTTGTAGAAGGCATAGTGCAGATTGTAGACCACCTTGTTGTTCATGGTCCCGCCGAACTGAGGGTGCGGGTGAAGCACGATGGCGATCGGTGCGTCTTTTTCCTTTTGCGGGTGGTAGCGGCCTTCCAGGCGGCCTTCGGGTCCGGGAAAAATCACCTCGGGCATGTGTGCTTTGGTCCTGTCTTTTTCGTGCCGATGCCCGGACATACTTGACGATAATCGTCGGGCACCTTAGAACGATTCTAATTATGTTGCTTGGCGCATACCAGCGCTGTCAGTCGGAGATACGCACTGGCAACGTCGGCGTCAATGATTTCGCGCAAATCCTGCTGAAAGGGGACATGGAATGAAGCTGTCGACCAAAGGGCGTTACGCAATGGTCGCCCTGGCGGATATTGCGCTCCAGCCGACGGAACGACTGGTGACGCTTGGGGAAATCTCCGAGAGGCAGGACATTTCGTTGCCATATCTCGAGCAGCTCTTCGTCAAACTCCGCCGGGCGGACTTGGTGTCTTCCGTGCGGGGGCCCGGCGGCGGGTATCGACTGGCACGCCCGGCATCCGAAATTCGTGTCGTCGAAATTCTGGCGGCCGTGGACGAAACCGTTGATGCGCTGCAAAAAGGGGCCGGAGCGTCCGGGGCCTCGTCCGGCAGCCGCGCTCAATCATTGACCAATCGGCTTTGGGAAAGTCTCAGCGCGCATGTCTATGTGTTCCTGCATCAAACCCGTTTGTCAGATGTGATCAAGAACGACCTCGCCCCGTGCCCGGCCGTTCCGAGCCTGTTTTCCGTTGTAGATGAATGATCTTAACGGGCGGGATATGAAATGAAGTCTGTCGGCAAAAAGATGTATCCATGAGACGTGTTTACCTGGATCACAATGCAACAACGACGCTGCGCCCCGAAGCGAGGGACGCGATGATTGCGGCGATGGATATCTGCGGCAATCCCTCGTCGGTTCATGCGGAAGGTCGGGCCGCCAAAGCTCTGATCGAGCGCGCCCGGGCCCAGGTTGCATCGGCCTTTGGGGCGGATGGGGCGGATATCGTCTTTACATCTGGGTCAACCGAAGGTGCCGCGCTGGCATTGTCGGGGCGCCAATTGCACGGCGCGGCGATTGAACATGACGCGGTAAGAGCCTGGATCAAAGAGGATCTTACGGCTTCCGAGGCCGGAGACGTGCAGGTAACCGCGCCTGAAATGTCGACATTGCAACTGGCAAACTCAGAGACGGGGGTTGTTCAAACACTGCCGTCCGGCCTGGCCGTGACAGACGCCACACAGGCTTTTGGCAAGCTGCCCGTCGCGTTCAACTGGATGAATGCACAGATGGCCTTGGTCTCGGCGCATAAACTGGGCGGTCCAAAAGGTGTCGGTGCCGTTGTGATGCAACGCGGAACCGATCTGGCGGCGCAGATCAAGGGGGGCGGCCAGGAAATGGGCCGCAGGTCAGGAACCGAAAATGTCATTGGTATCGCGGGGTTCGGGGCCGCGGCTGAAGCTGCGATGCGGGATCTGGCCAATGGCGTTTGGGAACAGATTGAAGAATTTAGAAATATTCTAGAAAACGCTCTTGAGGCCGCTGTAAAATCACCTATTTTTGTCGGGAAAGGGCGGCAACGCCTGCCGAACACCCTGTGTTTTGCTGCGCCCGGGTGGAAGGGCGAAACCCAGGTCATGCAAATGGACCTGTCGGGATTTGCGGTCAGTGCGGGCTCTGCCTGTTCCAGCGGCAAGGTTCGTTCCAGCGCGGTGCTTACCGCCATGGGATTTGACGAGGAAACGGCCAGCAGCGCAATCCGCGTATCGCTGGGACCTCGGACAACGGAAGAAGATGTGCTGCGTTTCGCCGAAACGTGGCTTGAGAAAGAGAAAAAGCATCGCGCGCGCGCCGCGTGATCTGACGGAGGGTAAGTTATGGCCGCTTTGGACCAGACCCAGGTGAAAGAGGGTGTCGATCAGGAAACCGTGGATGCGGTGCGTGAGGTCGGAACCTATAAATACGGCTGGGACACGGACATCGAAATGGAGTACGCGCCGAAAGGTGTGAACCCGGACATCGTTCGTCTGATCTCGGAAAAGAATGAAGAACCAGAATGGATGACCGAGTGGCGTCTGGCCGCGTTTGAGCGCTGGACCAAGATGGAAGAACCGAAATGGGCCATGGTCACGTATCCCGAGATCGATTTTCAGGACCAGTATTACTATGCGCGTCCGAAATCGATGGAAGAGAAACCCAAATCGCTGGACGATGTCGACCCCAAGCTGCTGGCCACTTACGAAAAGCTTGGTATCCCTCTGAAAGAACAGATGATTCTGGCCGGCGTCGAAGGTGCTGAGGATGCTCCGGCCGAGGGTCGCAAGGTTGCTGTGGACGCGGTGTTTGACTCGGTGTCCGTCGGCACGACCTTTCAGGCCGAGCTGAAAAAGGCCGGTGTGATTTTCTGTTCGATTTCCGAAGCGATCAAGGAACACCCTGAGCTGGTCAAAAAGTATCTGGGCACTGTGGTTCCGGTGTCGGACAACTTTTACGCGACATTGAACTCGGCGGTGTTTTCGGATGGGTCCTTCGTCTACATTCCGCCCGGTGTCCGCTGCCCGATGGAGCTGAGCACCTATTTCCGAATCAACGCCGAAAACACGGGCCAGTTCGAGCGCACTCTGATCATCGCTGACAAAGGCTCGTACGTGTCCTATCTGGAAGGCTGCACCGCGCCCCAGCGCGACACCGCGCAGCTGCACGCGGCCGTGGTCGAGATCATTGTCGAAGAAGACGCCGAAGTGAAATACTCGACCGTTCAGAACTGGTTCCCGGGCGATGAGAACGGCAAGGGCGGGATCTACAACTTCGTGACCAAGCGCGCCGATTGCCGGGGCGACCGGTCCAAGGTGATGTGGACGCAGGTCGAAACCGGCTCGGCCGTGACGTGGAAATACCCGTCCTGCATCCTGCGCGGCAACGAAAGTCAGGGTGAGTTCTATTCGATCGCGATTGCCAACAACTATCAGCAGGCCGATACCGGCACCAAGATGGTTCATCTGGGCAAGAACACCAAGTCGCGCATCGTGTCCAAGGGCATCAGTGCGGGCAAGGCGCAGAACACCTATCGCGGTCTGGTCTCGATGCACCCGAAGGCCAAGGACAGCCGCAACTATACCCAGTGCGACAGCTTGCTGATCGGCGACAAATGCGGCGCGCATACGGTTCCGTATATCGAGGTCAAGAACAACTCGTCCCGCGTTGAGCATGAGGCGACGACATCCAAGGTGGATGACGATCAGCTGTTCTATTGCCGTCAGCGCGGCATGGATGAAGAAGAGGCCGTGGCTTTGGTGGTCAACGGGTTCTGCAAGGACGTTCTGCAAGCACTGCCGATGGAGTTCGCCATGGAAGCGCAGCAACTGGTGGCAATCTCGCTGGAAGGGTCGGTTGGCTGATGACGCGGGCGTCACGAAGCGGCATCCGGAAAGAAGACGTGCTGACCTGGCTGGGTTACGCGTTGCCGGTTCTTGGCGGTCTGCTGGGTATGGCTTACGTCAACATCAACCACATGGAATTCATCAACCCGGTTTGGGCGGTTGGCGGAGGGGCGATCCTGGGCTGGATCGTCGCGCGTCTGATCCGCAAGTTGCTGGGATAAGAAGGTTTCGGGGCCACGGTGCCCCCTGCGATACGCAAAAGGATAAAAAATGCTGGAAATCAAGAATCTGCACGTGAAGCTTGAAGAAGAAGACAAGCAGATCCTAAAGGGTGTGGACCTGACGGTTGAAGCCGGCAAGGTACACGCGATCATGGGGCCGAACGGGTCAGGCAAGTCAACACTCAGCTACGTGCTGTCGGGCCGCGACGGGTACGAAGTGACCGAGGGGTCCGCCACGCTGGATGGCGAGGATCTGCTGGAGATGGAACCGGAAGAGCGCGCCGCTGCCGGCGTGTTTCTGGCCTTCCAATACCCGGTCGAAATTCCGGGCGTGGGCAACATGACCTTCCTGCGCACCGCCGTGAATGCACAGCGCAAGGCGCGGGGTGAGGACGAGCTGTCCGCCGCGGATTTCCTCAAGGAAGTGCGTGCCAAGGCAAAGACGCTGAAGATCGACGCGGATATGCTCAAGCGTCCGGTCAATGTGGGCTTCTCGGGCGGTGAGAAAAAGCGCAATGAGATCCTGCAAATGGCCATGCTGGAACCCAAGATGTGCATCATGGACGAAACCGACTCGGGTCTGGATGTGGATGCGATGAAGCTGGTCGCCGAAGGTGTGAATGCGCTGCGCGATGAAGGTCGCGGGTTCCTGGTCATCACCCATTACCAGCGTCTGCTGGATCACATCAAACCCGACGTCGTGCATATCATGGCCGATGGCCGCATTGTCAAAACCGGAGGCCCAGATCTGGCGCTTGAGGTTGAAAACAACGGTTATGCCGACATTCTTGCCGAGGTGAACTGATGGCCTTGCCCGAAGTCAAACAAACCGCGACCGAGGCCCGGCTGTCTGCCTTGACCATGCCCGACGCGGGATGCACCCGCGCCGCGCGCGAAGACGCGCTGGCCCGTGTTCTGGAAACCGGTCTGCCCGGACGGCGTGACGAATATTGGAAATACACTCAACCGGACACTCTGGTCTCGCCAGACGCGCCTCCGGCTGCGGTGTTTGCCGATGATGAGCCGTTGATGTTCAGCGGACTCGACCGGCTGAACATCGTCTTCGTGGACGGTGAATTCAGCGCCGAAGAGTCGGACGACCTGACGCTGGAAGGCGTGACCATCGACCGGCTCGAGGATATCTGCTGCAAGGACATTCATTGGGCGAAAGACCTGTATGGCGTGCTTGAGACGCGCGGTCAGTCTCCGGTCCAGCGCCCGCTGGCGGCGCTGAACACGGCTTTTGCGTCGGATGGTGTGGCCATTCATGTCACCGGCAAACCGTCCAAACCGATCAACCTGATCTATCGTCATGCGTCGCCGACCTCGGATGCGATCCTGCACCACGTTATTCGCGTCGAAAGCGGGGCCGAGGCCACCATTCTGGAAACCGGTCCGGCTGCGTCACGCTTCAACAAATGCATGGAGATTGACATCGCCGACAAGGGCACGCTGCACCATGTGCGCGCCCAGGGCAGGGACCATGAACGCCGGGCCGCGACCCATATGTTCACCCGTCTGGGCACGGAATCGGTCTATAAATCCTTCACTTTGACCGTGAATGGCGTGCTGACCCGCAATGAGCAGGTCGTCGAGTTGACGGGCGATGACGCGGTCGCCCATGTGGCCGGAGCCTGTGTTGGCGATGGCGACTTCCATCATGACGACACGGTTTTTATCACCCATGATGCGGTAAACTGCGAAAGCCGTCAGGTGTTCAAGAAAGTGCTGCGCAACGGGGCGACGGGCGTGTTTCAGGGCAAGATCCTCGTGAAGGAAGGCGCCCAAAAGACCGACGGTTACCAAATAAGCCAATCGCTGCTTCTGGATGATGACAGCCAATTCCTCGCCAAGCCCGAGCTTGAGATCTATGCCGATGACGTGGCGTGTTCGCACGGCTCGACCTCGGGTGCGATCGACGAAACCGCTCTGTTCTATCTGCGGTCCCGTGGCGTGCCGGTCAAGGACGCAACCAACATGCTGACTTTGGCCTTTCTTGCCGAAGCGGTGGATGAGATCGAAGACAGCGCCCTGGCGGAAGAGATCGTAAGCCGTCTGGAAGGGTGGCTGGCGCGTCGTAGCTGATGGCCGTCTCGTCTGACATATTGGCCACATACCGAGGGCCGGGGCGCGTGGTGCGCCGGCTTCTTGAAATGGGTCAGCGGGAAGACAGGGCGCTGGTGTTTGTCATGGCGTTTTGCTTGGTGGCTTTTGTCGCGCAAATGCCCAGCCTTGCCCGCAAAGCGCATCTTGAAGGCGTCGAGCTGAACATGCTTTTGGGCGGCGCTTTGCTGGGGTCGCTGTTCATACTGCCGTTGTTTTTCTACACGCTGGCGCTGATTTCGTATTGGGCGGCGCGGATGACGGGCGGGCAGGGCACTGCTTATGGCGCACGACTTGCCCTGTTCTGGGCGTTGTTGGCATCTGCCCCCCTGGTCTTGCTGAATGGTCTGGTTGCCGGGTTCATCGGGCCCGGGCCCGCTTTGACAATTGTGGGTGTCGCTTGGGTTGCTGTTTTTGTCTGGTTCTGGTTATCCGGTCTGAGACAAGTACAAAGGTCCGCTGCATGACTATCAATTCCCTCGGCGCTCTGGCGGTTCTGACGATCAGAAGCCCCGACCAAGCCGCCCGCCAGCTGTTGTCCCTGAAACCGGGGCGGGAAGGGTTGTGGCTGGCCTTTGCGCTGGCAGTGGTTTTGAACTGTCTCGTGCAGTTGGGAATCGATTTGTCGGTGCCCGTGCCGCAAGGTCAAATCGCACCGCCTCCCGAAAGCATCCCCGTTGTTTTGCTGCGTTCCGCCGGAGCAATGCTGCTGAGCATCCTCGCGTTCTTCGTCGTTGGAAAAGCGATAGGCGGCAAAGCAAGCTTTGAAGATCTGATGGTCCTGACGGTGTGGTTGCAGTTCCTGCAAATCGTCGCCCTGGTCATGACCCTTGTTCTAAGCCTGACGATGCCGTTTCTGATGATGATGATGCTGTTCGCAACGGCGATCCTGAGCCTTTACATCACGCTTCATTTCCTGAACGAAGCGCATCAATTCGGATCCCTTTGGAAGTCTTTCGCCGTAATTCTGTTGTCAGCCCTGATTGCGGTTCCCTTCGTCCTGTATTTAACACCGGCCGCGCCTGTCTAGGAAAACCGTATCATGTATGATGTGCAGAAAATTCGCTCTGACTTTCCGATCCTGTCACGTCAGGTGAATGGCAAGCCGTTGACCTATCTGGACAACGGTGCGTCTGCTCAAAAGCCTCAGGTCGTCATCGATGCGGTGACCCGTGCCTATTCCGAAGAGTATTCGAATGTTCACCGTGGATTGCACTATCTGTCCAATCTGTCGACCGAGAAATACGAAGCTGTCCGCGGCATCATCGCCCGTTTTCTGGGGGCATCGAACGAGGATGAGATCGTTCTGAATTCCGGAACGACCGAAGGGATCAATCTTGTTGCCTATGGCTGGGCCATGCCGCGCCTGGAAGCCGGGGATGAGATCGTCCTGAGCGTCATGGAGCATCACGCCAACATCGTGCCCTGGCATTTCCTGCGGGAACGGCAGGGCGTTGTTCTGAAGTGGGTGGATGTGGACGCCGACGGAGGGCTGGATCCGCAGGCGGTGATCGATGCGATCGGCCCGAAAACCAAACTTGTGGCCGTGACGCAATGTTCCAATGTTCTGGGCACCGTCGTGGATGTCAAAGCCATCACCGAAGGTGCACATGCAAGGGGCGTCCCGGTGCTGGTCGATGGCAGTCAGGGCGCGGTGCATATGCCGGTGAACGTGCAGGACATCGGTTGCGACTTTTACGCCATCACCGGCCACAAGCTGTATGGTCCGTCGGGGTCGGGTGCGATCTACATCAAGTCCGAACGCATGGCCGAGATGCGCCCCTTTGTCGGTGGCGGTGACATGATCAAAGAGGTCAGCAAGGATCAGGTGATCTACAACGACCCGCCGATGAAGTTCGAGGCCGGAACACCCGGCATTGTCCAAACCATCGGCCTGGGCGTTGCGCTGGAATACATGATGGATTTGGGAATGGACAACATTGCCGCCCATGAATCCGGCCTGCGGGACTATGCCATGCAGCGCCTGAACGGTCTCAACTGGCTTCAGGTTCAGGGCACGCGGCCAGACAAGGCTGCCATCTTCAGCTTTACGCTGGACGGGGCCGGCCATGCCCATGATGTATCCACGATTCTGGACAAAAAGGGGGTTGCCGTCCGCGCCGGGCATCACTGTGCGGGCCCGCTTATGGATCACCTGGGCGTCACGGCGACCTGCCGTGCCAGCTTTGGTCTATATAACACGACGGATGAGGTCGACACACTGATCGAAGCGCTTGAATTGGCGCATGATCTTTTCGCCTGATTTTGGTTTCAAAGAGGGTGCAACAATCACGATTTTCAGTTGCACCCGGATTGGAACAAGGTTAGCTAACGGCCAAGGCACCTGTAGCTCAGCTGGATAGAGCGCTGCCCTCCGAAGGCAGAGGCCAGAGGTTCGAATCCTCTCAGGTGCGCCACCATCGCCAAATTTCTAAGGCTTTTTGGCAAAACAGGAACTTCTGCGCCGAATTGGCAGAAGTTCGCGGGCCACATGGCCGTCGCT
Organism: Ruegeria sp. THAF33; assembly: GCF_009363615.1. Lineage (NCBI taxonomy): Bacteria > Pseudomonadati > Pseudomonadota > Alphaproteobacteria > Rhodobacterales > Roseobacteraceae > Ruegeria > Ruegeria sp. THAF33. The sequence continues at coordinate 1,523,675 of NZ_CP045384.1, read as the reverse complement.
AATGAAGGACAAGCGTCCTGCGCTGGTCCGAGGATATGCCGCAGAATAGCGTCATTCAACATCTGACCGGCCAGGAATTCTTTTGCTTTCGCGTTTTCGGTTTCCAGCGCCCGAAGCATCTTGGCTTCCGACAGTTCCAACCCGCATCTGCTGTTGAAACTACGAAAGGTGTCCTGGCTGATCCCCTCTCGGGAAATTTTCAACGCGAATACCCCTTCGGGCCATGGATAGTGTCTGCACGCCTCCGTTTTTCGCCCGCTTGCCACCACCCTATTAATCCTGACAATCATTTTGAGGCTTAACCCCTCAAGCAGTGGTTTTTTTGATGTACACTTTCCGAACGAGGCTGGCGCGCGTCAGCTCAAATGGAGGAAGGAATGTGAAAGTCATCTCTTCAAATAAGAAGCTGATAATCGTTGTCGTGATTGTAGCACTATTGGGTAGCGCGATTACCGGGGTTTCAGCTTCAAGCGTTTTAGGATGGATCGTGGTCGCCGTAATTCTGGCGTTTATCCTTGGAAAGCTGTCCGATGATGAAGAACCCGAAAGCGATGATGATTCAGAAAGCGACAATGCTTCCGGTTCCAGTGTTCCCACTGACGTCGGTGATGAAAAGTCTCGTGAGACCAGCAATTCCACTACGGCGACAGCATCCAGCAATGACACCGGAGGCGGTGATGCCGGCGGCGGAGGGGGAGACGCGGGGATGTAACTGGCCGCCCCAGTCAAACCCCTGTCATATAAGCCGAGATCGTAAAGTCGCTGTCTTAGCCGCGCCAGGTGCGGACGACACCGCAGTCCATATGCACGAAATTGGATCCGTAATATTGACCGACACCGCCGGCCCGGCATGACATAGCAGCCTTAGCCATCTGCGAGACGGAGCGGGAAGACAGGCGCAGGTCTGCCGCTTGTCCCTTCATATGAAGCGACTTCCGGGCGACGCCGCGAGAGCGGGCGCGGAGCATGGCGTTGGTCTGGGGGGAGCGATAGCCCGACAGCAACATGTAAGGTTCGTTGACATCCAGAAGGTTGTGTGATGCCGCCATGATATCAATCGTACGTAAATCGATGGATTTTACGTGATCCGTGCGCCAATCGCGCATGAAATGGTTCACTTCTTTGACAGCGTCCTTGATATATTTACCATCGACCCAATAAATCATGTCCAACCGTTCGCCCGTGCGACCGGAATACATGCGAATGCGACGGATATCGCCGCCGCCGCGCAAAAAGCCTGCTGCTTTGGAGTAGGTGGGTGCTGCTGCGACTGCTGTTGCTGCAAACGCACCCAATAGGGCACGTCGGGTCAAGCCCGAGGAACTGCTCTTGGTCATTTTTGTTCGTCCCGTACTGTTCCTGCCTGCGCACGATGTTACGCGCGCTGTCTTAATTTTTCCCATCCCAGATGCGGAATTTATGACACAATCGGATTCGACGGCCAAGAAGTGTTTCATAGTCACCTTTTCAAGGGGGAATTTTCGGCAGATTTTTGCGCAAATGTCACAGCCGAGCGCAGAATATTTGCAAGTGTGGGCTGCGCATCACCGGGCCGATGCAAACGCGCATCAGGCGACAATAGAAGCAATTCGGTAAGGAATTTGTGAATAGACAAGTCTGCGCAGTCAAACTCATAGTTGTTCGACGCACGTATCACCAACCAAGCCATTGATTCCAAGGCCATCCAATGCTTTCTGTTTTCCGAACCCGTACCAGTATCCTGCTTGCCGCCTGTTTTGCGGCCACCGCGAGTATGGCAAACACCACTTCTGAACCTGCGCACAACACGGCGTTTCAGATGGCCGTTGCAGAACATACCCCACGGGAATCGCAGATCGCAGAGTTTTACCGGACAAACGGGTTTTCGCCGATTTGGGTGGGTGAATCCGATGAGCATATGCAACGCCGGGCCGCATTGATCCAGGCACTGTCACATGCGCATCTGCACGGTCTGCCGCGGGCCGATGCGACAGTTTCATCCTTGATGCAGAAAATGCAGGATGCACGCTCGACACGCGACCTTGGCGCCGTTGAAGCGGAACTGAGCCGGGTTTTCGTAGAGTTTGCCGACGCATTGTACTCGGGTTTTCTTCGGCCCGGAAACATCGACGACGGACTTGTTCGGTCGGTGGATCGTCGCAGCGCGGCCGAGCATCTGAACGTCCTGAACACACATGGCGCCGCGTATCTTGCGCAATTGGCTCCTCAAACCCGTCAGTACCGGGCTCTGATGAAGCAGAAACTGGCGCTACAGGATTTGGTAGATCAAGGCGGTTGGGGGGCGACTGTCCCGGAAACCAAGCTGGAATACGGTGATACCGGGCCCAATGTCGTGAAGCTTCGCAATCGGCTGGCGTTGATGGGCTACATGAAACCATCGGCCAGCCCGTCTTTCGACGCCGCGCTGCTGGAAGGTGTCAGGGCCTTTCAAATCGCGCATGGATTGGAACCCGATGGCGTTGCAGGTAAGGGCACGATTGCCGAGTTGAATCGCCCGGCCGTGGACCGGCTCAAGGCTGTTTATGTCGCTCTGGAACGGGAACGCTGGTTGCCTCGGGAACGCGGCGCGCGTCATATTCTTGTCAACCAGACAGATTTTTCGGCAAAGATCGTGGATGACGGGCAAGTCACGTTCGAGACCCGTGCGGTGATCGGCAAAAACACGCATGATCGCCGCAGCCCAGAGTTCTCGGATGTGATGGAACATATGGTGATAAACCCCAGTTGGTATGTTCCGCGCTCGATCATCACCAAGGAATACCTGCCAAAGTTGAAAGCGAACCCCAACGCGGTCAGTCATATCCAGATCACGGACAGCAGGGGGCGGCAGGTCAATCGCGGGGCGGTTGATTTCAATCAGTTCTCCGCGCGAAGCTTTCCTTTTGCGATGCGCCAGCCGCCCAGCAAAAGCAATGCTTTGGGGCTGGTCAAGTTCATGTTCCCCAACAAGTACAATATCTATCTGCATGATACGCCTCAGAAAAGCCTGTTCGCGCGTGAGGTTCGGGCGTTCTCGCACGGCTGCATCCGACTGGCACAGCCTTTCGAATTTGCCTATGCATTGTTGGCCAAACAGGAAGAGGACCCCAAGGCATTCTTTCATCGTGTTCTGAACACGGGAAAGGAAACCAAGGTTGATTTGGAACAAAAAGTTCCGGTCCACCTGATTTATCGAACGGCATATGTCGGTCCAAAAGGCGAGGTGCAGTATCGCCGCGATGTCTATGGCCGGGACCGCAAGATTTGGGAAGCCCTGCAAAAGGCAGGGGTGGCCCTGCCGGACGTTCAGGGTTAAGCACAGGGCAAATCCTGCCAAAAGGAAGCCCGAGATGCAGTTTACCATTCAGCAAATCGCCGACGCTTTGGGTGCCGAATGCCAAGGCGATGGTGGACTGACGATCGTGCGGGCGGCCGAGCCGGGCGATGCCGGACCAACAGATCTGGCCATGGCCATGTCCCCGAAATACGCCGAAGCGCTTTCGAAAGGGGAAGCTCGCGCCGCCGTTCTGTGGGAAGGCGCGGATTGGCAGGCAATGGGGTTGCGAGCGGCCATTTTCGTGAAGCGTCCGCGCATGGCGATGGCGGGGATCACCGCAATGCTGGATCGCGGGCAAGGGATTGAACCGGGCATTCACCCTTCCGCAGTGATCGATCCAACGGCCGAAATTGGACCAGATGTGGCGATAGGACCTCTGACCGTTGTGGGTGCTCGGGCGCGAATAGGTTCGGGCTCGGTCATCGGTGCACACTGCGTGGTGGGAATGGACGCCATTCTTGGCGAACAGGCCCTGTTGCGCGAAATGGTTAGTATTGGCGCGCGCGCACAAATCGGGGATCGGTTCATCGCGCAACCCGGTGCAAGGATTGGCGCCGACGGGTTCAGTTTCGTAACGCCCGAGGTCTCTGGCGCTGAGCGCGCCCGCGAAACGTTGGGTGATCAGGGGGACGCCAAGGCCCAAAGCTGGCTTCGTATTCATTCTTTGGGCGCGGTTGAGATCGGTGACGATGTCGAGGTTGGCGCCAATTGCACCGTCGACAATGGAACCATCCGCAACACGCGGATCGGTAACGGCACCAAGCTGGATAATCTTGTCCATGTCGGACACAACACCCGCGTCGGGCGGGATTGTCTGCTGTGCGGTCAGACGGGTGTGTCCGGCTCGGTCGAGATCGGCAACAACGTTGTTCTGGGTGGCCAGACCGGAGTGGTCGACAATATTTTCATAGGGGACGGCGTCATTTCGGGTGGGGGCACGAAGATTCTGTCAAATGTGCCCGCCGGGCGCGTCATCATGGGGTATCCGGGCATCAAAATGGAGACCCATACCGATGTCTACAAGGCGCAGCGGCGACTGCCCCGAATGGCGCGCGACGTTGAGGCATTAAAAAAGGCTGTTTTCAAACAGACCCCAAGCGATTAAATCATCGTCAAACTGAAAATCAGGGGATCGACATGAGCATCAGCGACCGCGTCATCGCAATCATTGCAGAGCAGGCCGTGCTGGAGCCATCGGATGTGACGCCCGAAAGCACGCTGGAAGATCTGGGAATCGACAGCCTTGGTCTGGTCGAAAGTATTTTCGCCATCGAGGAAGAGTTCGACATTTCAATTCCGTTCAACGCCAACGAACCCGAGGCCAACGATTTTGACATATCCAATGTCGCTGCGATCATTGCCGGGATCGAAAAGCTCGTGTCGGAAAAGGTCTGACTGACGCTCATGAAACGTGTTGTCATTACCGGCGCAGGTACGATCAATTCACTGGGCCATTCGGTTCCTGACACCCTGGAAGCCATGCGCGAAGGCCGTTGCGGCATCTCGGAACTGGAATTTCGGGATGTTGATCGGTTGGCCATCAAAATCGGCGGGCAGGTTCGCGGCTTTGAGGCTGAAGGTAGGTTCAACCGTCAGCAGATGTCGTTGTATGACCGGTTCACTCAGTTCACTTTGACCGCCGCCAAAGAGGCCATCGATCAGTCCGGCATCGAGTTTCACGGAGAGTTGGCCGCAAAATCAGGTGTTGTTTTGGGGACCGCCGGCGGTGGCGTATCGACCTGGGATGACAATTATCGCTCGGTTTATGAGGACGGAAAGAACCGGGTACACCCGTTTGTTGTTCCCAAACTCATGAACAATGCGGCGGCCAGCCATGTTTCTATGGAACACAATCTCAAAGGCCCCAGCTTCACCGTGTCGACCGCCTGCGCGTCGTCGAACCATGCCATGGCTCAGGCCTTTCAGATGGTCCGAAGCGGTATGGCCCCGGTCATGATCACTGGCGGATCCGAATCCATGTTGTGCTTTGGAGGCGTCAAGGCCTGGGAAGGGTTGCGCGTCATGTCCAAGGATGCGTGTCGACCGTTCAGCGCCAACCGAAACGGAATGGTACAGGGCGAAGGGGCCGGTATCTTTGTTTTCGAGGAATACGAGCACGCCCGCGCCCGTGGCGCCGAGATCATGTGCGAAGTCGTTGGTTTTGCCATGTCGTCGGATGCGGCCGATATCGTGATGCCCAGCAAGCAAGGGGCTTCAAGGGCCATGTCAGGTGCCTTGGCCGACGCCAGATTGAATGCAAGCGATGTGGGCTATATCAACGCACACGGCACCGGGACGGCCGCGAATGACAAAACCGAATGCGCCGCCGTTGCGGATGTTTTTGGGCCCCATGCTGACGACCTGATGATATCGTCGACCAAATCCATGCATGGTCACCTGATTGGTGGAACCGGTGCGGTGGAACTCTTGGCATGTATCATGGCGCTGCGGGACGGTGTGATTGCACCCACCATCGGATACGAGGAACCCGATCCGGAATGCGCGCTTGATGTTGTGCCAAACGAGGCTCGGGAAGCCAAAGTTGACGTCGCGCTCAGCAATGCGTTTGCTTTCGGCGGGCTGAATGCGGTTCTTGCTTTAAAGCGGATTTAATCCGCGAAGCGCCGCCGCAGTCGGTGCGGCGGCGCAATCGTAAACGCACCCTCAGTTCGCGTTGACGGTCAGAGTGTCATAGCCGGACGTAAAGCCGGACAACGACATCTCCATCTCCAGTACCTGATCAGGGAAGCGGGCCGGAACCAGCGAGAAGATCGCCTTGGTGCCAGCTTTCATTGCATCGATATCGCCCTGGCTCAGGCCCAGCTGCGCGACGCAGCCAACAGGCAGGCAATGATGATAGTTGTACAACTTGCGGGGCGCACCATCGACGGACAGGGCGAGCTGAGCTTGCAGCAGTGTTTCCAAAGGAACGATCACATTCGCCCATGCAACTGCCGCGCCGCCCTCGGGCAGTCTTCCAATCGACACCTCAGCTATCGGATCACCCTGGTTGCCCTTCAGAATCTGGACGATGGCGCACGGGTCTTCGCCTTGCTGCGCCTTGATGCAGGACAAGTCCCAGTCGCCGAACTTTTCCTTGACGAACTGTTCTCCGGGGCGCGGGCCTTCCTGACCCAAATCGAGACCGTTGTCCGGTTCGGATGTCGTTGTATCCTGCGCATAAGCTGCGCCACATAGAAGAATTGCCGCCACTGTACTTAGCGAGAGGATTTTCTTGATCATGAATGCCTCGACTTGATGCTTGAGCTTTTTGCTTCGTTTAACACTCTTCTGAACTGGTGTCAGGCACTAACAGAACGCCATGTCTGAACGTGAACGGATTCTTGCCAGAACACCAGAAACCAACTGCCCTGAGACAGAAAAAGAGAGCTGTATAAGCCAGCTCTCTTTTCCAAAAGGTTCTCCCCGTCGGACTGGCCGACTTATTTATGCGCAAACCCTACGAAAGGGGCGCAGACGGGTCAACAGCTATCCTCAAATTTTAATATTACGGTCAGAACTTTGAAACCAAATTCGAGCCTGCAAAAAAGCCGTGCCCGAAGGCACGGCCAGTCGACAGGGAGGAACTCTGCCCCACGTGAAGGAAGCAAACGCGGGGCAAATTGACTATCGCAGTCAAAGGTTAACTTTGTATGCTGGTCACGGATCGGTGAAACATAAGGCAATGTTAATGGGCAAGAATATATTTTTGGGTGGCGGAGGCGAAGGCTATGGCCAGCCGCAGGAACTGGCGCTTAGATATGCGAACCGTCATGGGCTGATTGCCGGCGCCACCGGGACCGGTAAGACCGTAACGTTGCAAATCCTCGCGGAAGGCTTTTCCCAAGCCGGAGTTCCGGTGTTTTTGTCCGATGTCAAAGGCGATCTGTCGGGCCTGGCTTTGCCCGGAAGCGACGCGCATAAACTGCATCAGGCATTTATGGATCGTGCCAAACGCATTGGGTTCGACGATTTTGCCTATTCCGCCTGCCCGGTTACGTTCTGGGATCTTTTTGGCGAACAAGGCCATCCGGTGCGGACGACGGTCACTGAAATGGGCCCTTTGCTGCTGTCCCGGTTGATGGAACTGAGCGAAGCGCAGGAAGGCATCCTGAACATCGCGTTCCGCGTGGCCGATGAAGAGGGAATGCCTCTTCTGGATCTCAAGGACCTTCAGGCGCTGCTGGTCTGGATCGGCGAGAACCGGGCCCAGCTTTCATTGCGATATGGCAATGTATCGACATCTTCGATCGGTGCGATCCAGCGGCGATTGCTGGTATTGGAAAACCAGGGTGGAACAAAGCTGTTTGGCGAACCCGCGCTGGATCTGTCCGATTTGATGTGCACCGATGAAAACGGGCAGGGGATGGTGAACATCCTTGCTTCGGACAAACTGATGGCCGCGCCACGGCTTTATGCGACATTCCTGCTGTGGCTGCTGAGCGAATTGTTTGAGGAACTTCCCGAAGTCGGTGATCCTGACAAACCCAAGTTGGTGTTCTTCTTCGACGAAGCGCATCTGTTGTTTGACGGTGCTCCGAAAGTGCTGGTGGACAAGGTCGAACAGGTTGCGCGCCTGATCCGGTCCAAAGGCGTGGGAGTCTATTTCATCACCCAGAATCCCGCCGATATTCCCGAGGATATTCTGGGGCAGTTGGGCAATCGCGTCCAGCACGCTTTGCGAGCCTTCACGGCGCGTGACCGAAAGAACCTGCGTCTGGCGGCGGAAACCTATCGCGAAAACCCCGCCTTCGACACCGAAGCCGCAATTCGTGAGGTGGGCGTTGGTGAGGCTGTCACGTCGATGCTGCAGAAAAAAGGTGTTCCCGGAATTGTCGAGCGCACATTGGTTCGTCCGCCGGGTTCCCAGTTGGGGCCCATTTCTGATGCCCAGCGGCGGACCATTCTCGATGCCTCGCCAATGGCGTCGAAATATGATCATGAAATTGATCGAAAATCGGCCTTTGAAATCCTCCAGGCTCGGGCTGAGGCCGCCGCCAAGGCCGCTGAACAGGCAGAGGCCGATGCAGTGCTGGAGGCACAATCACCGATGGAACGAGAGTATTCTTCAGCTCGCAGATATTCAGGAAGCCGGGTTGGCAGATCCTCGTCCCGGGTGCAACGGAGGAAAGACACGTTTGCATCGGCGATGACCGACGCGGTTATCAAAGAACTGAAAGGAACGACCGGACGCCGGATCGTTCGTGGTATTCTGGGTGGATTGTTCCGCAACAGATGACGGAACGGCGCCCATCACGGGCGCCGCAATGTTTACTTCAAACGACGCTGGCCTTCCTGACGGCAGTAGGCGTCAGCCTCCGGCACGGACATTTTCGAAGCCGGGAAGTCAATCGCCCGGTCCCAGGTCACCCGGTCGTGACGGTATAGCTGACAGGTTACGACACCTTTGGGCGTTTGAACCTTGACGGGAGTTGTTTCAAGTTCTTCCGGAGTGGGAATGCAGGCGGTTGTTACGATGGCAACAACCGGCAACAGAAGCAGTGTCTTGAACCGTGGTGCTTTCATTTTTGACTCTTTTCAAAACGTGTAAATGATCGTTACAGATCGGCGTAGACGGATGTGAGTGCCGGCGACATACCGCAAAAAGAAAACACTGCGGTGTGTCCGTTTATTCAAAAAATCGTTAAGAATCAAGAAACCGCGCCGGATAAGAGGCGCGGTTTCGCTTATTGAAGGTGGAAGTGATCTATTTCTCTGGGATCAGCCCTCTTGGGCTGAATCTGAGAACAATCAACAAGATCAGACCCATCGTGAACAGGCGCATATGTGCGGCGCTGTCCAGCAGGTGGGCTTTCAATGCACTTCCGTCCGGCAAGCCGGCGGTAATGACATTCATCAGCCACAAGCCGATCGGTTCAACCTGAACCCACAGGAACCAGATCAGGAATGCGCCCAGAACGGCCCCGAAGTTGTTGCCCGAACCACCCACGATCACCATCACCCAGACCAGAAAGGTAAAGCGCAGCGGTTGATACGCGCTTGGCGTCAACTGGCCGTCCAGCGTTGTCATCATCGCACCCGCGATACCGCAAACGGCCGAACCCAGTACGAATATTTGCAGATGACGACGGGTGACATCCTTGCCCATGGCCTCAGCCGCCACTTCATTGTCACGGATTGCGCGCATCATCCGGCCCCACGGGCTTTTCAGCGCCATCTGTGCCATCCAGAGCAGAACCAGAAGCACTATCATGAACAGCAGCGAATAACCGAGTTTGACCGAAAGGGTGGACGCGGTGACGGGATCCAATCCCAACCATTCAGCCCGCGCCAGAAAGGCCGGGTCGTTCTGCAAATCCACTTCGTAGCCCACAACAGGGGACGGGCGTGGAATGCCGTAGACGTTCTTGACGCCCCGGGCCAGCCAGTCTTCGTTTTTCATGACTGCAATGATGATTTCGGCGATACCCAATGTGGCAATCGCCAGATAATCCGAACGAAGGCCCAGCGCCGTTTTACCGATCAGCCACGCAGCACCCGCCGCCAGCAAACCACCCGCCGGCCAGGCCAGCAGAACCGGCAGATTCAAACCTCCGATATTGCCGGCAATTGCCGGGTCGATGGCCTCGACCGCCGCAATGCTGGGATCGAACACCGCGCGATAGACAAAAAAGCCCACGACAAGAACGGCGATGATCGTCAGGGTTTGCACACGGCCCTTCGGCAGCTTTGTTGCCACCAGAACGGCGGCAACCACTGTCACGGCGCCCAGCAGCAAAGACAGAACGATGCCATAACCTCCGGCGGCCCAAGCACCGGGCGTGGGCGGCGTTGAAACCAGTACGACGGCCAGACCGCCCAGTGCGACAAAGCCCATCACGCCCACATTGAACAGACCGGCAAAACCCCATTGCAGGTTTACTCCGATCGCCATGATGGCGGAAATCAGCCCCATATTCAGGATCAGGATCGCGGTGTTCCAGCTTTGCGTGAAACCGGTCAACAGGATCAGGCCGCCGACAATTGTGAACAGCAGCGTGTTTTTGACAGAGTCGGTCATACGGCCTTTCCCTTGAAAAGTCCCGTGGGCTTGAACAGAAGCACGATCAGCAGGATGACAAAGCTGACCGCGAATTTGTAATCGGTCGAGAGAAGTTGCACCAAACCTGACGGCGCCAGACTTTCAGGCGACACATAGGTCAGCACCTTCTTCCAAGCGTATGTTATCGTCACTTCGGAAAACGCGATGATAAACCCGCCTGCGATGGCGCCCAGAGGATTGCCCAAACCACCCACGATGGCCGAGGCAAAGATCGGCAGCAGAAGCTGGAAGTAGACGAAGGGTTTGAAGCTTTTGTCCAGCCCGTAAAGTACGCCAGCAGTTGTGGCCAGCGCCGCAACGATGATCCATGTGATCATCACCACACGTTCCGGGTTGATGCCTGACAGCAGCGCCAGATCCTCATTGTCCGAATAGGCCCGCATCGACTTGCCCGTGCGCGTCTTGTTCAGAAACCAGAACAGCAGCGCCACGGCAACAACGGCCACGATCACCGTGATGCCTTGCGACGTCTTGATGGCCAGACCCTCACGCAGACCGGTCATCGCCTTGAAATCGCGTGCCGAAACAATGAACCGAGCCCCATCCGAGAACCGTTGGTCATCCGGCCCGATGATAAACCGGACAAGGCCGTTCATGATGAACATCACGCCCATGGAGACGATCACCAGAATAACGGGCTTTGCCTTTTGTTCACGGTAGAATTTGTAGACCAGCCTGTCGGTGATCAGCACCAGCACGATACAGCCCAGGATGGCAAAGGGCAGGGCGAGCAGGGCGGTTGGCAACGGTCCAAAGCTGATTCCGGCGGCCTGCAACCCCCATGTGACCAGTACAGCGACCATCGCGCCAAAGGCCATGGTGTCACCATGGGCAAAGTTCGAAAACCGCAGGATGCCGTAGATCAGGGTCACGCCAAGCGCGCCCAATGCCAGTTGGCTGCCATAAGCGACCGCTGGCACCAACACAAAATTCGCAAGCGCAACAAGCGCGTTGAGTAGATCCATTATTTCTTCTCACTGTCCGGGTGCGGCTTTATGGCACGACGCCGACGAAAGACACAACAATTTGGAACATGATTTTTAGGGCTTGATGCATGTTTTTATGCCGCTTGGCAGGCTTCGGACACGTTGGCAGAGGCCCCTTGGTTCTTCCCCAAAGAAAAAGACCGCGCCACACTGAGGGGCGCGGTCCGAAATCATGAAAGATCGCGGGTCTAGGCACCGGTTTCCGTGCATTGGCCGCGATCATTTTGCAGAACCGGGCGGCGGATAGACAGGTTGTAGGACAGATCCGGGCTTTTGACGAAGAACGTCATGACATGCTGCTCGGTCGTCAGAATGAACGTCAAGTTGTTCAGCCCCGGAAACACCTGCGCGTCCCCGGTCGTGTCACCGAATTTGACCGATCCCTTTTGCGCACCTTCGAACCGTGTCAGCCGATACTCGGTTCCATCAATTTCCGATGTACACACAAATTCGCGCTGCTGAGCGACGGCACCGGTTGCCAGTTGTGCGACCAGGGCGGCGATCATCCATTTTTTCATTTTGACTTCCAATTCTTGTGTCCCCAACCGGGGCGCGTTTCGGGGATTGGTTTAGGTGTTCGTGCGCAGCGATATTTTTGAAATTGGGCCTGATTAAAGCAGCAGATTGGCATTCGGCGCGTTTTCAAAGTCTTTTTTCCGCAACGGCCCGCAGGAGATTAATTGATATTTTTCAGATACCTAATAAAGGCTCTCATGTCCTGAGCCTCGGTTTGAAGCACCGGTTGCCATGTTCTGGCCTTCAATTTTGCGCATTGCGATCAAGCAAAAGGACCAGCCGAGTTTCTCGACTGGCCCCACATGAAAATCTGCCATTGAAAAGCGCCGATCAGCCGCCCAAAAACGACTTTCGCACCTCGGGGTCGGCCAGCAGTTCCTTGCCCGTTCCGGTATAGGCGTTGCGCCCCTGAACCAGAACGTATCCCTTGTCGGCAATCTCCAAGGCCTGGCGGGCGTTTTGCTCGACCATCAGGATCGGCAGGCCGGTGCGGGACACTTCGATGATCCGGTCGAACAACTCATCCATCACGATCGGCGAAACACCTGCCGTAGGCTCGTCGAGCATCAGCACCTTGGGCTGGGTCATCAGGGCGCGGCCCACGGCGACCTGTTGGCGTTGTCCGCCCGACAGTTCTCCGGCGGCCTGATTGCGCTTGTCGCGGAGGATGGGGAACAGGTCATAGACCTGCTCCATCGTCTGGCTGATGTCGTCGCGACGGATGAAGGCGCCCATTTCCAGGTTTTCCTCCACCGTCATCGAGGTAAAGATGTTCTGTGTCTGCGGCACAAAGCCCATGCCACGCATGACCCGATCCTGCGGGGTGAGGTTTGTAATATCCTCGCCATCCAGACGCACAGACCCTGAACGGACATCCAGCATCCCGAACACGGCTTTCATCGCCGTAGACTTTCCCGCACCGTTGGGGCCGACGATGACTGCGATTTCACCCTTGTCCACCGCGATGGTGCAATCATGCAGGATGTCGGGCCCTTTGCCGTAGCCACCCGTCATGGTGTCGCCGATCAGGAACGGGCCGCCCCCGACCTTATGCGTTGCACCACTTTTTCTATGGGCCGGAGTCATGGTGCCGACACCGTGCGGATTGGTGATCGAGGCGTCCTTGTTGCCCTTGTCATCCTGATAGGGGTTGTCGCTCACGCGCCTGCCTCCAGTTTGTCTTTGTTCTTCAGGCCGGTGCCCAGATAGGCTTCGATCACGTGCTCGTTCGCCTTGATCTCGTCCAAGGTACCCTCGGCCAGAACCTTGCCTTCAGCCATGCAGATGACCGGATCACAGATCTTGCCGATGAAATCCATGTCATGTTCGATGACAACGAAGGTATAGCCGCGTTCCTTGTTCAGCCGCAGGATCGTGTCGGCGATGGTCATCAACAGGGTGCGGTTCACACCCGCGCCGACCTCGTCCAGAAACACGATCTTGGCATCCACCATCATCGTGCGGCCCAGCTCCAGCAGCTTTTTCTGACCACCCGAGACCTGACCCGCCTTGTGATCGGCCAGATGTTCAATCGTCAGAAACTCCAGCACCTCATCGGCCTTGGCCTTCAGCGCGCGTTCTTCATCAGCGATGCGCTTGCGGCCAAACCACGTGTTCCACAGCGACTCGCCTGATTGCGCGCCGGGCACCATCATCAGGTTTTCGCGGCAGGTCATCGACGGGAATTCATGTGCAATCTGAAACGTGCGCAACAGACCCTTGTGGAACAATTCATGCGGGGGCAGACCGGTGATATCCTCGCCGTCCATCACCACCTTGCCGCTGGTCGGCGGCAGAACACCTGCGATCACATTGAACAGAGTGGTTTTTCCTGCCCCGTTGGGCCCGATCAGGCCGGTGATCGACCCTTTCTGGATTTCCAGCGATGCCCCGTCCACCGCATGAAATCCGCCGAAATGCTTGTGCACGTCCTCGACGACGATCATCTTTTCCCCTTGCCGCCTGTCCGGCGCTGTTGTCTCGACCCCGTTTGCCGGGTGCGGTCTTTTTTCATTGAAACAGCCCGGACACAAGGCCCGGGCTGCTTTCATTCATAGCCTTTGGCGATCAATCAACGGAAGTTGACAGTCTTGTTTTCACCGTCGGTCACTTCGATCTCACGATAGGAACCCGCGCTTTCGCCGGGGCCGATCAGCTCAACACCGGACGCACCGACATAGTCGATGTCCTGACCGTTTGCCAGCAATTCCAGACCCTTGGCCAGTTCGCCGGGATAGATCTTTTCGCCCGGAGCGTTGGCAACGTCCATGATCTTGCCGCCATAGTCGGCCGGATTAGTCGATCCAGCAGCCTGCATGGCCAGCATGAACAAAGCCGCAGCGTCATAGGATTCGGGCGAATAGGGCGACGAACCGTCGAAGCCTGCTGCCTCGGCCATGGCAAAATACTTCTCGGCGCCTTCACCGCCCGAACCGGCGATCTGACCGAACGAACCGTTCAGGTCGGGGCCGACATTGGCCGGCAGCGAGTCACCGATCATGCCGCCGGGCAGGCCAAAGGTGTCAAACGCACCGCTGTCCAGCGCCGACTGGATGATGCCCAGACCGCCCTGATCCAGATAGCCCGCAACAACCAGAATGTCGCCACCTGCCGACGCCAGAGCACCAACTTCGGCCGAATAGTCGGCCTTGCCATCCTCATGCGCTGCAACGATGGTCACTTCACCACCTGCTGCCTCGAAAGAGGTTTGGATCGCGTCCGCCAGACCCTTGCCGTAGTCGTTGTTGGTATAGGTCAGAGCGATCGAGTTGATGCCGCGATCCTTCAGGATATCCGCCATCACCTGGCCTTCGCGCGCATCTGACGGCGCGGTGCGGAAGAACAGGCCGTTGTCTTCCATGGTCGACAGGCCCGGCGAGGTCGCCGAGGGCGAGATCATGACCATGCCATTCGGAATCGCGACGTTCTGAAGGATCGCACCGGTCACGCCCGAGCAATCGCCGCCGATGATTCCGGCAACACCGTCCGCAATCATGCGTTCGCCGTTCGAAGTGGCCAAACCGTTATCAATGCAGCCGGTGTCGGCGCGCGATGCGGTCACTTTGGACCCATCCAGCAGTTTTCCGGATTCGGTGACTTCCGCCATCGCCAATTCAGCGCCCGAACCCATTGCGGGTGCCAGCGATTCAATTGGGCCGGTGAATCCGAACAAAACACCAAGCGTAATGTCTTCGGCCAGCGCAGGTCCGGCCAGCAAAGCGGATGCTGCAGTTGCTGTAAGCAGCTTTTTCATATGGTTACTCCCTATTGTGAACGTATTCGTTCTGGCCACGAACCTAGGCAAGCTGCCCGGAAAAGAAAAGTCCTAACGCAATCGTGCCTTTATCGATCGGAAATCTATCTGTTTTGTTAGGGTTTGCCTAAGATTGTCCGGAGAAGGGTCAACATGCTCAGAGCTGCCGCGATTCTGTTCTTCACTTTTTGCACTCAAAGCGCCTTGGCACAGGCGTTGTCGACCTCGGTCGGGAAAATTGAACTTATCGAAATGGCAGGCGGGCTGGATACGCCTTGGGCCGTCGGCATCCTGCCTGACGGCAGTTTTCTTGTCACCGAACGGGACGGAAACCTGCTGTATGTCAAGGACGGAGAGGCGAAAGCCATATCCGGTGTTCCCAAGGTTGCAGCTTCGGGGCAGGGCGGATTGCTGGACGTTACGGTCTCGCGCGATTTCAATCAAAGCCGCGAGGTCTTTCTAACCTTTTCAAAACCGCAAAAGGGTGGCGCAGGCACGGCTGTCGCGGTGGCGCGCCTGTCTAAGAACGGCACGCGTCTGACGAATCTGCGGGTCATTTTCGAGGCTTACCCCGGCGGATCAGGCGGGCGGCATTTCGGCTCACGTGTTGTAGAAGCCAATGACGGCACGCTTTTTGTAACCATCGGAGATCGAGGGGATGCGCCGCAGGCGCAGGATCGCTCGAACGCCCTGGGTTCCGTGATCCGTATCAACCGCGATGGCTCGGTACCGTCGGACAATCCTTTCATCGGGCAGGCAGATATCCGACCTGAAATCTGGACCTATGGGCACCGCAACCCACAGGGGGCCGATCTGGATGCGCGCGGCCGATTGTGGGTGTCGGAACACGGGGCGCGCGGCGGCGACGAGGTGAACCTTGTCAAACCCGGCGCCAATTACGGCTGGCCGGTCATCTCGTACGGCACGCATTATTCCGGAGAGAAGATCGGCGAGGGCACCAGCAAGCCCGGTATGGAACAGCCGCGCCTGTACTGGGACCCGTCGATCGCGCCGTCGGGGTTGATGGTCTATTCCGGCGACATGTTTCCAGAATGGCGGGGCGACATATTCGTCGGCTCGCTGAAATTCGACTATATCGCGCGCCTGTCCGGAGACCCGCTGCGCGAGGTCGAGCAGATCAAGGGCCCCGAGACCGAACGGGTCCGTGACATCGTGCAGGCCCCGGATGGGGCGATCTGGTTCATTTCAGTCGGGCAGGGCGCGGTTTACAGGATGTCTGTCAAACAGTGACATACGAAGCGTGCCGGCAGACTTTACAATTCTATTTGCGCGTTTCCATCGTCGCAGTCACTCTGTCCAACAGGTTACACGGTTAAGGGGATATCAATGAGTGATTTCGACATTGAATTGTGCACAAGTATCCCGCCAAGAACCGAGCTGAATATTATTTTGGAGCAATATTATGCTCTTATCGCTCAAAGAATGCAGGGTATGGGGTTTGTATTGGATCCTTCCGCACCGCAAAGCGCACTTGAGGAATTCTGGGCGAACACGGATGACTACATGCCTCCGAACGGATGCCTAATCGTCGTAAGAAACCGAGGTGGCAAAATCGTGGGGTGTGGAATGATGAAACGGTTTGATCAGTCTACCGGCGAGTTGAAACGTGTATTTGTAACCGAAGACGCTCGGGGTACCGGAGTCGGGCGCGCATTGATTGAAGCACGAGAACAAGCCGCCAGAGCTATGGGGCTGAAGCGATTGATCGCAGATACACTCACCCCAAATGTGGAAATGAGGTCTTTGTATCCCAAGCTCGGGTTTGTGGAACTGGCCTCTCCGATCGAGACAACAACCTACAAAGATCAGCCCATGCTCCGACCGCACTTGCACTATTTCGTCAAAGAGCTTTGACGCTGGACCTTAGACTGACAATCTTCCACTTTGCGCACCACGTTCGCGATAGGGCGTGGTGTTGTAATGCGCCCGGTAGCATTTCGAGAAATGGCTGGGCGAGGCGAAACCACAGGCCAGCGCCACGTTGATGACGCTCATGTCTGTCTGCATCAGCAGGTTGCGGGCCTTGTGCAGGCGCAGTTCCATGTAATAGCGCTTGGGGGAACGGCTGAGATACCGGCGGAACAGACGCTCCAACTGGCGGGTCGACATACCCACGTCCTTGGCAAGGATCGATGGCGAGATCGGCTCTTCGATGTTTTTTTCCATCATCAGGATAACCTGGCTCAACTTCGGATGCCGCACACCGATTCGGGTCGGAGTTGACAGGCGCTGCGTGTCCTGGTCGGTTCGAATCGAGGAATAGATCATCTGATCCGCCACCGCGTTGGCCAGATCCTCGCCATAGTCATCTGCAATCAGCTTGAGCATCAGGTCAATCGACGAGGTGCCGCCCGCAGTCGTCATGCGGCTGCCATCGATCTGAAAGACGGCTTTGGTCAGTTCGACCTCATCGAATTCCTCGATGAAGCTGTCAGAGTTCTCCCAATGGATCGTCGCCTTCTTGTTGTCCAGCAACCCGGCCTTTGCCAGAGTATAGGCCGCAGTGCAGAGGCCACCGATCCGCAAGCCCCTTCGGGCTTCGCGCCGCAGCCAGTTCAGCACGCGCTTGCTGGTGGCCGCCTGAACGTCCACACCACCGCAGATCAAAACGACGTCGTCGCGCTGTAGCTCTACCAGATCACTGTCCAGCTTGAACTCGGTCCCGGCCGAGCAGGTTACCGTTTCCCCGCCTTCTCCCATCAGATTCCAGGTGTAAAGCTGTCTGTTCGCCATGCGGTTGGCGATGCGCAGACTGTCAAGCGCCGAAGCAAAGGACAGAAGCGAGAATTTGTCCAAAAGGACAAAAACGAAATTCCGGGGTGGGGCCGCAGTGTCTTCCACCGTGACAACTTGGCGTTGCTCTTGCATGGCGAGATGTCCTTGCTTCGCTGCTGGTCAGTTTATTATCCAGCGGCAGATTTGACAGCCACCATGATCAAAGCTTGTTTACGTCGTCAAGAGGCGCAAATGGGATATGGTCACTCTTCATTGCATTTTGTATAGAGACCACCTGAAAACTTCAGCGGAGACCAAAGCTATGACCGAATGGCAAAAATCGAACTGGCGCAACAAGCCCCGGGTTCAGATGCCAGATTATACCGACGCGGCCGCGCTGGCCAAGGTCGAGGCTCAGCTTTCAAAGTATCCCCCGCTGGTCTTTGCCGGCGAGGCGCGGCGTCTCAAACAGCATCTGGGTGCCGCCGGTCGCGGCGAGGCCTTCCTTCTGCAAGGCGGGGATTGCGCTGAAAGCTTTGAACAATTCAGCGCTGATGCGATCCGTGACACGTTCAAGGTGATGCTGCAAATGGCGATGGTTCTGACTTATGGCGCCAAGGTGCCGGTGGTCAAAGTCGGTCGTATGGCCGGACAATTTGCCAAGCCACGCAGTGCCCCGACCGAAGTTGTGGATGGTGTGGAACTGCCCAGCTACCGCGGCGACATCATCAACGAATTGGCCTTCACACCCGAAGCCAGGATTCCGAATCCCAACAAGATGTTGCAGGCCTATACGCAAGCGGCGGCGACACTGAACTTGCTGCGCGCATTCTCGACCGGTGGATTCGCGGATATGAGCCGCGTTCATGCCTGGACTTTGGGTTTCGCGGATGAACAGGACGTTCAGAAATATTCCGAGGTTGCCGATCGCATTCAGGACACCATCGACTTCATGGAAGCCGCTGGAATCACTGCGGAAACAACCCATGAATTCTCGACCGTCGAATTCTACACCAGCCACGAAGGGCTGCTGCTTGAATACGAAGAGGCACTAACGCGTCTGGATTCCACCTCGGGCAACTGGCTGGCTGGCTCTGGTCACATGATCTGGATCGGCGACCGCACCCGTCAGCCCGACGGCGCGCATGTCGAGTTCTGCCGCGGGGTTCTGAATCCGATCGGTCTGAAATGCGGCCCGACCACCACGGCCGAGGACCTCAAAGTTCTGATGTCCAAGCTGAACCCCGACAACGAAGAGGGGCGTCTGACCCTGATCGCGCGCTTCGGTGCGGGCAAGGCGGGCGAGCATCTGCCGCGTCTGATCAAGGCGGTCAAGGAAGAGGGTGCCAAGGTCACTTGGGTCTGCGACCCGATGCACGGAAACACGATCAAATCGGCCACGGGCTATAAAACCCGCCCGTTCGATTCTGTTCTGCGCGAGGTGCGTGACTTTTTCGGAGTGCATCAGGCCGAGGGAACCATCCCCGGTGGCGTGCATTTCGAAATGACCGGGCTGGATGTGACCGAATGCACCGGCGGTGTACGTGCCGTGACCGAAGAGGACCTGTCGGACCGCTACCACACCGCTTGCGATCCGCGCTTGAACGCGTCGCAGTCGCTGGAACTTGCGTTCCTGGTGGCGGAAGAGTTGACCAACCTGCGCCGCAACGGTTCGAAACGCGCGGTAAGCTGAGCGCATCTGTAACACAGACAACAGCGGGCCATCGGCCCGCTGTTTCTGATCACGGCTATCTTGCGTGTTTCAATCGTCGCGTGACACCACCAGATGAAGATGGCCGGCAGAGCGTTTGAATTCGCGTTGTTCCTCGGCAAAACCTTCCACAGGACGGCGCAGAGTGGGCGCGGGCACCTTAATTTCAGAAACCGGTTTGATCCGCGTATCGGCCAGTGAAAACCGGCGCGGTGTCTTGCCGATTGCGCCATCGGCGATCATGACCCCCAAAACACGACTGACATCCCCAAGGTCGCTTTTCAGTGGCAAAAGGATCATCCGGGCCTGCATCCGGGTACGTCCCAACACCCCGCCCGAGTTCAGACTCAATTCGGCAACAGCGGGGGATGCAAATACCTGTTCCAGAACATCCTTGGTTTGCGCACGGGCATCCGGTTGAAAGAACGCGGTCAACGGCATCCCTCGCACTTCCATCCCTGCAAGCGCGTTCAGATGGCTGCCTGCCAGACGAAATCGGGCCAGGCCGGGTGCGATGCGTTCCAGGATGAACGTATATTCAAGAACATTCTCAAGACCGCGCGGGTCGATTTGAGACCGCATGGGCACGCTGTCGCCGCTCAACAATGCGGTCCAATACGCCTCGGCCTGGCGGATCGGCGATAGGCTGCGCCCACTGTCAAAGCGATCCATTGCGACGATCTTTCCAAATTCTGACCCGGAACCTATCCCGAAAAAGGTTTTCATTTTCATCACCCTACCGTCAATTGTCCGCCTTTTTCATAAAATGCAACACATTGGAAGCATCTGCGGCCCGCAAACCATTGCTATGGGCATTTTGACTCGGGTTATTTCAATTTTGGAGCAATTCTTTAACGAATGGTTAACTTGCGCCAAACAATTGCGTCGTCAGCAAACTCTTGCTCTGCACCAGTCAATGGCATTAGGTGCGGCACATGCTCGAAACAGCAGGGGAACAGGAAAGGGCCATCATGATCAGATCCATGACCGGGTTTGCCTCGGGGAAGGGAACTTTCGGCCCGCACAGTTGGTCGTGGGAACTTCGCAGCGTAAATGGCAAGGGGCTGGACATGCGTCTGCGCGTGCCCGACTGGTTGACCGGCCTCGAAGTCGCGTTACGGGCGTCCCTGTCCAAATCCCTGAGCCGGGGAAACGTGACCCTGTCGATGCGCTTGAACCGCGAGGATTCTGCCCCGGAACTGGCCTTGAACGAAACCGCGATGGCTGCGGCCCTGACAGCTCTCGAGCGAACGGAAGCGCTGGCGACTGCGCGCGGCATCACGCTGGCGCCGTCGCGTGCGTCAGATCTTTTGGCGCTCAAGGGGATGATGGATGCAGGAACCGAGGCCGACGATCCGGCTCCGCTTGTTGCTCATCTAACGTCCGAATTCAAAGATCTTCTGGCGGCGTTCATAGATATGCGCAAAGCCGAAGGGGCAGCTTTGGCCGCTGTCTTGAACACGCAACTGGATCAGGTCGCGGAGCTGACGGCGCAGGCCGCAGAGATTGCCGAGCAACGCAAGGACAAGATGACCGAGGGGCTGCGCGAGAATCTCGCGCGGGTGCTGGAGAATACGCAGGGCGCGGATCCCGATCGTGTCGCGCAAGAGCTTGCGATGATCGCGGTCAAGGCGGATATCACCGAAGAAATCGACCGCCTGACCGCGCATGTGGCGGCCGCTCGTGAGTTGTTGGCACAGGACGGGGCCGTGGGCCGCAAGCTGGACTTCCTGATGCAAGAGTTCAATCGCGAAGCCAACACGCTGTGTTCCAAGGCGCAAAGCTCGGACCTGACATCGGTCGGGCTGGAACTGAAAGCGGTGATCGATCAGATGCGCGAGCAAGTGCAGAATGTGGAATAAGAATGGGAACGACTGACATGGCGGACCGCCGAGGCCTACTAATCATCCTGTCTTCTCCGTCCGGAGCGGGCAAATCGACCCTGGCCAGACGGCTGATGGCCTGGGATACGGATCTGGAATTCTCGATCTCGGCGACGACCCGTGCCCCGCGCCCCGGAGAAGAGCATGGGCGCGAGTATTTCTTTCTGTCCGAGGACGAGTTCAAACAGCAGGTCGCTGATGGGCAGATGCTGGAACACGCCCATGTATTCGGAAACTTCTATGGTTCGCCTGCCGAGCCGGTCAAAAATTCGATCAATGCCGGTAAGGACGTATTGTTCGACGTCGACTGGCAGGGTGAAGTGCAGATCCGAAATTCGGATCTGGGGAAACACGCGTTGTCGATCTTCATTTTGCCGCCGTCCATCCCCGAGCTGCGCCGCCGGCTGGAAACACGCGGGCAGGACAGTGATGACGTCATCGCCCGTCGAATGCTCAAAAGCTGGGATGAAATCAGCCACTGGGGCTATTACGACTACGTCCTGATCAACGATGACCTCGAGGCAACCGAAGAAAAGCTGAAAACCATCGTCAGCGCGGAACGGATGCGTCGCATTCAGCAACCCAGGTTGCAACAGCACGTCCGCAAGTTGCAGAGAGAATTCGAGGGACTGTCATGACCATTTACGCTTTGGGCGAGCACGCTCCGCACATTCACGAGGACACCTGGGTCGCGCCCGATGCCAATCTGATTGGCAAGGTTGTGCTGGAGCAGGGGGCCTCGGTCTGGTTCGGCTGCACGATTCGCGCGGATCACGAAGAAATCCGGATCGGCGAGGGCAGCAACGTTCAGGAAAACTGCGTGATGCATATCGACGCCGGGTTTCCCCTGACGATTGGTCGAAATTGCACCATTGGGCACAAGGTGATGCTGCATGGCTGCACCATAGGCGAAAACACGTTGGTCGGAATGGGCGCAATCGTTTTGAACGGCGCAAAGATCGGCCGGAACTGTCTGATCGGAGCAGGGACCTTGATCACCGAGGGCAAGGAAATCCCCGACAATTCGCTTGTCATGGGATCGCCGGGCAAGGTCGTACGCCAGCTGGATGAGGCCGCAGCCCAAAGGATCACGTTCAGTGCGCTGCACTATCAGGAAAACATGCGCAATTTCCGCGAAACCCTGAAACCTGCGCTTTGACGCCACGGAATGAGTGGGTTTTGACGCATGACCGAAGACGTTCTTGAGGACATTGTTCTTGCGATCCCGCTGCCGGCGCTGATGGTGGATCAGACCGAACGGATCATTGCCGCGAACACGGATGCAACGTCTCTTCTGGGCCAGAATATCGTTGGACGTCATTTTGCGACCATATTGCGACAGCCGCAGGTTCTGGACGCGATTGAGCAAAGCCTGACAAGCAGAAGCGCAAAGAAAGCACGTCATCTGTCCAATGACGGTGCGCAGGACACAACATACACAGTTGAATGCAGATACATGAACGGGGTCGCTTCCGAAGGGGCCGTCATGGTCACGTTTCAGGATACCACCCATCTGGAGCACGCCAGCCAGATGCGACGGGATTTCGTGGCCAATGTCAGCCATGAATTGCGCACGCCGTTGACCGCCTTGATGGGGTTTATCGAAACCCTGCGCGGTCCGGCACGGGACGATCCCGCCGCGCGTGACCGGTTCCTCAAGATCATGGCCGATGAGGCCAACCGGATGAACCGTCTGGTCGGGGATCTGTTGTCGTTGAACCGGGTCGAAAGCGAAGAACGTGTTCGACCCAAGCAACAGCTGGAACTTACCGGTCTACTTCAATCCACGATAAACTCGCTGCGGCCCCTTGCGGAGGATGCTGGCGTGGTTCTGTCGCTGGACGTGAAAAACGGCCCGCTTTCAGTCACCGGTGACGGCGACCAGTTGCGGCAGGTTTTCACCAATCTGATCGAGAACGGGATCAAGTATGGCGCCAGTGGCGGCAGTGTCACGGTACGTGTCCTGCCAGCGGACAGGGATCCGGCGATGCGCGGCCCGGCAGTCCGAATCCAGTTCATAGACAAAGGCCCCGGCATAGATGCCGTTCACCTGCCGCGCCTGACAGAGCGATTCTATCGCGCCGACAGCCACAGGTCGCGGCAACTGGGCGGAACCGGGCTTGGCCTTGCGATCGTGAAGCATATCGTCAATCGCCATCGTGGAAGACTTCGTGTCGAAAGCGAATTGGGAAAAGGTTCTGTTTTTACGGTCATTTTGCCCAGTTGAAACAGCCTGGAATGCAAGTCTGCTTTTATCCTGACCCTTTGGGGCATTGGCTGTTCCAGGAGTCAAACGCAGAAAAATGCCCTGCTGTCATAAAACCGTTACGCATGTGTCACAAAAGGCTTACGCACGCGCCATAGGGGTCCCCGCAGGATCATCATGGTGGTGATCAAGTACACCTTTTCAGGGAGACTGAAATGTCCTTTGTAAAACTGTCGGCATCTGCGCTGGCTATCGCTGCCGTCTCGGCGACCACTGCTGCGGCGCGTGACAACGTTCAGATCGCCGGTTCGTCGACCGTTCTGCCTTATGCCTCGATCGTAGCCGAACTGTTCGGTGAAAACACAGACTTTCCAACTCCGGTTGTTGAATCCGGCGGTTCGTCGGCTGGTCTGAAGCGTTTCTGCGAAGGCGTTGGCGAAAACACCATCGACGTTGCAAACGCGTCGCGCGCGATCCGTGAAAAAGAGATCAAAGCCTGCGCCGAAAACGGTGTGACCGACATCATGGAAGTCCGCATCGGTTATGACGGCATCGTATTCGCTAGCCAGCAGACCGGGCCTGCCTTCACCGCGTTCGAACCGTCCGACATTTTCAATGCTCTGGGTGCAAAAGTTCTGAAAGACGGTGAGATCGTTGACAACCCGTACAACACCTGGGCCGAGTTCAACCCAGAACTGCCCGATGTTGAAATCGCAAGCTTCATCCCAGGCACCAAGCACGGCACCCGCGAAGTGTTCGAAGAAAAAGTTCTGCTGATCGGTTGTGAAGAAACCGGCGCCATGGAAGCCATGATCGCGGGCGGCATGAGCGAAGACGACGCTGAAGATGCCTGTCTGGCGGTTCGCACCGATGGCAAATCGGTTGATATCGACGGTGACTACACCGAAACCCTGGCGCGTATCGACACCAACCCCAACGGTATCGGCGTGTTTGGTCTGGCGTTCTACGAGAACAACACCGACAAGTTGAAGGTTGCCACCATGTCGGGCGTCGCACCGTCGACCGAAACCATCTCGACCGGCGAATATCCGGTTTCTCGCCCGCTGTTCTTCTACGTGAAGAAAGCTCATATCGGCGTGATCCCGGGCCTGAAGGAATACGCGCAGTTCTTCACCCATGACGAAATCGCCGGTCCGTCGGGCCCGCTTGCCAACTATGGCCTGGTCGCCGATCCTGAGCTGGCAAAAACTCAGGACGCAATCGCCAACGAAGTCACCATGGGTTCGGGCAGCTGAGCCTGACGTCAGTTTAACGCAAATGGGGGCGACGGATCAGTCGCCCCTTCACTGTCTTTTTACTACTCGCAATCGAAGGCAATGGGGGTGTCATGCCGATACTTTGGCTCTTTCTGATCGTTTCGGCGATCGCGGCTGTCGGCTATCTGTTGGGACGTACGCGCGCACTGCAAAACGCAGGGGGTGACAGTCGGAACCTGCATTCCCTGCCATCTTTTTACGGTGCAAACGTTGCACTGAAGACACTTGTGCCGGCCTTCGGTCTCTTGATCGTGTGGCTGTTGGCGCAGCCTTTCTTCCTCAATGCGCAGGTGTCGGACATGATACCGGACTCTGTGATAAAGGAAGGTTCCTCCCGCAGCCTGGTGATGGCCGAAGTACGCCGCACCGCCGCCGGGCTGGACAACGCGGTTGCGCAAGGCACTCTGACCCAGAACGCCGCCAGTGATGCCGATGCAAATGTCGCCGAGATCACCCAGCTTTTGAAGGACGCGGGGCAGGTTGTGACTTCGGACATCACCCAACCGGTACTGCGCGCTGCGCAGAGCTACCGCGCCATGAGCTCGACCGGGTACGCAATCATGTCCGTTGCCGTTGTCGCGGTTGCCTTGATCGGTGCCGTAGCGGGCTGGTTGCAAACCAACGCCGAATACCGTGCGCGCAACGTTGTGGAACAGGGGGTTCATGTCCTGCTTCTGGCGGCCGCGTCGGTTGCAATCCTCACAACGGTGGGCATTGTCCTGTCTCTTGTGTTCAACACCTGGGAATTCTTCAAACTGTACCCGGCGTCAGATTTCTTTCTCGGCATGACCTGGGCACCCAGCTTTTCGGGCCGCGGCGGGTTGTCCGAACTCGGTATCTTGCCGCTGCTGTGGGGGACGCTCTACATCTCTGTCGTGGCGCTGCTGGTTGCAGTGCCGATCGGATTGTTCGCCGCGATCTATCTCAGCGAATACGCTTCGTCCCGCTTGCGCTCTGTCGCCAAGCCGCTGCTTGAGGTGCTGGCCGGGATTCCGACCATCGTTTACGGTCTCTTCGCCTTGTTGACCGTTGGCCCGCTGCTGTTGGACGTATTTGGTGAAAGTGGCCTGGGCTGGATGAAAGCCGGCACTGCCGTCATGACTGCGGGTCTGGTGATGGGGATCATGTTGATCCCGTTTGTCTCATCACTGTCTGACGACATTATCAACGCGGTGCCGCAGGCCATGCGCGACGGTTCTTATGGCCTTGGCGCCACGCAATCCGAAACCATCCGTCAGGTCGTTCTGCCCGCCGCGTTGCCCGGTATCGTCGGCGCGATCCTTCTGGCGGCATCGCGCGCCATCGGCGAGACCATGATCGTGGTTCTCGGGGCAGGGGCCGCAGCCCGCCTCAGCCTGAACCCGTTCGAAGCCATGACAACCGTGACAGCCAAGATCGTCAGCCAGTTGACGGGGGACGCCGACTTTGCCTCACCCGAGGCGCTGGTCGCCTTCGCACTTGGCATGACCCTTTTCATTCTCACCTTGGGGCTCAACGTGTGTGCCCTTTATATCGTGCGCAAGTACCGGGAGCAGTACGAATGACCGACACCAGTATGCAAAGCCCCCAATCCGGTCGCCATACGATCTCGCTCACGGCTTCGGATGAACGCACGAAGAAACGTGCCAAAGCCGAGAAACGGTTCCGTGCTTATGGCATCGCCGCAATCGCAACCGGTCTGTTCTTTTTGGTTGTTCTGTTCGCTTCGATCCTGTCGCAGGGGATTCCGGCCTTCCAACGCACGGTCGTCAGCATTGAATTCACACTGACCGAACCGCAGCGGGACGAGGCCGAAGGAGCCCTGTTCAAGACAAAAGTCTATTCCAACCTGTTCGTCGCTCAGTTGAACAGTGAACTTGCTGAACGCGGGATCAGCGTTGATTTTGATGAGGCCGCGATCGAGCGTCTTTTGGGTAAAGTCGGCGGGACGATCCGGACCTTTTACACCGAAAACCCCGACAAGCTGGGTGAGCCGGTCCAATTCGATCTGGCAGCATCCAGCCGGGTGGACGGATACTTCAAAGGCCGCGTTTCCCGCGACACGATACAGGACAGCCGGTTTCTGCAAAAAAGCGATCTGGATCTGGTCGATGCGCTGGAACAGGCTGGCATCATCAAGCAGGCATTCAATTGGCCCTTCATCACCGGCGCGGACGCAGGCGTGGACAACCCCGGCGGCGCAGGCATCGGTGTCTCGGTTGTGGGATCATTCTTCATGATGCTGGTCGTTTTGTGTCTGTCTCTGCCGATTGGCGTTGCAGCTTCGATCTATCTCGAAGAATTTGCGCCGCAGAACAAGCTGACTGACCTGATCGAAGTGAACATTTCGAACCTGGCCGCGGTTCCGTCCATCGTCTTCGGTATTCTGGGCCTGGCCGTTTTCATTCAGTTCATGCATCTGCCGCAATCGGCACCGCTGGTCGGCGGTCTGGTTCTGACCCTGATGACGCTTCCGACGATCATCATCTCGACCCGCGCGTCCTTGAAGGCCGTGCCTCCGTCGATACGCGACGCGGCGCTTGGGGTAGGGGCGTCGAAAATGCAGGCGGTGTTTCACCACGTGCTGCCGCTGGCTGCGCCGGGCATTCTGACAGGTACCATCATCGGTCTGGCGCAAGCCTTGGGTGAAACCGCACCTCTTTTGCTGATCGGCATGGTGGGGTTTGTCGCACGCGGATATCCCGACGGCTTTCTTGCAGGCTTTACCGAGCCGAATTCGGCCATGCCCGCCCAGATCTATACATGGGCCGCACGCGCTGACGTCGGCTTTTACGAGAAGGCGTGGGGTGGGATCATCATACTTTTGATGTTCCTGCTGACCATGAATATCATCGCAATCATCTTGCGCCGCCGCTTTGAACGTCGCTGGTAAATGGGGGCTGGAATGAACGACATGACACGAGTGGAGAGAACCGTGGACTCCAAAGACATCAAGATCAACGCCAAGAACGTACAGGTTTTCTACGGTGAAACCCATGCCATCAAGGACGTGAGCGTTGAGATCGAAGACAAGACTGTCACGGCCTTCATCGGGCCATCTGGTTGTGGCAAGTCCACCTTCCTGCGCTGCCTGAACCGAATGAATGACACCATCGATATCTGCCGCGTCGAAGGCGACATCCTGCTGGATGGTGAAGACATCTATGACAAGCGTGTCGATCCGGTCCAGTTGCGCGCCAAGGTCGGAATGGTGTTCCAAAAACCCAACCCGTTCCCGAAGTCGATCTATGACAACGTGGCCTATGGCCCGCGCATTCACGGCATGGCCCGCAACAAGGCGGAACTGGATGAAATCGTGGAAAAATCCCTGCGTCGCGGCGCGATCTGGGATGAGGTCAAGGATCGACTGGATGCACCTGGCACCGGCCTGTCCGGCGGCCAGCAGCAGCGTTTGTGCATCGCCCGGGCCGTCGCCACCGAACCCGAAGTTCTGTTGATGGACGAGCCGTGCTCGGCCCTTGATCCGATCGCGACCGCACAGGTCGAAGAGTTGATCGATGAACTGAGGTCGCGGTTTTCGGTTGTGATCGTCACCCACTCGATGCAGCAGGCGGCGCGGGTCAGTCAGAAAACGGCCTTCTTCCACTTGGGCAATCTGGTTGAATTCGGTGAAACCGGCCAGATCTTTACCAATCCGATAGATCCGCGCACGGAAAGCTACATTACAGGCCGCATCGGCTAATCACAGGTATCTGACAATGAGCGAACAACATATTGCATCTGTTTTTGACCGCGACCTCGAAGCGATCCAAGCGCATATCATGAAGATGGGCGGGCTGGTCGAGGCCGCCATCATAGGCGCGGCCCGCTCGCTGGAAACCCGCGATGAAGAGTTGGCGCAAGAGGTGCGAAAAGGCGACAAGGCCATCGACGCGCTTGAAGAGCTGATCAACGAAGAAACGGCCAGGTTGATTGCGCTGCGGGCACCCACGGCAAGTGACTTGCGGCTGATCCTGTCGGTTCTGAAGGTGTCCGGCAACCTTGAGCGCATTGGCGACTATGCCAAGAATATCGCCAAACGAACCACGGTTCTGGTCAATGCCAGCGAGATCAACGGAAGCGCTGCGGCCTTGCGCCGTATGGCACGCGAGGTCGAACGGATGCTGCGTGATGCGCTGGACGCCTATATTCAACGCGATGCGGAACTGGCCACAGACGTCATCAACCGCGATGAAGAGGTGGACCAGATGTATAACGGCCTGTTTCGGGAGTTTCTGACGTTCATGGCCGAAGATCCACGCAATATCTCGGCCTGCATGCACCTGCATTTCATCGCAAAGAACATCGAACGCATGGGCGATCACGTAACCTCGATCGCCGAGCAGGTCGTGTATCTGGTCACCGGCGACCGCCCGGCCGAAGCCCGGCCCAAGGCTGACAACACGTCGCAAACCGTGTAGGAGACGAGCGAGATGTCAGCAGATCAACCTACCGTTTTGGTTGTAGAGGATGAAATGGCCCAACGTGAAGTCTTGGCCTACAATCTGGAAGCTGAAGGGTTTCGGGTTTCCAAGGCTGGCAACGGCGAAGAAGCCATGCTGTTGGTAGACGAAGACTGCCCGGACATCATTGTCCTGGACTGGATGATGCCCAATCTGAGCGGTATCGAGGTCTGCCGACGCCTGAAAAGCCGCCCGGACACGCGTTCAATCCCGATTATCATGTTGTCGGCCCGGACCGAGGAAGTCGACAAAGTTCGCGGTCTTGAAACCGGCGCGGATGATTACGTGGTCAAGCCATATTCCGTGGTCGAGCTGATGGCGCGCGTTCGCACGCAATTGCGCCGCGTCCGTCCTTCGACCGTTGGTTTGCGCCTGGAATTCGATGACATCATTCTTGACTCCGAGACGCACAAGGTCAGCCGGGACAACAAACCCCTGAAGCTTGGGCCGACCGAGTTCCGGCTTCTCAGCACATTCATGGAAAAGCCGGGCAGGGTCTGGAGCCGCGAGCAATTGCTGGACCGGGTTTGGGGACGCGACATCTATGTCGATACCCGAACCGTCGATGTTCATATCGGGCGTTTGCGCAAAGCCCTGACGCAATATGGCGGGACCGATCCAGTACGAACCGTCCGAGGCGCGGGATACGCCTTGGGATAACCACATCCTGCGTATATGGCGCCAAAGGCGTTTGAATTTTGACAGGAGCCGTATTTGTGGGTGGCGCCCCGTGGCGGTAGTCGGTATTCGCATAATCGGTATTATGGTAATTTCAGGTCACTTGTAACTTGGCCGCAAAGTGAACACTCTGCCCAGAACACGCAATACTAGTTTTGGAACGCGCCATGGAGCTCAGAAATAGAACTGTCATCGTGACCGGTGCCGCAGATGGCATTGGCCGGGGTTTGGCGGAACGTTTTGCTCAGGAAGGTGCGCGCGTCATCTGTTCGGATATTGACGAAGCCGGAGCCCGTGAAGTCGCAACCCAAACTGGCGGTGTTGCGTTCACATGTGACGTTTCGGATGAGGAACAGATCAAGGCGTTGATTGATTTCACCGAAGATACTGTTGGCCCAATTGATCTGTTCTGCGCAAATGCCGGCATCCTGACGCTTGGCGGTCTGGATGTTCCCGATGATCAATGGGAAAAAATTTGGAAAATCAACGTGATGTCGCACGTGTGGACCGCGCGCCATTTGGTGCCTCGTATGATCGGTCGCGGCGGCGGATATATTCTGACGACGGCCTCTGCGGCGGGTTTACTGAACCAACCGGGTGCGGCGCCATACGGTGTCACGAAACACGCGGCAGTTGGATTTGCCGAGTGGCTGTCGCTGACATATGGCGCCAAAGGTCTGCGGGTTTCGGTTCTTTGTCCTCAGGCGGTTCGGTCAAAAATGACTGAAGGACATGAGGTTTCAGTGGCATCGATCGACGGAATGCTGGAGCCGGAAGACGTCGCTGAAACCTGCGTACAAGCCATCCGGGAAGAACGATTTCTGGTTCTTCCGCATCCGCAGGTTTTGGATTATCTGCAACTCAAAGCGGCTGACTACGATCGCTGGCTGGGCGGGATGCGAAAGTTGAATCAACATTTTACGCCAGATACCTAACGTTTTTTCTGAACCTTCCTCATAAGACCTTCCTGAGCCACCGACGCGACCAGGGTTCCGTCTTCTGAATAGATTGATCCGCGATTGAAGCTGCGTCCCTGCCCCGTCCACGGAGAATCCATCACATACAGATGCCAGTTCTGAAATTTCACAGGTGCATGAAACCACAAAGCATGGTCCAGACTGGCGCCGTTGAACTCTCCGGAAAACCAGCTCAGCCCGTGCGGTCGCAAACCTGACGACATCAGGTTCATATCTGACGCATAGGCCAAAAGCAGATGTTGAGTTTTTGCGTCCGCAGACGCGGCAGCCGCCATGCGAAACCAGGTTTTATTGCGGTCGTCCGACACTTCGGGGTTGAACGGATCCAGATGGTCCACCTCGCGGACTTCGATCGGGCGTTCACGCAGAAGCTCACCGCGAAAACCTTCGGGCACGCGATCCACATATGCGTGTCGAAGCTCGGAACGTGATGGGTATGTCTGTGGAGGATTCACGGTTGGCATCGGATGCTGATGATCCCAACCTTCATCCTGAACGTGAAAGGAAGCTGACATATTCAGGATCTGCTTGCCATTTTGAATGGCAACAACGCGACGGGTTGTGAACGACCCACCGTCACGCGCCCTATCCACCTGATAAATAACAGGTTTATCTGGATTCCCGGGGCGGATGAAATAGGCGTGCAGGGAATGGCACAACCGGTCTTCCACGGTTCTGTATGCCGCGGCTAGGGCCTGTGCAATGACCTGACCGCCGAAAATTCGGGTCGGTGTTTCTCCACCCGATCCTGTGCCGCGGAAAAGATCGACTTCAAGTCGTTCGATATCCAGAAGGTCCAGTAAGATGCGTTCCGCTTCGGTCATTGTCTGCTCATGGGCTAATTGATCGAAACCCGGGTATCAGCCTGAGCAAAATCATTCAATAATGGCGGCGTGCACCAAGGCCTTGAGTTCAGCCCGGGATGGGTAGGAACTGGACGGCGACAATTGCGTGAAGAACACAGCCGTCAGATCGTTCTGCCAGTCGATCCAGAAATAGGTCGAGGCCATGCCACCCCAGCTGAAATCACCAACGGATCCGGGCACGCGCACCCGACCCGGGTTGAGGACAATCGACCCTGCAAGGCCAAATCCCATGCCTTCCATGGGCTGTTCTGCAAAGCTCTTTGGTCCCATCGAAGCGATATCGCCCGGCAAGTGGTTGCGCATCATGAAGTCCACCGTTTTCGGGCCAAGCAGTTGATGCCCGTTGCCGGACCCGCGATTGCGAAGCATGTCGACGAATTTGACATAGTCATCGATTGTGGAAACCAGCCCGCCGCCGCCCGAGAACGTTGTCGCATTCGCAAATGGAGAGGTTTCGTGGGCATCCACCAGACGCAAGGTATCGCCTCCCTGTTCCGCGGAATTCAACGCCATCGCATCGCCGGCCAGCGGCGTATAAAGCGAGGCGAACCGGTCCCCTGCCCCGTCGGGCACGGAAAACCCGGTTTCGCGCATCTCGAGGGGCGCCAAGATTTCCTGCCGGAAGAATTGTTCCAGGGTCTGTCCCGAGACGACCTCGACAACGCGCCCAAGCACATCGGTTCCAACCGAATATTCCCACCGTGTTCCGGGCTGGAAAGCCAAGGGAAACTCTGCCAGTTCACGTACGCGATCGTTCAGAAGGCCCTGATTTGGTTTGAATATAAGGTCCTTTTCATCCATCGCCTCCGGCAGTATCCCGGGGTTGAACGGATAGCTGAAACCGCTGGTATGGGTCAGCAACTGATGAAGGGTCGGGCTTGCCGCGTCCTCGGTTTGATCCAGCTTGTCCGCGCCGGGTACCAGAGCCTGCATCTGTTTGTACTCGGGAAGGAAATCCGACAGCGGCGCGTCGAGGTGAAACAGCCCACGTTCCGCCAGCATCATCAAGGCAACAGACGTGACGGGTTTGGTCATCGAGTAGATGCGCACCAGCGTGTCGCGTTGGAACGGCAAGTCCTCTTCAAGATTTCGCAGGCCGCTGGCGTGGAAAAAGACCTCATCCCCCTTGTGCTTCAGCAAAAAGGACGAACCCGCGTATTTGCGCTGCTCAACATAGCGGTCCATCCAGAGGCGAATCCGGTTCAGGCGCATTTCATCGAACATGACTTGTTTTCGAAGCATTTTTTTGAGTTCCACCAGAAGTTGACTAATTTCGTGTACGCGTAGGGCCTGAAACAACAGCAAAACCCGGGCTGAAATGAATGGTTATACAAGCAGGGCCAAGAGGCACGCCTTAAATCCAAGTGATACAGTGAAACCGTCACAGATTCGCTTGTAAATTGTTGGACGGCGACGTGCCGGATTGGCCTGGAGGAATAGCATGACGCAAAGCATAGATTTCGTTTACGATTTTTGCAGCCCAAATGCCTTTCTGGCCCACAAGATGCTGCCAGAGCTGGCCGCGCGGCATAATGCCAAGATCAGGTATTCCCCTGTCCTTCTGCCCGTTGTTTTCAAGGCAACGCACAACCAGAGCCCGTTTCAGGCGTTTTCCGAAAACCGCCAGAAAACCGCCTATCTTACTCATGACTTGCATCGGTTCGCGCGGCGTCGCGGGCTGAGCTTTCACATGAGCCCGCATTTTCCGATCAATACGAAATTTGCGATGCGCGGCGCCCGGTTCGCTAGTGGTAAATCATGGGAAATCAAATACATAAACGCCATCTTTGATGCCATATGGGTGCATGGCCAAAAGGCGGATGAACTGGCCGTTCTGATTGACATTCTACAGGAAAATGAACTGCCGGTTCGCAAGCTGCGCGAGGCCATGACAAGCCCTGAAATCAAACAGGACCTGAAGGATCAGACCAAATCGTTCGTGCGCCGCGGCGTTTTTGGCGTTCCCAGCCTGTTTTACGGATCTGAAATGTTCTTTGGCAAGAACAGCTTGCCGAACCTGGAAATTGAACTGTCGAAAAACAAGAAACGACACAAATCCAACACGTTGTGAACAGGATCGGTTTTGATCGCAGCGCGTCTCAGAACGCTTCGGCAAAGATATTGCCCGACGTTACAACGTTGATCCCACCAGAAACCGGGATGATCGAACCGGTTACATAACTGCCGCCGCGTCCACACAGAAACAGCACGCACCCCGCTATATCTTCATCACGGCCGACGCGCCCAAGAGGCACTGACTTGCCGACCTTTTCGCGCTTGTCCTCATCCGCCGTAGCAAAGGCTGTCATCCGCGATACGAACGGCCCCGGAGCCAGCGCGTTGACCGTCACGTGGTAAGGCGACAGTTCCTTGGCCATGATTTTTGTCAAATGCAGAACCGCAGCTTTCGAGGCTGAATAGCTATAGGCGCCATCCCCCATGGGAACCTCTCCCATCACGGATCCAACATTCACGACCCTGGCCGGATCGTCTGCGGTTCCGGATTGCATCAACATCGGCAGCAGCCTCTGAGTAAGCTCGAATACCCCGGCCACGTTGACCGACATCACCTTGTCCCACGCGTCATACGGAAACTGGCCCAAGGGTGCCCCCCAGGTCACGCCAGAGTTATTCATAAGAATATCAATCCCTTCCGTCCGTTCCTGAATGTCCGAAACCAGTTTAGCGATACTTGCCTCGCTGCTGATGTCTCCGGCAAACCCTTCGGCACTTCCCGGTGCCTCCAGTGCATTCAGCTCAGCGGCGGCCGCGACACAGGCGTCCCCGTTTCGAGAAGCAATCAACACGCGCGCGCCGGCCCTGACCAACGCCTCTGCGGCCATCCGACCGATACCCGTGGCGCCTCCGGTGACCAATGCGGTTTTGCCGGGCAGCGAGAAAAGGGTATCGGGGGTCATTGTCATGTTCCTCTGCTAAATCTGATTTCGGTTGCATTCCGGCCCGGTTCAAAGCCTTGTTGTCTTTGCGGCGATCAGCCGCCCGCTGCGTTGGCACGAAACCGGGTTGCACCAAAACTCCACATGACAATCTTCAATCGCATCAGAGACGGTTTGCAAGGATTACTCAGCGTCGCAAAGCGCCGGCTGGTAAGCCCGGATAGTTCCAATGTTCCGATACTGATACCGACGACGATGCGCCCGAAAACCTGTTTTCTGGCAATCGAAAAACGGACGTAAATGCACGGCCCAAGTCCAAACGGACGCGCTGTGTCGTCATGTCGAAGGACTGAACTTGGTTTCCTCTTCCATCTCAAGGTCTGTTTTCAGGGCAACTGTCTGTATTCAATCCACCAAAGTCAGGTAGACAACCCGGCCTTTTCGCGTCTATGAACCAAGTATGGGGATCGTGAAAACATGCATAACGTTTTGGTATTGAATGGCCCAAACCTCAATCTGCTTGGCACACGGCAGCCCGAGGTTTACGGCAGCACGACACTACATATGATCGAGGATCGTTGCGTTCAGCATGGCGCCTCCATTGGGCTGGACGTCACCCACCTGCAATCCAATCACGAAGGTGTGCTGCTTGACGCCATTCACGCGGCCCGCGGTGTACAAAGCGGGCTGATACTGAACGCAGGCGCGTTCACGCATACGTCGATTGCCCTTATGGATGCGATTGCATCGGTGGAACTGCCGGTTGTTGAAGTGCATCTTTCCAACATTCATGCCCGGGAAACGTTTCGGCACAGGTCCTACATAGCCCCTGTCGCACTGGGTCAGATCTGTGGATTCGGTGCCCACAGCTATATCCTCGCGCTGGATGCGCTCGCGGCTCATCTGAAAGCAGGCAGCACGACATGAAGCTCAAGGAATATCTTCGGTTTGTCAGCTACGCCAAAACCCTGGAAGACCTGTGGGATGCACATTGCCGCCAAATGGCCGAATTTGGTTTTACCCGCCTGATCTATGGGTACACGCAATTCCGGACGGCCACGTCTCTGGGTGATCCAGAAGATTTCGTAATCCTGACGAACCACAAGCGGGCCTATGTGGACGGATTCATCAAGGATGGACTGTATTTTCACGCTCCGATGTTGAAGTGGGCCTTGGACAACGAAGGCGCCGCCAGCTGGAAAATGTTGCAGGACATGAACTCGGGCGGGACGATGACCGCAAAGGAACGCGAAGTTTTCGAGTTCAACAAATCCATGGGCGTGGTTTCCGGTTATACCGTCAGCTTCAACTCGGTTTCCATGCGCTCGAAAGGGGCGATTTCCCTGTCGGCCAATAATGGGTTGAGCCAGGAGGATGTGGATGCGGTCTGGGAAGAGCACGGCGACGACATTCTACTTATGAACAATGTCGCCCACCTGAAAATCCTGACATTGCCGTTCCATCCGCCGAACCGGGCACTTACCAAACGCCAACGCGAAGCTTTGCAGTGGGTTGGTGACGGGAAAACCACTCAGGACATCGCGCTGCTGATGGGTCTGACATCTGCAACGGTGGAAAAGCACCTGCGACTCGCGCGCGAGGCGCTTTCGGTCGAAACGACGGCGCAAGCGGTTCTCAAGGCGTCACTGCACAACCAGATGTTCATTATGGAAGCATAACCGCAATATTTTGACGCTATCCCGCGTCAGTTTACCCTAGGTAAGGAAATCACTACTTTTCAAACCAATCGGAAAAGTTGCAAAGTGAGAGTGTTCCGTGAGTGGTGGCTTTAGCCAGGGAACATTGGATTGGATCTTTGCAATAACAAAGCTCTCCGATCACTCTGACAA
The DNA here is from genome assembly GCF_009363615.1 of Ruegeria sp. THAF33. Taxonomy (NCBI): domain Bacteria; kingdom Pseudomonadati; phylum Pseudomonadota; class Alphaproteobacteria; order Rhodobacterales; family Roseobacteraceae; genus Ruegeria; species Ruegeria sp. THAF33. Next base: position 1,487,018 of record NZ_CP045384.1, on the reverse strand, counting down.
GGGGGCGCCTATTTGTCCGCGTACCGGTGTCGGAATTTTGGGGGGCCTCGACCATCCCCATCATGCGGGGCCCTCCAATTCTTCTCTACATTTCAGAATTTTGAAATCCGCCGATGGCAGAAAAAAAGGGTTACGCAGTGCGTAACCCTTTAGGTTTGTTGGGAAAGGCCGTTGCTGGCACTTTCCCTGTGCCCTTTTAGCCTTGCGCGGCTTTGGCGACTTCGGCGGCGAAATCTTCTTTTTCAACCACGATGCCTTCGCCAACTTCCAGACGGATGAAGCCGGTGATGGTCGCGCCTGCTTCCTTGGCCGCTGCTTCGACGGTCAGGTCAGGGTTCACGACAAATTGCTGGTTCAGCAGAGTCGATTCCGCGACGAATTTCTTCATGCGGCCTTCGATCATCTTTTCGATCACCTGCTCCGGCTTGCCGGATTCGCGGGCGATGTCCATCTGGACTTGCTTTTCTTTCTCGACAACCGCCGGGTCCATGTCTGCTTCGGACAGGGCCGCCGGGTTCACAGCCGCGATGTGCATTGCAACCTGCTTGCCAATCGCTTCGTCGCCACCGGTCAAAGCAACCAGAACGCCGATTTTGCCCATGCCGTTGGTGGCCGCATTGTGGACATAGGACACAACGGTGTCGCCCGACAGTTTCGCCATGCGACGCACCGACATGTTTTCACCGATGGTGGCGATTTTGTCAGTCAGGGTGTCCGCGACGGACTTACCGCCCAGATCTGCTGCCAACAGTTCCTCTACATTGTCGACGCCTTCAGCCGCATATGCAATCTTGCCGACCATTTCCTGGAACTCGGCGTTTTTCGCGACAAAGTCGGTTTCCGAGTTCACTTCAACAGCAACACCGTTGCCGCCATCGACATGCACTGCAACCAGACCTTCAGCTGCGGTACGGCCCGATTTCTTGGCCGCCTTGGCCAAACCTTTGGTGCGCAGCCAGTCAACGGCTTCATCCATGTTGCCGCCAGTTTCAGTCAGCGCTTTTTTCGCGTCCATCATGCCTGCGCCGGTCGAGTCGCGCAGTTCTTTAACCATTGCTGCTGTGATTGCCATCTTTAGGCTCTCCTCAATTCAAATGGAATTGGGGCAGGTCTACCCTGCCCCATATGTCATTTACGTGACGGGCAGCTTACGCTTCGGCTTTGGCTTCCGGAGCAGCTTCTTCAGCGGGTGCTTCTTCCGCAACGGCTTCTTCAACCGGCGCTTCTTCGAATTCACCCAAATCAACGCCAGCGGCACCCAGCTGAGCGGTCATGCCGTCCAGAGCGGCACGTGCGGCCAGATCGCAGTACAGCGAGATCGCGCGGGCTGCGTCATCGTTGCCAGGGATGATGTAATCAACACCGTCGGGCGAGCAGTTGGTGTCGACAACAGCCACAACCGGGATACCCAGCTTGTTGGCTTCGGCGATGGCCAGTGCTTCTTTCTTGACGTCGATGACGAACAGCAGATCAGGTACGCCGCCCATCTCGCGGATACCGCCCAGCGAAGCCTGCAGCTTGGCCTGGTCACGCTCCATGCCCAGACGCTCTTTCTTGGTCAGGCCTTCGGCGCCCGATTCCATCGCTTCGTCGATCTGGTTCAGACGGTTGATCGACTGGGAAACGGTTTTCCAGTTGGTCAGCGTGCCGCCCAGCCAGCGGTGGTTCATGTAGTACTGAGCCGACTTTTCAGCCGCTTCTGCGATCGGGCCAGCAGCCTGACGCTTGGTACCAACGAACAAAACGCGGCCACCTTTGGCAACGGTGTCACGAACGGCCTGCAAAGCCTGGTCCAGCATCGGAACGGTCTGGGTCAGGTCCATGATGTGGATGCCATTGCGCGAGCCGTAGATGAACGGGCCCATGCGGGGATTCCAACGCTGTGTCTGGTGGCCGAAGTGAACGCCAGCTTCCAGCAGCTGACGCATGGTGAACTCGGGAAGAGCCATGCTGTGTTTTCCTTTTCCGGTTTACGCCTCGGCGGGGGTGAAAGAAGCAAATGCTCCAACCGGCGGGCCAGATAGGGATGTCTCCCCTACAAGGCCCAAACCCCGCCTGCGGGTTTGAATGGCGCGCGTATACGGCAGGTTTGAAGGCAGTGCAAGGGTCAAAGCCTTATTTTTCAAGTCGCGCCAATGCATGCGCGTGGCGCACTGCCGCCTCGCAATGGGCCGCCAGTTCCTTGCGGTTGGCGAAATCCCTGACCCGGGCGGGAGAGTGATAGATCAGTTCAACGGCCCCCTGCCTGCGCGCGCCCAATGTCTTGAGCAGATGAGGCGCGAAATCCATATCGCCCCACCAGCCATAGAACCGGTCAGGCTGACCTTTCGGCGCGTGAAACACCACCGAGACCGGTTGGACATACATGAAATCCCGCAGCTCGTCTGCGAAGAAAGCGGCAAAGAGCGTTGTTTTAAATGGCAAAACTCGCAATCCATCGGTCGAAGTGCCCTCGGGAAAAAACAACAGCTTGTGTCCGGCCTTCAGGCGTTCTTCGAAGATCGCCGTCTGCTCGCGCGCCTTTTTGCGATCCCTTTCGATGAATACGGTCCCGGTGGCCCGTGCCAACCACCCGATACCCGGCCAGGTTGCAACTTCTGCCTTGGACACGAAGTAGACCCTTTTTCGGGCGTTCAGGGCAAAGATATCCAGCCAGGATGTGTGATTGGCGACAACGGCACCGTGTTCCTTCATCAACGCGCCCGAGCAGCGAAATCCGATTCCTAGGATCCGGAACGCGTTTCGACACACGAACTGGCTGATGAACGGTGTAACGGGGCGACGAACACCGAAAAGCGGCAACTCGATCAATCGAATGGCCAACAGAACAAGCAGCCCACCGAACACAAGGATGGCCAAGGGCAAGCCCCTCAGGATCACCAGAATCCAGCCGACAAAACCCAGTTCGATCGGATCCGGTGCATCCTCACTGTTCCAAAGCGGATCATTCACCGGATCAAGCTCCGCCATAGATGCGCTTCTGCCGCTCGTTCATACGGGTCGTATCCAGGATCAGGCACACATCGGTGGTGTTGAAGGAATGATCGATAAACGCCCCCTCACCCACAAACCCGCCAAGCCTCAGATAGGCTTTGATCAGGGCCGGAACCTGTACCATGGCACGGCGACGATCCAGCGCGTCCGGTGCGACAAGATCCATGGTCTGAAACACGCTCGGCTGGGCGCGCACCCGCAGGTCTGGCGGCGCCAGATGATTGTGATGCAGCATCGACAGCGGCTGGGCCAGTTCCTGAACATCCGTGCCGTGAAAGCTGGCGACGCCAAACAGAACTTTGATCTGGCGTTCGGCCACATAGCGAGAGAGACCATTCCAGAGATGATACATGGCCGTACCGCCCCGGTAGTCCCTGTGCAGGCACGACCGGCCCAGTTCCAGCAACTTGCGGCCACTTTGCTTGAGAACGCTCAGATCGTATTCGTCTTCGGAATAAAACTGCCCCAATTCAGCGGCGCGATCACCCGGTAACAGCCTGTAAACGCCGACAACTTCTCCGGTCGCATCATCAATGGCCAGCATGTGATCGAAATAAGGATCAAACCGGTCCCGTTCCAGCCTGGCCACATGATCGACCAGAGCCCCTCCGCCGCCGAGTTCGCGCACAAATACGTCATAACGCAACCGCTGCGCTGCGCGCAGTTCGTCCTGGGTTTCCGCCAGTTTGATCGTGAACGAGGGGCCAGCGTCCGGCATGTCAGACTTATCAATCCTGTTTTATCAACGCGGCTGATACCTCAGTTCTTCGGGGGAAGGCAACAAGTGGAGATCTGGTCTTTTCCGTTAACTCTTCTTAAACCAGTTTCACGGATCAAAGACCGGCATCAGGGCGATGCGTGTTCCGTCGATTACCACTTTCCCCTGCTCGCGAAAGTTAACGGTGATCTTGCCTGCGATGTTGGACTGAACCTGTCCGACACCCCATTCGGGGAAATCCGGGTGGCGAACAAACATGCCCGGTGCAAGAATAGCATTCATGTCTGTCATTTGGGGCTTCCGGTTCCTGCGGCAGATACCGCAGGAGGTACGCATGGGCAACACGAACGTCAACCTGGCTGAATTGATCGGCTCACGGATCTGCCACGATCTGATCAGCCCGATCGGGGCGATCACCAACGGGCTGGAGCTGTTGGACATGGTTGGTGCTGTCCAGGGCCCCGAGATGGAGTTGATCTCGGGCAGCGTCGGCAGTGCGGGCGCGCGTATCCGGTTTTTCCGGGTTGCCTTCGGATCAGCAGGAGAACAGCCGCTGGGCCGGGCCGAAGTGGCCGAACTGCTCAAGGACATCGAACGCACCGGACGGGTGCGGGTAAACTGGTATATGACCGAGCCCATGCCGCGCAACCAAATCAAGCTGGCGTTCCTTGCGCTCATGTGCTGCGAAAGTGCCATGCCGATGGGCGGAGAGGTTGAGATCGAGAACCAAGGCACCAATTGGACAGTGACCGGAACTGCCGACAAGTTGAACGTAGACAATACCTTATGGAAACACGTCGCAACCGGCCGGTTTCCCAACAAGATTACCCCCGCGCAGGTCCAGTTCGCTCTGCTGCCGGAAACGGCACATGCGATGGGTCGGCGCGTTGCGGTGGAAACCGCCGCGACCCGCATTTTGCTGCGTTTTTAATCCCGAATCGTTCCGTTCCCGCGCACCAGATATTTGAAACTGGTCAATTGGGCGGCCCCCACCGGGCCGCGGGCATGCATTTTGCCCGTGGCGATACCGATCTCGGCGCCCATCCCGAACTCGCCACCATCGGCGAACTGAGTCGAAGCGTTGTGCATCAGGATCGCGCTATCCAAGCGCTCAAAGAAACGGGCCACGGCCGTGTCATCCTCGGTCATGATGCAATCGGTATGGTTCGACCCGTAATGTTGGATATGCGCAATGGCTGCATCGATATCGGCGACGGGTTTGGCCGCGATCACGCTGTCCAGAAACTCTTTTCCCCAATCCTCCTCCGTCGCGGAAATTGTACCCTCGACCGCAAGTGCGCCTTCGGCGTGAACCTCGACCCCTGCTTTCAGCAGCGCGGCGATCACGTCACGCCCCAGCGTTTCGGCGATGTCCTGGTGGATCAGCAGGCATTCGGCAGCGCCGCAGATCCCGGTACGACGCGTCTTGGCATTCAACACCACGTCCAGCGTTTTCTGCGGATCAGCGGCCTTGTCGACATAGATGTGCACGATGCCTTCAAGATGGGCAAAAACAGGCACACGGGCCTCACGCTGGACCAGCCCGACCAACCCCTTGCCGCCGCGCGGAACGATGACGTCGACATAGTCGGTCATGGTCAGCAATTCCTGAACCGCCGCACGGTCACGTGTCGGCACCAGTTGAATCGCATCTTCCGGCAGATCGGCGGCCTTCAGCCCCTCGACCAGGCAGGCATGAATTGCTGTCGAAGAATGAAAGCTCTCGGAGCCGCCACGCAGAATGACGGCATTTCCGGATTTCAGACACAGCGCACCTGCGTCGGCCGTGACATTGGGGCGGCTTTCATAGATCACGCCGATCACACCCAGCGGGGTGCGTACGCGTTGGATTTTCAATCCCGTCGGGCGGTCCCATTCGGCCAGCACTTCGCCCACCGGATCGGTCTGATCAGCCACTGCGCGCAGACCATCGACCATGCCCTGAACACGCGCCTCATCCAGCATCAGCCGATCCATCATCGCCGGGCTCAGACCTTTCTCGCGGCCGAACTCCAGATCCTTCTGGTTGGCTTCGATGATCTGCGCCCGATTGGCCCAAACCGCGTCGGCCGCTGCAATCAGGGCGGCATGTTTGCGTTCTGGGTTTGCAAAAGCCAGATCGCGCGATGCCGCTTTGGCACGTTTCCCAAGATCAGCCATCAGAGCGGGAATGCTGTCGAAGTCTTTCATGTCGCGTGCCTTTCAGGTCATCTTTTTCAGTATTTACAGGGCCAGATCATCCCGGTGAATCAAGGCCGCACGGCCGGGATATCCAAGTGTCGCCTCGATCTCGGACGACTTGCGCCCCTTGATCGCGTCAGCCTCCCGCGCGGTGTAACGGCTGATCCCCTGCGCCAGCCGGCGGGCCTTGGGGTCAAGGATCGCAACGGGGTCGCCGCGCCCGAAATCGCCGGTCACTTCAACAATACCCGCGGGCAACAGGCTTTTGCCATTTGCCAGCGCATTGGCAGCCCCTTCATCGATGGTGATTTCGCCACGCGGTTTCATGGCCGAAATCCAACGTTTGCGCGCAGCATGCGGGTCCAGCGTTGCGGTAAACCACGTCGAGTTCGCGCCATTTTCCAGCGTTTTCAGAGGATTCAGAACCGATCCTTCAGTGATCGCCATCGCACATCCGCCCCCGGTGGCCATCTTGGCGGCCAGCAGCTTTGTCTTCATTCCGCCCTTTGACAGGCCAGAGCCCGCATCGCCCGCCATGGCTTCGATCTCGGGCGTGATCGTGTCGATCGTTTCGAAACGCGTGGCCGAGGCGTCCTCGTTGGGGTTGCCCGAATAGAAGCCATCGACATCCGACAGCAGGATCAACTGATCCGCCCCCACGGTCACGGCAATTTGCGCGGCCAGACGATCATTGTCGCCATACCGGATCTCATCCGTTGCCACGGTATCGTTTTCGTTGACGATCGGCACGACACCCAAACCCAGCAGCGTTTCCAGGGTCGCGCGTGAATTCAGATAGCGGCGGCGATCCTCGCTGTCCTCCAATGTCACCAAAACCTGCGCCGTGGTGATCCCATGAGGTGTCAACGCCTCTTCATACGCGCGCGCCAGACGAATTTGCCCGACTGCGGCGGCAGCTTGCGACTTTTCCAACGGCAATGTCGCCATGGACAGACCCAAAACGCCGCGGCCCAGTGCAATCGATCCGGAGGAGACGAGGATTACATCTGTCCCCTGCCCCTTGAGCCATGCGACATCCTGCGCCAACGAAAACAACCATTCCTTGCGCAACAAGCCGGTTTCGCGATCAACCAGCAAAGCCGACCCGATTTTGACAACCAATCGGCGCGCTGAAGTCAGGGTTGCCAAGGCTGCGCCTCCTCAGTGGGTTTCTGACGCACACGATTGTCATCGATCTGGCCGCGCAACGCGCGCAAAACCTCGGTTACACCATGATGAGCAACACCGGACATCATCATCACCGGGCCGCCAACGGCCTCTTCAAGCTCGGCTTTGGCCAAATCACGTTCTTCGTCATCCAGTGCATCGACCTTGTTCAGGACGGTGATCCGGGGTTTCTGGGCCAGCTCGCCGCCATAGGCCTCAAGCTCGTGGATAATCGTGCGGTAGTCATCGGCAACCGTTTCCGAGGTACCATCGACAAGATGCAGCAGCACGGCGCAGCGCTCAACATGACCAAGAAAGCGGTCTCCGATCCCGCGGCCCTCATGCGCGCCTTCGATCAGGCCGGGGATGTCGGCCACCACGAATTCCACATTGTCGACCCCCACGACACCCAGATTTGGGTGCAGCGTGGTAAACGGATAATCCGCGATCTTGGGCCGCGCGTTTGACGTGGCTGCAAGAAAGGTCGATTTGCCTGCATTTGGCATGCCCAGCAGGCCCACATCGGCGATCAGCTTCAGACGCAGCCAGATCGTGCGGTCAATGCCGGCCTGCCCCGGATTTGCACGCCGGGGGGCCTGGTTGGTGGCTGACTTGAAGTGCAGATTGCCGAAGCCGCCATTGCCCCCTTTTGCCAGCAGAACGCGCTGACCCACCTCAGTCAGATCGCAGATAACGGTTTCTTCATCCTCATCCAGGATCTCGGTGCCGACAGGCACGCGCAGGACAATGTCATCGCCATCCTTGCCGGTACGTTGCTGGCCCCTGCCCGGCTGGCCGTTCTTGGCAAAGAAATGCTGCTGATACCGGAAGTCGATCAGGGTGTTCAGCCCGTCCACGACTTCGGCCCAGACAGACCCGCCCCTGCCGCCGTCCCCACCGTCAGGGCCGCCGTATTCGATGTATTTTTCGCGTCGGAAGCTGACGCAGCCGCTACCGCCGGCCCCGGACCGGATGTAGACCTTTGCAAGATCGAGAAATTTCATGGTCTGTCCCCTACTGCAAAGGCCCCATCGGCCACAAGTCAGAGTTTTTTACTGTATGTCCAGGTGGGCACATTCGCATCACGCGCCACCGAATAGCTTTCTGCATCGCCAAGATACTGGAACCCGCAATGAGTCAGGACCCGGGCCGATGCCGGATTGTCCTGAAACACGCTGGCAAACATCGTCGCGTTTTTCAGCGGGTTAGCATTTACCAGTGCTTCGACAGCCATCGACGCAATGCCGGTGTTCCAGTAGATCGGCGCCACCCAATAGCCCACTTCGGACTGGTTCCGATCCAGCCGCTTCAGCGTGATCAGACCAATCAGTTCCGGACCGCCGTCCTTGGTGGCATCCATGACCCAGACGTCCTCGTCCCGGTCTTCGGCCATCGAGCGCGTCACAAAGGCCTCGGTCGAGCCGGGGGCCAAAGGATGTGCGATACTCGTCGTCATGCGCGCCACACGCTCATCACCGGCATAGTGCTCGATCAGCCCCATATCCGACCGACGCAGAGGGCGCAGATCGAACCGCTCGGTTTCTATGACCGGCTGATTTATTATTGTTTCAAGTTTCATGGGTGTGTTCCTCCTCCGAACAACACGAAAAGTACGGACGCAACCGTAAGGCCTGCCAACGTCCACATCAGATATTTTTCAACGGGTCGTCCTTCAACCGCATGGGCAATTCTATCGCCCGCAAAAGTCCAGATCGGATGAAGGATCACCTGGCAAAACAACAAACACAGAGCAATCGTAACCGTCGCTTCGAAACTGGGGGTGCCCGCAGCCACGAACCCGGTGAAACCGGCAATGATCATGGCCCAGGCCTTGGGGTTGAGCGGATGAACAATCAGCCCGGCCAGAAAGCCGGGGGCGTTCCCTTCAGCCTGTTGTCGCGACAAACGCGTGTTGGCGATCTTCCACGCCAGCCAAAAAATATAGGCCGCTGACGCGTATTTAAGCACCGTAAACACCGCGGGTGCCTGATCCGCGAGATGCAGCAATCCAAAGCCGACCGGCCAAATGATCAACTGCTTCCCAAGGATAACACCCCCGACAAAAGGCAACGCGGCGCGAAATCCAAAACGCGCACCAGTACCCAGCAGGACCATGTTGGCCGGTCCTGGCGTGCCGACCTGGCTGGCGGCAAAGATCAGGAAACTGGTGGTTGCGACTGTCATCGGTTTGTTTGATCACGACTGCGTTAAAACGAAAAAGGGACCGGCACTTTGTGCCGGTCCCCCATGAATTTTTCTTAAACCTTCTGGGTTTCGGCTTACTCTGCGGCCTCCGCCACTGGCAGGACCGAAATGAAGGTGCGGTTTTTGAGCCCCTTGTGGAACTTCACGGCGCCATCAGTGGTTGCAAAGATGGTGTGATCTTTGCCCATACCGACGCCTTCGCCCGGCCAGAACTTGGTGCCGCGCTGACGCACGATGATGTTGCCTGCGATGGCAGCCTGGCCACCATACAGTTTCACGCCAAGGCGACGACCCGCTGAGTCGCGGCCGTTACGGGAGGAACCGCCAGCTTTTTTATGTGCCATTCTCTCTCTCCTTAGCCTTTGGCCAGCTCTTTGGCCTGCTCAACCCATTCGGGTTTCACTTTGACCGTTTCGATAGCAGCAATCTGCTCGTCCGACAAGGCGGCCAGAGCGGCAAAGCTCTCGATACCGGCTTCGGCAAGCTTCTTGGCAGCGGCAGGGCCGACGCCGTTCAGCTTGGTCAGATCGTCCGCAGCAGCAGCGGCAGGTGCCTCTGCCTTGGCTTCGGCTTTCTTGGCAGGCTTTGCAGCAGGTGCCGCTTCGCCAGCCGGAGCCGAACCGGTTGCAGCCTTGATGCCCGACTTGTCAGCGCCCGACGACAGGATGTCGGTGATCTTGACCAGTGTCAGCTTCTGACGGTGGCCAACGGTACGCTTCGAGCTGTGCTTACGACGACGCTTGACGAACTTGATGACCTTGTCACCTTTGATCTGTTCGATAACTTCGGCCTGAACGCCCGCGCCTTCGATGAACGGTGCGCCAACGACCGGAGCGTCGCCACCCAGCATCAGAACATCGTTGAATTGAACTTTTTCACCTGCGTCGGCAGCCAGCTTTTCAACGCGGAGGATATCACCCGCCTGAACCTTGTACTGCTTGCCGCCAGTCTTGAGGACCGCAAACATGCGTCTTTCCTTTGTCTAACCGCGTTCTGTGGTCCCCTTTCGGGAGTTTCCGGCTCCAAGACACTTGAAAGCCACCTCGAACAGCGCGCCCTTTTCGGGCTGTGTGAATGACCATCAGGACATCCCAAGGGTCAAATAATAACGATACCCGGCACGGAAAACCGGCCGGGATGCGCGCTTATCCATAGATCGCCGGGAAAAGTCAACACCAAAGCGTCGTCAGAGATCAGACGCCCTAAGTGTCTGTGCGACCGCCCGCCCCAACCGGAAAGAGATATCGTTGAACATGCGGTCAAAGCCGTCGAACAGCGCCTCATTCAGGGCGCGCCCGGTTTCGGTTCTGGAGAACGCAATATTCTCACGCATCTGGGTCTCGTCCAACGGCCGATAGGCCATCAGAAGAAAGGAATAAAGCCACGCCTCGGTTTCCGCTGCGCGGCTTTCTTTCTGTGACAGAAGTTCGGCCAGCAATTCCTGATCGTCGCCTTGCGCGTCGACATCAAGACCCTGAAAGAAGCTGTAGTCGGAACTCAGCGCCCCATGAACGTTCTTTTCGACAAGGTCATTTGCCTGGATGTACTCATCGACCAACTCGAAACGAGTCGAGTCGCGCTCAACGGACTCGTAAGCTTCGCGGGCCATGTCCTCGATGGCCGGGTCCGACATCGCCTGCCGGGCCGAGTTTTCCAGCGACACGATCGTCTGACCAAGATCGCTTTCGAAAAACAGGATCGCCTGATCAAGCTGCGCAACGGACAGACCCGCCTCAAAGGCATCCGTCAGGAATTTCTGCATCCAGACCGGTTCGTAAATGTCTTTGACCTGCGCTTCAAAAAACGCGCCGCCGGTATTGTCCAACAGCGTTTCGTCAAGTTCCTCGCGGTGCCCTTGACCTTCCTGTACGAGAATTTCCATCACATGCGAAAGATGCATGGCCTGCGCCAGCCGGTCGACCCTTTGATCGGCCAGCAATTGAGCGCCCCACAGAACAAACGCAATCGCCAGAAAAACGCGGTGCATCAAATATCCTGCGCGGGATGCAGTTCGGCCATTCGGGCCGCAAGTACTTCGAACCGCATGGCCATGATTTCGTATTGGATCGCGTTCAGCAGTTCATACACTTCCTGCATCAGGGGTTGTTCCAGCGCCTCGACATACGAGTCGACATCCGCATCGGAAAAGTCCTGATAGGTATACGCTGCCCCCGCAAGGCTGGACAGTTGCAGCGACTGGCGCATACCGGCTTCGTTCCGCTTCATCAGCGCACGCAATTCATCCGCATCAAGTTGCAGGTCAATGACACCTGATGCGCTGGCTGCCAGAAGAAAACGCACCTGAATTTCTTGCAGGGCCCGTACTGCGGTACCGGTCGAATCGATCGCCTTGTTCATACGCTTGAAACTCTCGACCCGTTGCGATCCGTCCTTGATCAGGTCTGCGATGATTTTTTGGCCTTCCAGTTGCTTGGCCTCATCGTCCTCGAGCATATGCGAGGCGTTTTCGGCCTCTACCAAGCGCTGACCCAGATCCGATGCATAAAAGTCAACCGCGTGTGTCAGGGCCTCATCACTCAAGGTTTGTTCGAGGATGGAAACCGCGGTTTCGTGCATGGCACCGACGTCAAAAACTTCGTTTGCCAGACGCGTCCAGTCCGATCCGAAGCCATCGGGATCAATCCCCAGCATCTGAGGGGCAGACCTCGAGCTCAGCGCGATGCTTTCCAGGGCAACATCAAACCCGGTTGTGGTCAGAAAGGCCTCTATCCGATCACGGCTGGCGGCGGAAAGTTCCAAAGGGATTAGAACAAGCGCAAAGAGCGGGGCCAGAAACCAAAAGGCGGAGCGGCGTACAAACTGTATCATGGATATCAGACTAGGAGTTTTGCGCTGGCAGGCAACGGAAAATCCCGGGTTTCTTCAATTCCCGAATTTTCTGCTTGCACCCCTGCCCGTTCCTCACTAAATCCCCCCCTCACAGACCCCCGCGGAGAGGTGCCGGAGTGGTCGAACGGGGCGGTCTCGAAAACCGTTGTGGGTGCAAGCCCACCCAGGGTTCGAATCCCTGTCTCTCCGCCACTATCCCAACGCAGGCTCAATGCTGCCTTTTGGCCCACAAGAAGCGCCCGAAAATTGGTTGCGGCTGCGGGCCATTCCCGGCGGATCGCCGCCAAAACAGGGCGCGACATCTTTGTGCCGGCGTGTTCTTGCCGCGTTTCAAAGGACAATGAGCATAGCCCGGCTTATACTCTATTCTGCTGAGAATTATCGGGAATTCCCCTTTGTACCTGAGTTATTTTTAGCGCATTCCGGCGACACAATTTCCAAAGGAGACACCCATGTCGCGTACTCTTATTCTTGCCATCGTCATCGCCGCAATTGGCGCCGGCGGATACTATTACCTGAATCAACCCGAACCCACACCCGCCGAGCGTTTGGAAACCGCGGCAGAAGAAGCCGCCGAAGCTGTGACAGACGCGGCTTCATCTGTACAGGACGCTGCCTCTGACGCTGTCGATGCAGCGACCGAACAAGCCGCCGAAGCAGCTTCGTCGCTGACGGACCAAGCGACAGAAGCGGCGTCATCGGTTGCAGATCAGGCTAGCGAAGCGGCGTCATCGGTGGCGGATCAGGCCTCCGATGCGGCTCAGGAGGCCAGCGATCAGGTGGCCGCGCTGGCCGGTCAAGGGCAGGAGTTGCTGAACTCGTGGATTCAGGAAGGCAAGCTGGACCCGACCAACTTCGACTATGATGGCATTATGACATCCCTTCAGGACAGCACTCTGGCCACCGATCTGAAAGATCAGGCGATCAAAATTGTGAATGATATCAAGGACTCGCCTGAAACGATTGTTCAGAAAATTCAGGAACTGACCAACCTGCTGACCCAACAGTAAAGTGTTGAAGGCCGATCCACCGGTCGGCCTTTTCCCAAGGGCGCATTTGCGCTGCCCCTACGTTACGGTGTCGTTGAATTGACCTCCTGCACGGCTTTTGATTGGCTGTGCCTGACAAAAAGCCCGCGCCCTGCCCGACTGGTCTGAGGCTTTTCGGACAAGGGGCGCGCTTTGATTCAGCCAAATTCGAGGATCAACCGATGACCGACCTGCCCCAGACTATGTTCGCCGCAATCCTAAAGCATGACGGGTATTCCGGTACCGCCACCGGACCGGCCATTGAAAACGCCGCCGACTGGTTGGAAGAAGCAGAAGTTCCCAAGCCGGAACCCGGCCCGGGCCAGGTGCTGATCCGGTTGCGCGCGGCTTCGGTCAATCCGTCCGATCTGCATTTCATCAAGGGGGAATACGGGCAGCCTAGGGTCAAGGGATCCCCCGCCGGCTTTGAAGGATGCGGAGACGTCGTAGCCGCCGGCAAGGGCGCCGAGGCCCTGCAAGGGCAACGCGTCGCGTTCGTCGCCGCCGGATCGGGGGCCTGGGCGGAGTATGTCGTCACGCAGATGCAGATGTGCATCCCTCTGCGCCCTGATATCTCGGACGATGACGGGGCCGCCCAGATCGTCAATCCAATGACGGCGATGGCCATGGTGGATATGGCCAAGGCCGACGGCGATGCCTTTGTCGTATCAGCCGCGACCAGCCAGTTGGGCAAGCTGATGTGCAGCCTTGGTCGGGATCTGGGTTTGAAGCCGATCGCTTTGGTGCGTCGGGCCGAGACCGCAGAGATGTTGAAAGACCTTGGCGCTGCCGAAGTGCTTGTGACAACCGACGAAGACATTGTCGCAAAGTTTGCGGATCTGAGCGCGCAGCTGAAACCGCGCGTGTTTCTAGATGCCGTAACGGACCAATTGTCCGAACAATTGTTCTGTGCCATGCCCAACCGGGCGCGCTGGATCAGTTATGGCAAGCTGTCTACCGAGGCGCCGTCGCTGACTCAGACAGGGCAGTTGATTTTCATGGGAAAGCGGATCGAAGGGTTCTGGCTGACAAGCTGGATGATGTCGACCCCGCCCGCCGATCAGATGCGTGTCGTGGCCGAGGTTCAGGCCCGGTTTGCCGATGGGCGCTGGAAAACGGATGTTTCTGAACACCTTACACTCAGAAATCTTGTGCCAAACCTGGCTGATGCGCTGAAAAAGAGTGACGGCAAGGTGATAATAACGCCATAGTAGAACAAACCCGCGTCACCGGAGGATGCGCGCGGGCGGAACGCGACACCGGCAAACCGGTCGAGGGAGGACAGTTTGGATAACGCGCAGCTGCTGATCAGCGGACTGGCAAACGGGTGTGTCTATGGCCTGATCGCGCTTGGCTTTGTTCTGATCTACAAGGCGACCGAAGCGGTAAATTTCGCGCAGGGCGATTTCATGATGCTGGGGGCCTTTGTCACCATCGGCCTGACCAATACCGAATATATGGGCCTGCCGTTCTGGCAGGCCCTGCCGATCTCGCTGGGGATCATGGGGGCATTGGGATATCTTCTGGATCGCCTGATCATCCGTCGCCTGTTTGGCGAAAGTCAGACCGCCGTCGTTATCCTGACCATCGCACTGGGCTTCGTGATCCGTTTCGTGGCCGGATTGATCTGGGGGCACGAACCGCAAACGCTGCAAAACCCGCTTGCGGGGAAAGAGCTGCGCTTTGGCGGCCTTGTGCTGGGGCTGGAGGATGTCGCCGTTATCGTCGTCACCATCCTGCTGACATGGGGCCTTTACGTCTTTTTCAACCGTTCCAAGCTCGGGCTGGCTATGCAGGGGGCGTCGCAAAACCAGCTGGCGGCGTATTACATGGGCGTGCCTGTCAAGCGGGTTCAGGGGTTCATCTGGGCGCTGGCCGGGATCGTGGCGGGGATTGCAGGCATTCTGTTCGCCGCCAAGGGCGCCGTGGATCCGACAACGGGATTGCTGGGCATCAAGGCATTTGCCGCCGCCGTCATCGGCGGGTTCGGAAGCCTGCCCGGGGCGCTGGCCGGTGGTCTTGTCGTCGGGGTGATCGAGCCTTTCGCCAGCCGCTATATCGCGGCGGGTTACAGCCAGATCGCGCCATACGCCCTGCTGCTTGCCGTGCTGATCTTTCGCCCCAACGGGTTGTTCAGTCAGGTTCGGGTCAAAAAGGTCTGAGCCATGCGGATCATCTTCAAAACCGACTACATGCAGGATATCCGCCCGTGGAAAGACCGTTACCAGCTTGTCCTGTATCTGATCCTTCTGACGGTGGTTGCCGCAGCCCCCTGGTGGCTGGATGAGTTCTATCTCGGCGAGCTGACCAACGTCCTGATCTGGGCCATCGCCGGGTTGGGTCTGATGGTCCTGACCGGGCATACAGGGCAAGTCAGTCTGGGCCACGCGGCCTTTCTGGCTTTTGGCTGCTATGCCAACGTTGCCCTGATTGAGGCCGGGGTGCCCTTTCTTCTCGCCTTTCCGCTGGCCGGCATCCTGACGGGGATCGCGGGCGTGACCGTTGCGATCCCTGCCCTGCGCCTGCATGGCATCTATCTGGCCATCTTCACCATGGCTCTTTCGATCCTGATGGACGACATCATCGTTCTGTCCGAACCCATCACCGGCGGCGTTGCGGGCAAATATGTCGGCGGGGTCGAAATCTTCGGCCATTTGGTGGACCGCTGGGGAACGCCCGATCAGTTTTTCTGGCTGGTCCTGACCGTCGCCGTTCTGGTCACACTGGGATATATCAACCTGCTGCGCGCGCCTTTGGGGCGCAGCTTCATCGCGGTGCGCGACTCTGAGGTTTCGGCCCAGGCGATGGGCATCGACATCGCGCGGACAAAGATGATCTCATTCGCGTTGTCCTGCGCGGTGACGGGCTGGGCCGGGGCGCTGATGGGGTTGTTCGCCGGAGCGTTCAACAACGAAACCTTCAGTGTTCTGATCTCGATCCAACTGCTTATGATGATCGTCATCGGCGGGCTGGGATCGATCCATGGCGCATTTCTGGGCGCGATCGTGATCGGGTTCCTGCCGCAGTTTCTGTCGATCTCAAAAGAATATGCCGGTGCCCTGTTCGGCGGCAATACAGTCGCCATTCCGGGGTTGGAGTTCGGCATCTTCGGCATGATTCTGATCGCCTTCATCCTGTTCGAACCCATGGGCATCTATGGCCGCTGGCTGAAGATCCGCACGTGGTTCGAGCTGTTCCCCTTCTATCGAAAAGACATGTTCAAACGGCAGAAATCCTATCTCAAGACGGAGCGTCTGAGATGAGCTTGCTGGAGTTCGAAAATGTCACCCTCAAGTTCGGCGGCCTGACGGCGGTGGATGACCTGTCATTCGACGTTCGGGAAGGTGAAGTCTTTGCTATCGTCGGTCCAAACGGTGCGGGCAAGTCCACTGTTTTCAACCTGATTTCCCGGTTCTACGATCCCGTTGACGGGGCGATCCGGTATGACGGTCATGATCTGCTTCGGGTCAAACCGTCCGGTGTCGCCGCCTATGGCGTAGCGCGGACATTTCAGAACATCGAGCTGTTCGAACACGCAACCGTTCTGCAAAACCTGCTGGTCGGACGGCATCGCCACCGCAGGACAAACTTGATTTCCGAGATTCTGTTCACCCCGTCGGCAAAACGACAGGAACTGGAAAACCGCGATAAAGTCGAACGGATCATCGACTTTCTCGACCTGCAAGCCTATCGCGACAAGATGATATCGGGGCTGCCCTACGGCGTGCGCAAAGTGGTCGAAGTTGCACGGGCTTTGGCAACTGACCCAAAACTCTTGCTGCTGGATGAGCCGGCCTCGGGGTTGTCCGTGGAAGAAACAACGGACATGCGTTGGTGGATCGATGATATCCGACGGCAGATGGGCATCACCGTTTTGATGGTAGAACATGACATGGGCCTGGTCTCGGGCGTGTCAGACCGGGTTCTGGCCATGGCAGACGGCGCAAAACTGGCGCTTGGGACCCCGGCCGAAGTTCAATCGCACCCGGCAGTGATCGAAGCCTATCTTGGGAAGGCTTCATGAGCGCGCCAATCCTGAAAATCCGAAATGTCGAAAGCTTTTATGGCCCGATCATGGCCATTCGCGGTGTTTCGCTGGACGTTCACGAAGGTACGATTGTTTCGATCCTTGGCGCAAACGGTGCCGGCAAGACGACGTTGATGAAAACCGTCTCGGGGGTGATGGACCCGGAAAAAGGCACGATCACCTTTGATGGAGACGACATTCAGGGGGCCGAGCCGCATACCGTCGTCCAGCGCGGGATCGTGCATGTACCCGAAGGGCGCGAGGTGTTTCCTCTGCTCACCGTCGATGAAAACCTGAGCCTCGGCGCGTATACCCGAACGGACAAAGTGCAGATCGACCAGGATCGCGAGCTTGTTTTCAGTTACTTTCCCGTTCTGAAAGATCGTCGCACGCAAGAGGCCGGCACCCTTTCGGGCGGGCAGCAACAAATGCTGGCAATCGGACGGGGGCTGATGGCCCGTCCCCGCATCATGCTGCTGGATGAGCCGTCGCTGGGTCTGTCACCGCTTTTGGTGCAGGAAATATTCGCCATTCTGAAACGTCTGAACGAAGAACAGCATATGACGATGCTGCTGGTCGAACAGAACGCCAATGCGGCGTTGCGGCTGGCGCATCATGGATACGTGATGGAGGTAGGCCGCATCGTCATGGACGGCGCTGCGGATACGTTGCTGAAATCCGAAGACATCCAGAACTTCTATCTTGGCGTGCAGGAAGAAGGCGCACGCGAAAGCCGCCGGTGGAAACGCAAGAAGACGTGGAGGTAAGCAAGATGGATGCCACGCCCCTCGCCTTGCAGGTCAAGATCAACGGCGTTGAACTGAATGCAACCCCCGGACAACGCCCGTTGCGCGTGGATGGGTGCACCACCATCAGCATGCTGTTTCAACACCGTTGCGCGGAACTGGGGGATCGTACAGCCCATCGCGAAAAGGATTTAGGCATCTGGAAGTCATATTCCTGGGCCGACTACTGGCAGCACGCCAAGTGGATCGGGCTTGCCCTGCGCAAGCTGGGCCTGGAACGCGGCGACGTTGTTTCGATCCTGTCCGAGGACCGCAAGGAATGGATGTGGTTCGATATGGGTATTCAGTGCGTCGGGGGTATTTCTTCTGGCGTCTACACGACGGATTCGGCCAATCAACTGCAATATCTGGTCAACAACAGTGGCAGCAAGTTCCTCATCGTCGAGGACGAAGAGCATCTGGACAAGTTTCTGGAAGTCGAAAATCAAGTTCCGGATCTGATCAAGGTGATCATTCTGGAAGACGAAGGCTTGCATGACCTGACCCATCCGCGCTGCATGATGATCGACGATCTTTACGCTTTGGGCCAGCAGGCCGAACAGGAAGATCCGGGACGGTTCGAAGCCGAAATCGCATTGGCCAAACCTCAGGATACAGCTTTGCTGGTTTATACATCCGGCACCACCGGCCAGCCCAAGGGTGCGATGTTGAGCCATGAAAACATCCTGGCCGGCATCGAGGCCGGTGCCTGGACATTGCCGACGCAGTCCAGTGACGAACAACTGTGTTTCCTGCCCCTCTGCCATATCTTGGAACGCGACGTATCCGTCTATTTCCCGCTGGCCGCCCGCTGCACCGTGAATTTCGCGGAAAACCCCGAGACGGTCTTTGCAAATCTGCAAGAGGTCTCGCCTTCGACCTTCACGGCGGTGCCGAGAGTTTGGGAAAAGATCTATGCGCATGTGCAAATCCTGGCGCAGGATGCAACGCCGTTGGGTCGAATGGCATACGGTCTTGCCCTGAAGGCCGGCGCACGGCGGGCCGATTACGTGAGTTCAGGAAAACCCGTTCCCGCCGCCATCGCAGCCCGGTTCTGGTTTTGGGATCAGTTGGTTCTGAAGAATTTGCGCCGGATGCTCGGTTTGGACAAACTGCGCCGGGGTGGCACGGGTGCTGCGCCTATTTCGGCGGATTTGTTGAAATGGTACTGGGCCATCGGCGTGCCGATCGTCGAGGGCTTCGGCATGACCGAAACGTCCGGCCTTGCCACACTCAACACCGTGGAAAGCAACAAGATCGGAACCATCGGCAAGGTCGTCCCGGGGTGCGACATCCGCATCTCGGATGAAGGTGAAATTCAACTCAAAGGCATGAACATCTTTCAGGGCTATTGGCGCAACAACGCAAAGACGGCGGAAAGTTTTACTGCCGATGGCTGGCTGCGCACCGGCGATATGGGACGTATCGACAAGGACGGGTACGTTACCATCACCGGCAGGTTGAAAGACATCATCATCACCGCCGGTGGCAAGAACATAACCCCGGCCGAAATCGAAAGCCGGCTGAAGTTCAGCCATTACATCTCGGACGCGGTGATCATCGGCGACCGGCGCAAATACCTCACGGCGCTGATCATGATCGATCAGGAAAATGTCGAAAAATATGCGCAAGACCAGAAAATCCCTTTCTCGAACTTTGCCTCGCTTTGCGCCGCGGCCGAAGTCAAGGAGCTGATCGGCGCCGAAGTGGCCGCGGTGAACAAGGAATTCGCACGGGTCGAGCAGATCAAGGATTTTCGCCTGATCGACGTTCTGCTGACCGCCGAGGATGACGAGCTTACCGCCACAATGAAGCTGAAACGCGGCCTGGTCGAAAAGAAACACGGACATCTGATTGAAGACATGTACACTTAGCCAAAGAGTTTTCGGGAGGAGAAAGATGAAGAAGTCATTCAAATGGCTGGCCGCCGCCACGGCGTTGACCGCCTCGGCAAGCATCGGTTGGGCTCAGACGCAGGGCGTGACGGATGATGAGATTGTCATCGGGTCCGTCAACGACCTGAGCGGCATTTTTGCCGCGGTGGGTGTCCCGGCGACCAAAGGTGCCAACGTGGTATTCGACCGGGTGAACGAAGCCGGTGGCATACACGGGCGCAAAATCCGCTATGTGGTCGAGGACAACGGATACCAGATGCCGCGTGCGATGCAGGGCTACAACAAACTGCTGAACCGCGACAAGGTGTTCGCCATGCTGCAATCGCTTGGCACGCCGATGAACATGGCTGGGTTCAAGTTGTTGGATCCCAAGGGCATTCCCAACGTGGCACCTCTGACCGCTGCGCGTCAGATGTTGCAGGAACCGATGCGAAACAAGTTCACGTCTTTCTCGACCTACTATGATCAGGCGCGTGTCGGTGTGAAATATCTGGCCGGCGAATTTGGATCAAAGACGGTTTGCACCATGTATCTGCCGACAGATTTCGGCGAGGAAATTCTTGAAGGCAGCAAGGCCGGCGCCGAAGAAGCCGGGATCGCTTTTGGATCTGAAACGACCCACAAGCCGGATGAGACGGATTTTGTCGGGTCGCTCAGCAAGCTCAAGGAAGAAGGCTGCGATATCGTCACCATGGCGCTTGGCGTGCGACAAGCGATCACCGTAGTTGGCACCGCCAAGAAGATGGGCCTGACGGACATGAAGTTCCTGGGCACTTCGGCCAGTTTCCTGACTGTCGTGGCGCAGGTTCCCGGTGGGGTGACTGACGGGTTCTATGCAGCAGCCTCGTGGCAGGATCTTTGGGCGCGTGCGGATCAACCTGCCCCGGCGGCATTTATCGAAGAATACAAGGCCGCGACTGGCGAAGATCCGGTTGGATTTGCCATGTTGGGCTATTCCGCTGCCGAAATGATGGTCAAGGCGCTTGAGGCCGCGGGCCCTGACCTGACCCATGACAGCTTTATCGAAGCGATGGAGTCACTGGATTATCAGGATGACCTGGTCGGCAACCACATTACCTATGGCCCGGATGATCACCAGGGGGCGGATACGGTTTTCGTCAATGTCGTTGAAAACGGCGCGTGGAAACTGGTTTACGAAGAATAAGATCTCCCGCAAAACAATGCAAAAGGGCTCGCAATTGCGAGCCCTTTCTTTGTTGGGTGTCCCCGGCGAATTAACGCTTGGAGAACTGGAACGAACGGCGGGCTTTGCGCTTACCGAATTTCTTACGTTCCACAACGCGGCTGTCGCGGGTCAGGAAGCCAGCAGCTTTCAAAGCGCCGCGCAGGTTGGGATCGTACAGTTGCAGCGCCTTCGAGATGCCGTGCTTGACCGCACCGGCCTGACCGGTCAGGCCACCGCCTTTGACCGTGGCGACAACGTCGAACTCGCCTTCTACACCAGCAACCTGAAACGGCTGGCGCAGGATCAGTTGCAGAACGGGGCGTGCAAAATAGACGTCCTGATCCTTGCCGTTCACGGTGACCTTGCCGGAACCCGGCTTGATCCAAACGCGGGCAACAGCGTCTTTACGCTTGCCGGTGGCATAGGAACGGCCCAGCTCGTCACGTACGGGTTCACGCACGATGACTTCTTCGGCCACGGTTTCAACGCCTGCGACGGCGCTCAGCTCTTCGAGAGTATTGATCTGATCAGCCATCGGTCATTAGCTCCGGGTGTTTTTCTTGTTCATGGACTTGACGTCCAGAACTTCGGGCGCTTGCGCCTCGTGGGGATGCTCGGCACCGGCATAAACGCGCAGGTTGGTCATCTGCTTGCGCGACAGGCGGTTGCCCGGCAGCATGCGCTTGACCGCCTGGGTCACGACACGCTCGGGGTGAGCACCTTCCAGGATCTGCTGTTTGGTGCGCGACTTGATGCCGCCCGGGTGGCCAGTGTGCCAGTAGAAGTTTTCTTCGCGCTTCTTGCCGGTCATCTGGATTTTGTCAGCGTTGATCACGATGACGTTGTCGCCCATGTCCATGTTCGGGGTGAACGACGCTTTGTGCTTGCCACGCAGACGCATGGCGACGATCGACGCAAGACGGCCCAGAACAACGCCCTCGGCGTCGATCAGGATCCATTTCTTGTCGATGTCTGCAGGTGTTGCAGAAAAGGTTTTCATGGCAGGATAGTCCTGTTTGATGTGAAAGACCGCCCCAAGCGAGGCGGCCCGAATTCGATGGATGCGTATCTAGACACCCGTGACCGCCACGTCAAGCGACCAAACGCCATTTAAAATGTTTTAAAACAATGGCTTGTTAAATAGGTATTATTTTACCCCACGTTTTCAGCACGGAAATCGCCCCAATTTCGACACTCTGATACACTCGGTTGGAATTGATCATGCTCAACCACGGAGGGTCGCATGCAGGAATTGATGCGCACGATTGAAAACTATGGCGCGGCCTGGCAGGAAGAGTCCGCCGAAAAACGGCTTGCGCTTCTGACCCGGTGCTTTGCGGAAAACGGTCGTTACGTGGATCCGACAGCCGATGTTTCAGGCCGAGAGCAGTTGAGTGCACATATCGGCGAAGTCCTTTTGACTTCGAATGGGCGTGTCGAAATCACCAGCAGTCCTGTGTCGCACCATGATGTCGTCCACTTCAAGTGGCATATGGTGGCCCCCGACGGCGAAATCATGGTGGCCGGGCATGATTTCATTCGATTGGACGAGGACGGAAAAATTGCCCATCTGGCCGGATTCTTTGGCGACCCGCCGCCGCTGAGTTGAATGCTAGACGCTGATCTGTTCAGGCGGATTGTCCAGCAAAGCGCGCAACCTCAGCATTGCGTCCTCGAACCGTTCCAACGAAACGTGGCCATTCATTGCGATACGTACGGCGTTTGGGGCGCGCCCGTCGCGCAGGGCGAACTCATCCGCTGATCTGAGTTGAATGCCTTCCCGCTCTGCCGCGCGGCTGAACGCGGCAGACCGCCACCCCGATGGCAGGTTCAGCCAGACGAAAGGCACATCCGATGCCCAGTTCAGATCGAAACCACCCAGCGCATTGACGGTGATCCGAACATAATCGCCCATCCGTTTGCGAACATCCTGTGCAATCTGGCGGGTACGCGGATCCGACAGCAGCAACCGGGTAAGTTCGGCCAAGGGTTGAGCCAGGCCAAAATACCCATATTCGGCCGATCGGCGCAGATCGACGCTGCGATCCTTTGGGGCAATGGCAAAGCCCACGCGCAAAGCCGGTGTGAGTATCTTTGAAATGGACGACACGTGCCAGCCCCGCTCGGGTGCAAGCGCGCGATAACTGGGTTCGCGCGCCTCCCCCATGCGATAGCAATCGTCTTCCACGATCTGAAGGTCGAAGCGCCGGGCGACGTCCACGACCTCTTTCCTGCGTGCCAGCGGCGTGTGGATGCCGGTGGGGTTCTGAACTTCTGGCGAGACGCAAACGGCCTGAGCATTGGTTTGCCGCAAAACATGCTCCATCGACGCCGGATCGATGCCCCATTTGTCCATCTTGACGCCAATGACTTCGGCGCGCATCAACTCTCCGGCCCGACGGAACCCGGCGTAAGAGAGGTCTTCAACCAACACGATTGGTTTGGGTCCGCGCAGGATGGTCTGGAACACCAGACACAATCCGTTCTGCCCGCCATGGGTCAAGACGATGTCGTCATGGGTCAGCGGGCCCAGCGGCAGATCCGACAGCCAATCCACGACCGATTGCCTCATGGGTATATACGCGTCCCGCGTGGGGTAATTCAGAAATAGCCCGGGATCAGCTTGCGAAACCTTTTGCAGGCATTCCCGGATAAGCGCGACCTGCCCCGCATCCGGCAAACGCGGGCTGAACAGGCTGACATTGGCGTTGTACTTGTCTTCCCTCAGATGCAGTTGCCTGGCCCAGACATCATCTAGAATCGGTGATTTCGGCGGGGCCACAAATGTACCACGCCCAACCTCGGCGTGGAGCAAGCCTTCGTCAGTCAGGATCGTATAGGCACGTGCGACTGTACCAGGTGTGATTTGCAGGCGATACGCCAGTTCACGAACCGGCGGAAGCTTGGCGCCAACATCTAATTTCTTGTCACCAATGGCTTTTCTTATTGCGTCAGCAACCAATGTGTATTTCGGACCCTTGGATTTTGGCAGAGCCTCCGGCCAAATTGTATCCATTACAATTCTTCCTTTGCCTTTGACACAATTTCGAATGTATCAAATTTATGTACCAAGCAATACTGTTTTGTGTCAATACAATTTGAAAGGAATTCCGAGATGACACGCACAATGCACACCCCCGCCCTTCTGCTGCTGAACGACAGCCCACGGCTGCCTCTGCTCGCGGCTCTGGCCGTGCGGTTTGCGGCGGCGGTCACTCAATGGGAACGCCGTCGCCGCAGTCGCGTCAATCTGAGCTATCTGGATGACCGTCTGCTTCAGGACGTCGGGCTGACCCGCCATCAGGCTGGCCGGGAAACAAAGCGCTTTTTCTGGCAGCCCTGACTGATCCCCAGTCCCAATTATTGGGACCTCTTCCTGGGCCGGGGCCTGTCCCCGGCCTTTTTTATCCGAAATTCGCGGCGGCGGACCCTGCTGGCGGCAGGGAATAGGTCAGCGTTGCCCGCGCAACCGGAAGATCACTGCCTTCCGAGTATAAAAGCACATCCCCAACGGCCAGTGTTTTTCCCAGCTTCAACAAACGACAGGCCGCAATCATATCGGCGCCGCCTTCCGGCTTGCGCAGGAAATCAAAAGAACTGTTGGTGGTGACGGCCAGTGACTGACGCCCTTTTCGTGCCAGAACCATCGCATAGACACTGACATCGGCAAGCCCGAACATCGACGGGCCCGATACCGTGCCCCCGGGCCGCAGATGCTGCTCCTGAACCACAAGGCGCATGGTGATCGTGTCTTCGGTCAAATCTTCGACGACGAAATCCTTGTGCACCTGCGGGAACACCTCTTTGAGGTATTGTGACAGTTCGTCCCGATTCATTGCCAAAGCCATACTTCCCCTCCTGCTCTTGCCGACCTAGAGTTGGCCCAACTTGGGAACGGAGGGCAAGATGGCAATTCTGGAACGTTACGACACGGGCGCGGTGGCACGGCTGACACTGAACGCCCCGGACCGGCTGAACGCACTAAGTGATGAGATGCTGGCTGCGCTGCAAGCCGAACTTGATGCGCTGCGCGACGACGGCTCGATCCGGGCCGTGGTCCTGTCAGGGTCGGGAAAGGCGTTTTGCGCCGGGCATGACCTGAAGCAGATGACGGCCGGACGCCAATCCGAAGATGGCGGCAAGGCCTACTTTCAGGATCTCTTTTCCCGTTGCGCCCGGATGATGATGTCGATCCAGTCCCTGCCGCAACCCGTTATCGCGCAAGTCCATGGCATTGCGACCGCCGCCGGGTGTCAGCTGGTTGCAACCTGCGACATGGCAGTGGCGGCGGAAGGAACACGGTTTGGTGTAAACGGGGTCAATATCGGCCTGTTCTGTTCCACGCCGATGGTGGCTCTCAGCCGCAACATCCCCAGAAAGCAGGCCTTTGAAATGCTGACCACCGGCGAATTCATTTCAGCAGAGCGCGCCGCCGAATTGGGGCTGGTAAATCGCGTCGTTCCAGAAGCGCTGCTGGAACAAGAAGCCAACGGGCTTGCGGAACTGGTCGCATCCAAGCTTGGCGTGGCCGTGAAGATCGGCAAAGAAGCGTTCTATCAACAACTGCAAATGCCTTTGGACCAGGCTTATGCCTATACCGGAGACGCAATGGCGCAGAATATGTTGTACCGCGATACAGAAGAAGGCATTTCCGCCTTTATTGAAAAGCGCCCCCCGAATTGGACCCAATGACGCAATTGTTTTGAACATTTTTTGCCACTGTCTTCATTTTTGCACTTTTCAAAAGGGCAACTCTGTGGCAAAGCTGGGTCGAGGCCAAGGCCTCAAGACACTTTTGGGTCGCCGTGGGCGGAAGGTCCCTCCAGCTGGTCTCTCTCACCAGCGCTGACATTCCCGCAGCGGCGACCCCAAGACCCCTCCACCAAATCAGTCACATACAATACGGCAGTTGCGCCTGTGTGTGCGGTGCCCTATGTGGCTGCACATGACACAAGTTTTGCATATCGTCGGCGGTGGAATGGCCGGGTCCGAAGCGACCTGGCAAGCCGCTGAAATGGGCGTTGAAGTGATCATTCATGAAATGCGCCCCACCGTTGGCACCTTCGCACATCAGACAGGAAACCTGGCGGAAATGGTGTGTTCGAACTCGTTCCGATCGGATGATGATGAACAGAATGCCGTCGGTCTGCTGCACTGGGAAATGCGGGCAGCCAATGGGCTGATCATGAGAACAGCCGACGCACACAGGCTTCCTGCCGGGGGGGCTCTGGCCGTGGATCGCGACCCGTTTGCCGAAACGGTCACCGCGAAACTCCGCGCCCACCCACGCGTGAGCGTCACCGATCAGGAAGTCACCTCGCTGCCTGATGACGGCCATTGGATATTTGCGACCGGCCCGTTGACCTCACCCGCATTGGGAGAAGCCATCCGGGCGGAAACGGGATCGGACGCGCTGGCCTTCTTCGATGCAATCGCACCCATTGTCTATGCCGACAGCATCGACATGAGCAAAGCGTGGATGCAATCCCGGTATGACAAAGGCGAGACCGAGGAAGAACGCACGGCTTACCTGAACTGCCCGATGGACCGTGATCAGTACGAGGCTTTCATCGACGCCCTTCTGGCAGCGGACAAAACCGAGTTTCACGAAGGTGAGACCGCAGGCTATTTTGATGGCTGCCTTCCCATTGAAGTCATGGCCGAACGCGGGCGCGAAACCTTGCGCCACGGTCCGATGAAGCCTGTTGGGCTGACAAACCCCCATGCGCCTGACGTCAAACCCCATGCCGTGGTTCAGTTGCGGCGCGATAACGCGTTGGGCACATTGTTCAACATCGTGGGGTTTCAGACCAAGATGAAATACGGCGCCCAGACCGACGTGTTCCGCATGATCCCCGGCTTGGAAAACGCCAGCTTTGCCCGGCTGGGCGGCATCCACCGCAACACGTTCATCAACTCTCCTACCCTGCTCGATGCACAGATGCGCTTGAAATCCAAGCCCAACATCCGCTTTGCCGGGCAGATTACGGGCGTCGAAGGCTATGTTGAAAGCGCCGCGATGGGATTGCTTGCCGGTCGCATGGCCGCCGCCGAAATACAGGGTCGTGATTTGCCCGAAGTGCCCAAAGACAGTGCAATGGGTGCGTTGATCCATCACATTACCGGCGGGGCCGAAGCCAAGACGTTTCAGCCGATGAACGTAAACTTTGGCCTGTTTCGCCCCGTGGACGGCCTGAAAGGCGGGCGGCGCGGCCGGAAAGACCGGTACAAGGCCTATACCGATCGTGCCAAGACTGAATGGCAAACCTGGTTGGATCAATGCTGACTGGACGCGCGGCGTGATCTCGGCCTAGCATGACCGGATGAGCGACAAGTTCCTGGACAGCACCTACAATCTCGACACACCTGAAGACACTGAAACGCATTATCAGAACTGGGCCGCGACCTATGAAGAAGAGGTCGCGGAACAGGGATATGCAACCCCGGGACGGGTGGCCGCGGCTTTGTGGCAATTCCACCCTCACCCCCAAACGCCGATTCTGGACTTCGGCTGCGGAACGGGGCTTTCCGGTCTCGCCTTGCGGGCGGCGGGATTTGAGGTCATCGATGGCATCGACCCCACCCCCAAAATGCTGGAAGAGGCAGAGGCCAAGGGTGTTTACAGAACCCTGACCGGGTTTGACATCACCAAACCGGCCCCGCTCAGGCGCGGCACGTATTCGGTGATCACCGCCATCGGTGTCATCGGTCAGGGCGCGGCCCCGCCCGAGACATTCGACCAGTTGATGCACGCCTTGCCCAAAGGTGGGTTGCTGGCGTTTTCCCTGAACGACCATGCGCTGTCAGATCACAAATTCACCTGCCGACTGACGGATTGGGTCGACATGGGTGCCGCACGTTTGCTATTTCGTGAACACGGGCCGCACTTGCCCGGCATCAACCTTAACTCTGACGTGTATGTTATAGAAAAAGCGTGACTTTCGTAACGCGTTTCGCGCCATCCCCGACTGGCCCGCTTCACCTTGGGCACGCGTATTCTGCGATGATCGCCAGCGACATGGCCAGATCCGAACACGGCCGGTTCTTGCTTCGCATCGAAGATATCGATCGGTCCCGCTCGCGTCCGCATTGGGAGGATCAGATCTATGATGACCTCAATTGGTTGGGGCTGACATGGCCGGAACCGGTGCTGCGTCAATCAGATCGGCTGAGTATCTATGATCGCGCGTTGGAGCGGTTGTGGATGAAAGGTCTTCTGTATCCTTGCCTGTGCAATCGCAAAGATATTGCCGCCGCCGCAAGCGCGCCCCAGGAAGGCGCGCCCTTGTTTGGTCCAGACGGAATTATCTATCCCGGTACGTGTCGAAAAATTAACCAGGGCACAGACTTAAGTCAAAACCCTCACCCAAGGGACCAGGTGTTGCGACTGGATGTTACCAAGGCCTGTCGAACAATCCACGATCCGGCCAAATTCCAATTCTTGGAACTGGGCTCCGGCCCCGGTGGCGAAACAGGAACAATTTCTTTCACCCCGGATGAGTTGGAAACCAATGTCGGCGATATCGTACTGGCCCGCCGCGACATGGGCACGTCCTACCATTTGTCCGTCGTTCTTGACGACGCTGCCCAGGGGATCACCCATGTAGTCCGAGGTCAGGATCTGTTCGAAGCCACCCGCATCCATGTGCTGCTTCAGGTGCTGTTGGATTTGCCGACGCCTGCGTATTATCATCACGATCTGATCCGCGATGACGCCGGCAAACGGCTGGCGAAACGCGACGATGCGCGTGCCATCGCGAAATACCGGGCCGATGGTGCCAGCCCGGCAGACATCCGGCATATGGTGGGACTTTGATCTGGCTCGGTTACGCCATCGGGGCCATCAGTTCGGTCTCGGCTCCGTCCCGCACCGCAGTATAAAAGCACGTCCGGCGATTGGTGTGACAGGCAGCACCGGTTTGACGCACCAGAACCAACAGGCAATCGCGGTCACAGTCGATGCGGAAATCCACCAGTTCCTGCACATGGCCCGAAGTTTCGCCCTTGATCCAGAAAGACTGGCGCGAGCGCGACCAATAGGTCACCCTGCCCGTTTCCAGCGTCTTTTCAATGGCCTGTGCGTTCATCCATGCCATCATCAGAACTTCGCCCGACACCTCATCCTGCGCAATTGCCGGAATCAGTCCCGCCTCGTTATATTTCAGAGTCGATGGATCAAACGCGACGGGGTGAGACATGACAAAAACCTTTTGCATCCGTTGGGCTGGCCACTATGTATGAGGAACACACGACGAGGGAAAGCCATGAGCGGCGAAAACGACCTGATCAAGCTGTATTCCGGACGCATTCTGGCGTTGGCGGCGGACATCCCGCATCTGGATCGGTTGGAAAACCCGGATGCAACGGTCAAGAAACGCTCGCCTCTTTGCGGCTCTACCGTGACGGTTGATCTGAAGGTTCAGGATGGACGTGTCAGCGCCTTCGGGCAGGATGTCAAAGCCTGCGCGCTGGGGCAGGCCTCTGCTTCGGTGGTTGGCGACGCGATCATTGGTGCCACGCGCGCGCAGGTCGAAGCAGCGCGCGATCAGCTTGCTGCCATGTTGAAAAAGGACGGCCCCGCCCCGGATGCGCCGTTTGACGGTCTTGAGGTCCTGATGCCGGCGCGGGACTACAAGAACCGCCACGCGTCAATTCTGCTGGCGCTGGATGCCGCCGCCGAAGCCATGGCGCAGGCCGAACAGGCAGATTGCGCCTGATCATAGCTATTTGATGTAAACCCGTTTACCTTCCGCTTAAATTTAAGGAGGGATGGGTTTTGGAAAATCTACTCGAGCATTTTGTAACTCTTTGGGTCGTGATTGACCCGATTGGAACTATTCCCGTTTTCATTGCCGTCACTGCGGGGCTGGAGGCCGCCGCGCGTCGCAAAACAGCGCTGTTGGCATCGATAATAAGCGCCGGTGTCCTTTTGTTCTTTCTCGTGTTTGGGCAATTGCTGATCGAAGCGCTGGATATAGGACTGAATTCATTTCAGGTCGCAGGCGGCATCATCCTGTTTCTGTTCGCTCTGACCATGATCTTTGGCGAAAGCAAACAAGACATAGAACAGCGTCAGGCCGAAGAGGATCAGGAAGATAAGTATCACAAGCAGAATCCCGCGATATTTCCTCTTGCGGTTCCGTCTCTGGCCTCGCCCGGCGCGATGCTTGCAGTGGTGATCCTGACGGACAACCATAGATACAGTGCAGCCGATCAGGGGATTACCGCATTGGTCATGCTGTCGGTTTTAGTAGTTGCCTTCGTTCTCATGCTTCTGGCCGAACCGATCATCCGCCTGATTGGCCATTCAGGAGCAGCGATCATCAGCCGTATCATGGGGATGATCCTAGCCTCGGTCGCGGTCAATTCGGTCCTGTCCGCATTGCTTGAGATTTTCAAAACCGGCCAGTTGTAAAAAAACCGCCGCACCTTCCGGGCGAAAGGGCGGCGGTAGGCATTGCGTGTCTCGCGTGGGGTCCGGATTACCGCACGGGGCCGAGGCAAGGCCCCTCAAGGGGTTTGGGACAGGCAGGTCACCCTTGACTGAAATGGGGATGACAGCGCGGTTTTTTCGGCACGAGATCGCAGGCAGAAAGGTTTAGAAGCCAACCGGCAGGTGCAAGGCGACCATCAGGATCACGACCAGAGACATCACGCCCACGGCATCCTGTAGGATCGTCGATTGTGAGCGGCTGAATACGGTCTTGATCTGGGTCAGCATAGTATCACCTCCGGTCAGAGCTTTAATCCTTTGTTGACCTTTTGTTCTCATATTTATCCGAGTCGGTAAAGAACTTTTTAAGAACATTTGTGAACTTTCCGGAACTTTTTGCCTAACCTACTGAAATCAAACGGATCGCCTGATCCTGCTTCATCAGCCACAAAAGTACGCGCGCCGCGCGCCCCCGGGCCGAGGTCAGCTTGGGATCCGCATTCAGCAATGCCCGGGCATCGGATTGGGCCACGGCCATCAAGCCGGCCTGACGCTCGAGATCCGCAATGCGGAACTTTGGCAGACCGGACTGCGCAGTTCCGATCAGATCCCCGGCGCCGCGCATCTCCAGATCGGTTTCCGAAATACGGAACCCGTCTTCGGTTTCACGCAGAACCTCCAGCCTTTTGCGCCCCCCCTCGCTGAGCGGCGGCTGATACATCAACAAACACGTCGATTCCGCATCACCCCGGCCCACGCGGCCGCGCAATTGATGCAGTTGGGCCAGACCAAAGATTTCGGCCCGTTCGATGACCATGATCGTGGCATTGGGCACATTGACCCCCACTTCTATGACGGTCGTGGCCACAAGAACCTTGGTGTCCCCGTTCTGGAATGCGGACATTGCCGCGTCTTTTTCCGACGGCGGCATTTGCCCGTGAACCAGCCCGACCACACCTTCGCCCAATATGGCACGCAAGCGTTTGAACCGTTCTTCAGCTGCCGTCAGATCTGAAACCTCTGATTCATCGACCAAAGGGCAGACCCAATAACATTGCCGCCCCTCATCAATCGCCCGACGCAGATGCGACACGACCTCGTCCATGCGCTGCGTACTGACAATCGCTGTCTTGATCGGTTTGCGCCCCGGCGGCTTTTCGTCCAGCACCGAGACATCCATATCGCCATATTGCGCCAGCGCCAGACTGCGTGGAATCGGGGTGGCGGTCATCACCAGAACATCCGCGCCCTGCCCTTTTTCCGACAGCTCCATCCTCTGGCGCACGCCGAACCGGTGCTGTTCATCAACTATGGCCAAGCACAGCGCTTTGAATTCAACATCACTCTGAAACACGGCATGGGTGCCAACCAGAATTTGGATATTGCCATTTTTCAAAGCCTCAAGCTTGGCGCGCCGCTCTGCGCCCTTGTCACGCCCGGTGAGCAGTTCCAGCACCACTCCGGCCTCTTCCGCCAGCGGTCGCAACCCTTCTAGGTGCTGGCGGGCGAGTATCTCGGTCGGGGCCATCATCACGCCCTGCCCTTTGGCCTCGACTGCAATCAGAAGGGCCATGAAGGCCACCAATGTCTTGCCGGCCCCCACATCACCCTGCAACAATCGGTTCATGCGGGAATCCGATGCCATATCGGCCGCGATTTCCTCGATCGCGCGGCTTTGTGCGCTGGTCGGACGATAAGGAAGGCTGGCCAACACCCTGGATTGCAACGCGCCTGTCCCTACGCTGACGACACCACGGGATTTCCGCTCTCGCTGACGCGCCAGAGCCAGCGTCATCTGATGGGCGAACAACTCGTCATAGGCCAGGCGCTGACGCGCGGGCGCAAATGGTGAGACATCATCAGCCCCCTGAGGATTGTGACCGGCACGAATTGCCGAGATCCAATCCGGCCAGTTTTGCTGTGCCATCTGCGCCGGGTCGATCCATTCCGCCAGCTTTGGCGCCCGCGCCAATGCGCTGCGGGTGGCCTTGAAGGCCGTTTTTTGAGTCAGCCCCTGTGTCAGATGATATACCGGTTCGAATTCCGGAATTTCACTGGCTTGCTCGACCGGCAACATATGATCCGGATGCACCATCTGAGCCATGCCGTCGAACAGCTCCAGCTTGCCCGATATCACACGGCGCGCGCCCTGAGGCAGTACTTTCTTCAGATAGTCCCCGCGCGCGTGAAAGAAAACCAGCTGAAAATCGGCCTGGCTGTCTTCGACATGCACGCGGTATGCGCCACCCTTGTTTCGAGGCGGCCTGTGTGGGCCGACCGTCACTTCAACCGTCAACGTCGCAGGCAGATCGACGCCCTGAATCGTCTCTCGCCGACGTCGGTCGACGACGGCATAAGGTAGGCCGAACAGAACGTCGCGTGGGCTCTCAACGCCGGCCTGTTCCAGAACTTGCGCGGTCTTGGGGCCGACGCCCTCGAGTGTTTCAAGCCCCGCAAACAGCGGGAACAGCTGTTCCGGCCTCCCGCTCATGCGCCTTCGATCAGCTGCAACCAGCCATCCTCATCCAGGGTTTCGATACCCAGCTCTGCCGCTTTCCTGGCTTTCGAACCCGCACCGGGCCCGGCGACCAGAATATCTGTTTTCTTGCTGACGGAACCGGAAACCTTCGCACCCAACGCCTCGGCCCGTGCCTTTGCCTCGGCGCGGGTCATCTTTTCCAGAGTGCCGGTGAACACGACCGTCTTGCCAGCCACCGGGCTGTCTGAGGCGGGCGCATCAGGTGCGACGATTGTCAGTTCCTTGCGCAACGTATTGAACGCGCGCCTCTCTTCCACGTTCGAAAACGCATCGGACAGGGACAGACCCAGCGTTGCGCCGATCCCGTCTATTCCGATCAATTCAGCCCAGGCGGCATTGGCATCCGGCGGAACGCGCGCCGCGGTTATGGCCGCATCCCGCACTTCCTTGACACGTGCCCGACGACCTTCTGCCAGCGCGGCCGCCCGTTCGGCATCCTCGGCCTCATCCGCTTGCCGCTGAGCCAGAGCTGCCGGGCGGGCGGTGTCCAGGGCCTGCGTCATGGTCTCCCAATCGCGGTAAAACAGCGCCAGATCGCGCGCTCCGACCTCGCCGACATGTCGAATGCCCAAAGCGAACAACAGGCGCGCAAATGGAATAGTCCGCTTTTCGTCGATCGCGGCAAACAGATTTCTGGCCGAGGTTTCCCCCCACCCATCCCGGTTTTTCAGCCGTGCCAGATTGGCCCTGTCACGCTGTTCCAATGTAAAGATATCCGCCGGAGTCTTTATCGGAAGGATCGGATCATCATAGAACATCTCGATCTGTTTCGCGCCAAGGCCTTCTATGTCAAACGCCTTGCGCGAGACGAAATGTTTCAGCTTTTCAACGGCCTGCGCGGGGCAAATCAAACCACCGGTGCAGCGACGGACCGCATCACCTTCTTCACGGATCGCCTCGCTTTGACATTCCGGACAGCGCGTCGGAAAGATAAAGGGCTGCGAACCGGCCGGGCGCTTGGACAGATCAACATCTGACAGTTTCGGAATCACATCCCCGGCGCGGTATACCTGAACCCAGTCACCGACACGAATATCCTTGCCATCGCGGATCGCGCCGCCCTTGGCATCGCGCCCCGCGATATAGTCTTCGTTGTGCAAGGTGGCGTTGGACACAACAACACCGCCCACCGTCACCGGATGCAACCGTGCAACCGGGCTAAGCGCGCCTGTACGACCGACCTGAATGTCGATCGCTTCCAGCCTCGTCCAGGCCAGTTCGGCCGGGAACTTGTGAGCAATCGCCCATCGCGGCGTGGTTGAGCGGAACCCCAAACGCGCCTGAAGCGACAGATCATTCACCTTGTAGACGACCCCGTCGATGTCATAGCCCAAGGTGGAACGTTGCGCTTCGATATCCCGGTAATGCTCCAGCATCTCTTGCGTCGTTTTGCACAAGCGGGTCAGGGGATTCGTCGAAAATCCAAGTGATTTCAACCGCTCGATCGCCCCCATCTGCGAGTCAGACAATGGCTCTGAAACCTCTCCCCAGGCGTAAGCAAAGAAACGCAACGGGCGCGCGCGCGTGATTTCCGGATCCAGTTGCCGCAAAGACCCCGCCGCCGCGTTTCTTGGATTGGCAAAGGGTTTTCCGCCGCGCTCTGCCTGCCGCGCGTTCAACGCCTCGAAATCCGCGTGAGACATGTAAACCTCACCCCTGACTTCCAGAACCTCGGGCGCGTTTTTCAGGTGCTGCGGGATATCGGATACCGTGCGGGCGTTGGCAGTTACGCTTTCACCGACTTCACCATCTCCGCGCGTGGCAGCCTGAACAAGCCGTCCGTTTTCATACCGCAATGACAGCGACAGGCCATCAATCTTGGGTTCGGCGGTGTAGGCCAGACTTTCACCAGCCCCAATGCCCAGGTATTTCCGGATCGACCTGTCGAAATCGGCCACGTCGTCATCATCGAAAGCGTTGCCCAGCGACATCATGCGCACGGCGTGCGTGACTTTCGAAAAACCATCAGCAGGCTTTGCACCCACTTGATCCGTCGGGCTGTCGGGACGCTTGAGATGAGGGAAGCGCGCTTCTATCTCGGCATTGCGCCGTTTGAGAGCGTCATAGTCGGCATCCGACATGTCAGGCGCATCAGCCGTGTGATACAGCGTGTTTGCTTTCGACAATAGTTCGGCCAGACGTGCAAGCTCGGCACGCGCCTCATCTTCCGTCAGCTCGGATATGGAAATTAAGTTGCTCATGGCCTCGCCCTGTCACGCGTACTTGGACCTCAGTGATAGGGCGAGGCCATGGCCAGGTCCAGACGTGCTGAGCCGTGAGTGCAATGTGCCGCCCTGGACCACCGGCGGCACGGGTGGTTCAAATCAAAGCCCGACCGCCATCCGTGTTTCGTCCAGCGTGTTGCTTTGCGGATCTCGCAGCACATAGCCACGGCCCCAGACGGTTTCGATATAGTTCTCTCCGCCGGTCGCATTGCTGAGCTTTTTGCGCAGTTTGCAGATGAAAACATCAATGATTTTCAGTTCAGGTTCATCCATTCCGCCATACAGGTGGTTCAGAAACATTTCCTTGGTCAAAGTCGTCCCCTTGCGCAGGCTGAGCAGCTCGAGCATCTGGTATTCTTTGCCGGTCAAATGAACCGTCTTGCCATCCACTTCCACGGTTTTTGCATCAAGGTTCACCGCAATTCGCCCTGTATGAATGATCGATTGCGAATGCCCTTTGGAACGGCGGATGATGGCATGGATGCGTGCCACCAGTTCTTCGCGATGGAAGGGTTTGGTCAGATAATCATCGGCACCAAAGCCGAATCCCTTGATCTTGCTTTCGGTATCATCAGCACCGGACAAAATCAGAATCGGCGTTTCCACCCTGGCGATCCGCAACTGGCGCAGAACCTCGTGCCCGTTCATGTCCGGCAGGTTCAAATCCAGCAAGATCAGGTCGTAGTCATAGAGTTTCGCCAGATCGATTCCTTCTTCGCCAAGATCCGTCGCATAGACGTTCAGGTTCGCATGCGTCAGCATCAGTTCGATGCTTTTGGACGTGGTCGGATCATCCTCGACTAGAAGTATGCGCATTTTTCACTGCTCCAATTCGGGTCAATAATTCCAATTAAAATTAAACCTGACCAAGAATGGTTAATCTGACGTTACCGTTGAATCATTTATTCACACTCTCCTTTAGGTTGTCGATACTTTTTTAGCGCCGTCGCCTTCAACGCCTCGGCGCCGTGTTCCGCGACCAAAGAAACCCAACCGTTGAATTCTTCGTCGCTCAGGCCGTATTTCTTTTTTGCGTCAGACAGGCTGATCAGCCCGTAAAGCACCCCACGCACGACAAGAATCTTGCGTGACGCCACCCATCGCCTTGTGTTCGCGGGCGGCAAATCCGCATGCGTCAAAATGGATCCATCCGGCAGAGCAACAGACCTTGGCCCTTCAACTTTGTGCAAATACATCGCTTTACCCTTCTTGCTGCACCAAAGCTGCCCTCAGCCTACTTAAAGTCGCGTGAAACCGCCCCTTGAGAGTGTGTAGAATTTTCCTATATTCTGCCGGTCTTTCTTAACCCGGACTGGAATCTGCAATGGCCCTCGATACCGAGACCCCGCTGAACTCGCTTGGCTTTGCCAAACCACCCTCGGAAACGCGGGTCGTTGTGGCGATGTCGGGGGGCGTCGACAGTTCCGTTGTCGCGGCCTATCTGGCCGATCAGGGCTATGATGTGGTCGGTGTGACTTTGCAGCTATATGACCACGGCGCGGCATTGGCCAAGAAAGGTGCCTGTTGCGCTGGAATCGATATTCATGATGCGCGACGCGTGGCGGAAGAACGGGGATTTCCACATTACGTTCTGGATTACGAGAACATCTTCAAGGATGCCGTGATCGACGAGTTTGCCGACAGCTATCTGGCCGGCGCGACGCCGGTTCCCTGCATCCGCTGCAACGAGCGCGTGAAATTCAAGGACCTTCTGGAAACCGCCAAGGATCTCGAGGCAGACTGCATGGCCACCGGCCATTACATTCAGCGCAAGATGGGCGCCAACGGACCGGAACTGCACAGCGCCGAAGACGCCAATCGCGATCAGTCCTATTTTCTGTTCTCGACCACGCCAGAGCAATTGAATTTTCTGCGCTTCCCGCTGGGCCACCTGCCGTCAAAAGACGCAACCCGTGAGATGGCGGCGCAGTATGGGCTGTCGGTGGCGGACAAGCCCGACAGCCAGGATATCTGCTTCGTGCCCGACGGCAACTATGCCAGCGTCATCGAAAAACTGCGCCCCGGAGCCGCGGAACCCGGCGAGATCGTTCACGCCGATGGCCGCGTACTGGCGCAGCACAACGGCGTGATCCACTATACGATCGGGCAACGTCGCGGTCTTGGTATCGGCGGCCTCAGCGAGCCGCTTTACGTCGTCAAACTGGACGTCGACAAAAAGCAGGTCGTTGTCGGCCCGAAAGAGATGCTGGCAACGCGCGTCGTTCCGGTGCGCGAGATCAACTGGCTGGGCGATGAACCCTTCTCGTCACGCGATGAATGGCATCTGTCCGTCAAAGTCCGCTCGACCCGCCCGCCACGCGAGGCAATCATTCGGCCGCTGTCGGACACCACGGCCGAGGTCGAACTGCTGACCCCCGAGGAAGGAATCTCGCCAGGGCAGGCCTGCGTATTTTACGCAAACGAAGGCAGCCGCGTGTTCGGCGGCGGCTGGATCTGGCGTGGGTATTAGGCTGAAACCGGCTCGACCTCGGGTTCGATCTGAATCTGCAATGCATCGTTGAACCGATTGAACGCACCGCACAAGGCGATGCGCCAGGTCAGCTCAACGATCTGGGCATCGGTGAACCATTCCCTCAGATCCGCCACTTCGGCATCCTTCATACGGCCCGACCGGATCGTCACGGCTTCGGCATAGCGCACGACCGCCTTGTCACAGGCATCCAGTTCCGGATGATCCTCGACGTCCGGCAGACGCGCCGCCCCTTCGGGGCTCAGCCCCGCCACGGTCAGCAGCGGTGTGTGATGCGAGACGCAATAATCGCAGGCATTCAGTTTTGAAACCGTCACCATCGCCAGCTCCAACGCACGGCGCGGCAGGTTCTCCTGCTCTCGCAGGGTCGTCAGCATTCCCGTGACGTGGTTCAGAACCGGAGGGCAATACGCTGCGACGCGGGCCCAGTTGTCAAATGGTCCGTAGGCGCCCAATGCAGCGTGGGACGCGCGCGCGTCGGCCGTCATTTCCTGATCCGACAAAGGGGGGATGCGGGTCATGTCGAAAGCTCCTTTTCTGGGTCACGATACCTTGGACCTGCGCCCCAGCAACAGACCTTGCAGGTCACATATGCGAGACGAAGCGCTCTCTTCGCCGGGTCACAACATATCGGTTGGAGAATTGAAGAGAATATAAAGCCCGACGCAGACCATGATATAGGGCGCAATCCGATCCAGCCGGGCAACGCGTGGGCCAAGGCTTTTGGCGTGGGGCGCCCCCCATGCCGCAACAACAACCAGCAAGGCGGCTGCGCTGGCCGCACCGATCAACGCAACAACCCGATAGGACGGCGCCGAATCCGCAAGCAGAGGGGTCATTACCGCAAAACTGTCTATCGAGAGGCTCAGGAAAAGCGTCACCACCGAAGTCACCGCCCCTTTTGACTCCGCACCTTCGGTGTCCGCCTCACGAAACTGATGCCAGATTCCGCGCAAGCCAAACACCAGTGGGACAAGGCCAAGATAGCCGATCCAAAACGGAAGGCCGCTCTGGTTCAGGCCCACGGCCACGGTCATGGCCAGGGAAAGTACGATCGTCTGTGCGACGGCAAAGCCCACGATCGCACGGCGCTGTTCCATCACCAGAATCAAGCCCAACAAGACAGCCAGATTGTCCAGATTGGTAGAGATCATCGCGATCCCCGCAGAGACTGCAAACAGCGCGTGATCAAGCATTGCGTGGCTGCATTCTGTTCAAAACCGCCCGCGCCGCGCGCAAGCCGGGTGCTTCGCCCCCACGCCCCAACCTGTCCATGGTCAGGTTCATGGCATGCTGTTGCGCATCGGGCGCGCCGGCCACCTTTCGCAAGGCTTCGGCGATTTTTTGAGGCTGACAGTCATCCAGCAGGCATTCCGGCACGGCGCGTGTTTCCGAAACCAGATTGACCAGTGTAACGGTGTCCAGCTTGACCATCCGTTCCGCCATTTTCTGCGTCAGCCAGTTGAGTTTGTACGCAATGACCATCGGTGTATTCTGCGCCGCAAGTTCCAGCGAGACCGTTCCCGAAGCAGCAAGCGCAAGATCTGCGGCGCCAAAGGCTGCTCGTTTGTCGGCCGTGGCTTGCTCTGCCCCCACCTGGCGGGGGTCCAGCACCACGGGAGTGCCTGGCCATTCTGGCACCAGGTCGTTTATCAGATCGGTTGTCGCACCTACGGTCGGGATCACCACGCGGTAATTCGGGTGGTCATCGAAAAACAACCGCAACGCGCCGCCGAAAGACTCTGCCAGACGTTCAATCTCACCCCGCCGAGACCCTGGCAAGGCCAGCAGGATCGGCGCATTGCCCAGATCAAAGCGGTGGCGGAAGGCGGCGATCTCGTCAGGTGTTGCTATCGGTTCGCCAACCACTGGATGGCCGACAAAGTCGCATTCCATCCCTGCCCGCTCCATGTACGGAGGTTCAAAAGGAAGAAGCGCCAGCACATGGTCGATGACCTTTGCCATCTTGTCTGCACGCCCGGGGCGCCAGGCCCAGACGCTGGGGGCAACATAATGCACGGTTCGGATTTTGCTGTTGGCTTTTACGATTTTGGCGACGCGCAAGCTGAAATCCGGGCTGTCTATGGTGATCAATACATCAGGTATCGTGTCCAGCACCGCCTGTGCCGTCTCGGATATCCGCCGTTTCAGGTGAAAAAACTTCGGCAGCACTTCGACAAGCCCCATGACCGAGAGTTCGGACATCGGGAACCGGCTGCGCAGGCCCTGCGCTTGCATCAGCTGGCCTCCCACACCGTCGAATTCAACCTCGGGCACCAGGGTTTTCAACCCCTCCATCAGCGCGCCGCCCAACCGGTCGCCCGAAGGTTCACCGGCGACCAGAAAGACACGCATCAGACCGCCCGCTCGCGGATATAGAGAAACAGACCCAGACGGTTGCATTCAGCGATGACACGCTCTTTTTCCAGAACCAGTACACCGCCTTTTTCCAAAACGATCCCGGACAAACCTGCCGCAACCGTGTCGGTAACAGTTTCCGGCCCGATGGCGGGCAAATCGGCGCGCCGATCCTGATCGGGTTTGGGACCTTTGAACAGAATGCCGCCGCCAGCGTCGGGGCGTTGGGTCAGGGATTGCAGCATCCACGCGGTGCCGAACACCCCCTCGATGGCCAGCGCCTGACCTTTGGACACGGCGCAGGCCTGCCCCGTATCCGCCGCCCCCATTGCCCGAAGAATCCCGGCGCCGCGGTCAGCGTCGGCCATGTCGGCGTCCGAGGGCTGGGCTTCGGTCAGACATCCCACAGGCGGCAACAAACCGGGCGCGATCTCATGCGCGGCCCTGAGGGTGAGGCCGGCCCCTTCAAGAATTCCGATCACGGCGCGCAAAGCGCCGTCATCCCCGGACAGGATGGCCTTTTGGATGATCGGAACCAATGGCAGCGTCGCGGCGTCAATGCGCGAGGGGTCGATTGGCGGGCGCCGAACAGCGCCAGCCAGACAGATATCGGTCACGCCCCGCGCCTTCAGGTCAGCGATGAAACTGCCCAGCTGTTCCAGAGGAAACACGACATCCGCACTCAGGGTGTCCGGCAGAAACCCCTCCATCGCGCAGATCAAAGGGCGTTCTGTCAACTGCGCAACAACTTCGGTCGGCAGCGCCCCGGTTCCCGCAATCAACGCAAGCATGACCCTATTTCCTCGGGGTCAGGAAGGATCGGTCACTGTGGCCGGTGACGAAATCCACGATCTGCTGCACATAGTCGCTTTCGTTGCCTTCACCGATCCGGCTGGCGCGATCCATAAAGGTGCCTTCGCCGTCGGACAATTCCTTGAAGGCCGCACGCAGCGCCGAGATATCTTCACGCGATACACCCTTGCGCTTGAGACCGACGAGGTTTAGGCCATCCAGCTCACCCCTCGACGCCTGTACCAGACCGTAAGGAATAACATCTTTCGGCACCATGGTCAGCGCGCCAATAATGGCCCCGCGTCCAACGCGCACCCATTGATGCAACCCCGAAATGCCACCGACGATCACGTCGTCTTCGACGATGCAATGCCCCGCCGCGCCGGCATGGTTCACCATGATCACACGGTTGCCGATCTGAACGTCATGGGCCACGTGAACACCCGCCATCAACAAGCAGTCGTCACCGATCCGCGTGACCCCTCCGCCACCTTCCGTCCCGGTATTGATTGTCACATGCTCGCGAATGCGGTTGCGTTTGCCAATCTCAAGCCGGGTGTTTTCGCCACTGAATTTCAGATCCTGAGGGATCTCACCAATCACCGAGAAATTGAACACAACGGTATCTTCGCCAATCGAGGTGTCGCCCGTCACGACCACATGCGATTTCAACTCGACCCGATCGCCCAGTTTCACCTGTGGGCCCACGTGGCAGAATGGACCGATGATGCAATCCTGCCCAATCTGCGCACCTTCTTCAATAATTGCGCTGGGATGGACTCCGTTCATGTTGTTTTTTCCATATCCCAGTCGACATAGGCCGAGAATTCCGCCTCGGCGGCGACTTCGCCTT
Organism: Ruegeria sp. THAF33; assembly: GCF_009363615.1. Taxonomy (NCBI): domain Bacteria; kingdom Pseudomonadati; phylum Pseudomonadota; class Alphaproteobacteria; order Rhodobacterales; family Roseobacteraceae; genus Ruegeria; species Ruegeria sp. THAF33. Next base: position 1,445,291 of record NZ_CP045384.1, on the reverse strand, counting down.
CGACAGTTGCACGGCCGCTGAATTTGAACAGCTTTCCGCCTTTTTTCCCACGTACGGTTTCCACATGCATTTCCAGCACATCACCGGGCACAACCTTGCGGCGGAATTTGCACTTGTCGATGCTCATGAAGTAAATCAACAACTCGGTGTCGATGACGTCCATTCCCACACCCAGCATCACACCGGCGGTCTGCGCCATCGCCTCGACAATCGTGACACCCGGCATGATAGGCGTACCGGGGAAATGCCCCTGAAAATGCGGTTCGTTCATGGTGACGTTTTTGATTCCACGCGCCGACTGATAGCCCGAGATATCTACCACCTTGTCGACCAGCAAAAACGGATAGCGGTGCGGCAGGATCCTCTGGATCAGCTGAATGTCTGCGCTTTTGGTTTCAGTGCTCATGATGCAGATATCCCGTTTTGGATGTTTCTTTTTTTGCGTGGTTAGCAATACAGCACTGCAAGGGCAAGCGAACCTATTCGCCCTGACCCTCTTGTAAATCGCTTCCGTCACCTATCGCAGCGTTTATTCGGATGATTGCGGCTTCGGTGATGTCGGACGTGCTGACGACGACATTGGATCGCTCGATCATCACGCTGGCCCCGATTTCGCGCAACAGATCGACAAGCACCGGGCGCACAATTTCGGAAAAGGTCTGCTGGGCTTCTTCGCTGCGACGGGCCAGAACATCCAGCTTTGCCCTTTGCCCCTCGCGATGGGACTGAACCTTGAGATCAAACGCCTCGGCCAGGGGGCGGAACTCGTCGGCCGACATGGTGGCGCGCTGCTCGGTGAGTTCCTTTTCTTCGCGGCTCAGTTCCGCGACAATCCGTTGGTTTTCTTCGGCCAGTAAGGCGCTTTCCTTTTCAATTTCGCGAAAAACGCGCTGTCCAAAGGCGGACTTGGCAAACAGCTCTTCACTGGACAGGGTGACAACACTGGCTTGTGGCACACCAAGCTGCTGTGCATTTGCCAAAGGCGCCGAGACCATCGTCACAAATGCACACAGGGCCCAAAGCGGGCCCCGTGTTCTGCCAAGCAATCTGTTCAGCATCGCGGATCAGAACCGGGCCTGGATCGTGAAGTCAAAGTTCTGCTCCTTGTCGAAAGATTCTTTCTTGAGAGGCTGCGAAAAGTTGAACTGCAACGGCCCGAATGGAGTTTCCCAGAGCACCGAAATCCCAATCACGTGCCGGATCGATCCGTTTGCACCGACAATAGTTGCACCTGCCGTATTGACGTTGTCGATGTTGTAGAGGTTGCCAACATCATAGAACAAGCCACCGCGTAGACCGAGTTCCTCGGGAAGACCCAGCGGGAAGTCGGTTTCGAAACGGGCAACCCAGTAGTAGTTGCCCCCGATCGCGTCATCCTGACCGTTGGACAGGTCACGCGGTCCGATACCCGCAGGTTCGAAACCCCGGAAAGTATTGGGGCCCAGCACAAACCGGTCAACGGTACGGCTGAAATCGTTTCCGCGCCAGTGCAGAGCGCCCAGTTCCATCGTTGCCCGAAGCACCACCTCTTCGTTCCAAACCCGGGTTTGCGCGATACCACGCGCCGTGGTCTTGAAGTATTTGTTGTCCCCACCAAGCCCAGCAGCATCAACACCTACTTCAAACAGAACGCCAGTGTTGGGGTCCAGGCCGCCGAGACGGCTGTCATAAATGTAGGACAGTCCCAAGGAACTGGACGTCCGTTTGCCCTGCGCAATTTCAGAAGAAATCACCGCACCGTTAACTTCATTGTCCTGCTGCGTCATCTCGCTGCGGTCCCAGCCATAGCGAACCCGCAGAGCCGACAATTCACCAATCGCGTAGGTCAGCTGCGGTGCAAAGAAAAGACTGCTTGTGTCGTAGCTTGCAAACCCGGAATTGGTAGCCGACAGCCCCAGACCAAGATCAAAGCGCAGCTTGCGGCCCAGCAGATAGGGCTCTGTAAAGCTGAGCGTATATTGTTCCGAGTCCTGCGCGGTGGAGATCGAGACACCAAGGTTCTGGCCACGGCCCAGGAAGTTGGATTCGTTCAGACCAATTGCAATCCCGAAACCGTCCGTAACCGAGTAGCTGCCTCCGAGGCTCAAGGAGCCGGTGGGTTGTTCTTCAACGTCTACATCCAGAATGACCTGGCTTGGCGACGATCCCTCGCGTGGTTCGACTTCGGCAACAGCAAAGAAGCCCAAGGCATTGATACGCTCCGCAGCCTGACGGATTTCGCGTGGGTTGAACGGGTCACCTTCGACAGTGTCAAACTGCCGCCGGATCACTCGGTCCAGGGTGGTTGTGTTGCCTTCAATATCGATCCGCTCGACAAAGATCCGAGGACCTTTTGTCAGAACAAATTCGACATCCAAAGTCAGATCGCGGTCATTGCGCGTAACACGTGGTTCCACCCGAAGGAAATCCACGCCTTGCTTCAGGCCCAGTCGCTCCTGTCTTGTAATCGAGTTTTCAACAAGCGTCGGCGTATATGTCACGCCGGGTTTGATCTTCAGCGCGTCCTGATAAGGTGCCGGATCGACGCCCGGAATTTCGCTGACGGTCGTGATTTTACCGAACGAGAACTTTTGACCCTCGGTTACATTCATCACCAGGAAAAAAGCATCCCTTTCACGGGTAAACTCGACGTTGGCGCTGTTCACGCGGAAGTCGACATAGCCTCGTGAAAGGTAGAAATCCCGAATGACTTGCTTGTCGAACTCGATACGATCGCCGATGAACGTGTCGTTCCGGAAGAACGTCCGCAGGAAGGTTGCCTGCTTGGTTTCCAGAACACGGCGCAAACGACGGTCCGAAAAGGCACGGTTGCCAACAAAGCTGACACGTTCCACTTCAATGGTCGTGCCTTCTGCCACTTCAAAAACCAGATCAACTCGGTTGTCGCTACGGCGGATAATCCGAGGGATTACGGTCGCGGCAACTCGGCCTTGGGCTGAATACACTTCAGCAATCATGTCGGCGTCAGACTCGGCCAACTGCGGGGTAAAGACGCGGCGCGGCTGAGATTCGATAACGTCCAACAACACGTCGTCTTTGACACGGGCGTTACCCTCGATGCTGATCTGATTGATCGTCGGATATTCCTGAACTGTGATGACCAGCGTAGACCCCCGCGGCGTCAGCTCAACTGTTTCAAATACACCACTGTCAAGCAAACGCTGATAGGCATCGTTGAGCTGGCCCGCTGTTACAGTCTGGCCAGGTTCGATTCCCGTTCGGGCGATGATCGTACCGGTTTCAATCCGGCGATTGCCCTCAACATCAAACGAATTGATCGTATAGTTTTGCGCCTGTGCTGCATGCGGAAAAGTCATTAAGCTTGCAGCAACAAAAAGGAAAAGAACCGCTAGCGCCTGCCACAAAATATTGTTTGTTGGCATTTGCTGCCCGCAGGATGTGCCCGCCCCTCGCCTGTCAGTCATTTTATGCTCTACCCAGAATTTAAGACTTTAATGCTGAGTAGCGGGATTGAATGAGCTTGTCAAAAGGCGAAATAGAAGCAGCCGCGAAGACTGCCATTCAAATTGACGACGTTAATTTCGGTAAGAATCACATGGCCGCCAGATAGGCGGCACCTGCCATAGCCAACGCCGTAACCGCAAAGCTCAGCAGAACATCCCAATTCAGCACGAACAGGAAGCTAAAGCTCTGATACGATTTTTTCAGCGTTTTGGTCATGGCTTTTCCCTCAGACGCAAAAACCATAACGTCAGAATGAGGCAATATTGCGGCCCAATCTTGCGCCGCGCGCCACAATTAGCAGAACAGATCGTTGCTCACTGAAAACAGCATGAGGGTGAGAATTAAGGTGATCCCTACCCCCATGAGCACCCGCAAGGCCCCATCACTGGGTGGTTTCCCTGCAATGGCTTCATAGGCGTAGAACACGAGATGCCCGCCATCCAATGCCGGGATCGGAAACAGGTTCAGCAATCCGACCGCCGTCGACAGAACCGCGATGAAGAAAATGAAGTTCTGCGCCCCCTGGCTGGCCATTGCCCCCGAGGTTTCGGCAATTCCGATCGGCCCCGAGATGTTGCAGGTGCTGATTGCCCCCGTCACCATGTGCCATATACCCGACAGCGACCCTTCGATAATGCGGCCCGTCTGTCTGACACCGCCGGTCAGTGAATCCAGAATACCAGCCGGTTCAGTTGCCGGCTCCAGCATCATGCCCCCGATGATCCCAATCCGCCAATGGGTGACGAAACCGCCATCCGGCTGAGGTTCATCCGTGCGTCGCGGGGCCAATGCGAATTCCAGCTCGGACCCATCCCGCCAGACGTCCAACAGAAGAACCCGGCCATCGGACCCTTCGACAAAATCCTTCAGCTGCTCGAAGGCAAAGATCGGCTCCTCGTTCACCGCCGTGATGACATCGCCTTGTTTCAGCTGAATATCCATCGCCGCGCTGCGTGGGGCCACTTGGCGGATCAGGGGTGGAAACATCCATGGTGCTTGTACATCCAGCGTTTCACCGTCCCGGATCACCGTGTAATCCAGAACCGGTTCCACAGGCAGCGCCTCAATAAAGTCCTGCCAGGCCCCCTCTTCATCATAGTCAGGTGTCGGAACACCGGCGATGGCCGTGATCACATCACCTTCTCTCAGTTCCTGCACAGTGCCCGGCAAGGGTTGCAACGATCCAACTGTCAGCGGCTCTTTTGATACGCCCTGTGACCAGAAAATCAGGCCAAACACCAGAATGGACATGACGAAGTTGAAGACAGGTCCGGCCGCGACCGTTGCGGCCCGTGCCCACAAAGGGGCACCGTGCATGGTGCGGCGCAGCTCTTCCGGGCTTTGGGTGGCAATGCCTTCTATCGCCTTTTCATCCTTGCCCGATGCTGCATTGGCATCGCCCAGGAACTTTACGTACCCCCCAAACGGCAGCAACGCGATCTGCCATCTGGTCCCCCGTTTGTCGACACGGCTCCAGAGAACCGGGCCAAACCCGATCGAGAACACTTCGGCATGGATGCCGGACCAACGCCCTACAATGTAGTGGCCGTATTCGTGCACCGCGACGATGACCGACAATGCGATGACAAACGCGACAATCGTCCAGAGAAGATTGCCAAATTGCGGGATTAGGGAAAGTACGTCCAAAATTCTATCCTGCTCGTTCCACCACAGCGTCATCGACCCACTGACGTGCCAGATGGTCTGTTTGCTGTACGTTATCAAGGGTCATCGGGGCATCAATAAGGCTGTCTGACGCGTCGAACCTGTCGAGAACCGCGGCGACGGCATCAGCCATATTCAGAAATCCGGTCCGGCGCGCGATGAAATGATCCAGCGCACGTTCCTTCGCGGCGTTGAAAACAGCACCCGCCAGGCCGCCACGCGCCATCACGTCTCGGGCCAGTTTCAATGCGGGATAACGTGCCAGATCCGGCGCGTTGAAACGCAGTTGCCCCAGCTTGGCCAAATCAAGGCGCTGTATCGGCAATTCCCGTCTTTCGGGCCAATGCAGCGCGTAACCGATGGCGTGGCGCATATCGGGTGCCCCCATATGGGCCATCATCGCACCATCACGATAGCCAACCAGGGCGTGTACTATGGATTCCGGATGAACCAGCACTTCGATCTGATCCGGTTCGACACCGAAATATTCTTTTGTTTCGATGACTTCCAACGCTTTGTTGAACATCGATGCGCTGTCGATAGTGATACGCTGCCCCATATCCCAATTCGGATGGCTGGAAGCTTGTTCAACAGTCGCGTTCACCAGTTCTTTCAGGGGCCAATCTCGGAACGCCCCGCCGCTGGCGGTGATGATCACACGCTCGACTGTTTCGACGTCTTCACCGACCAAAGCCTGAAACACTGCCGAATGCTCGCTGTCGACCGGCAGCAATCGCGCACCATGCTGTTTGGCCGTTTCCAGAACCAATGATCCTGCGCAGACCAATGTCTCTTTGTTGGCCAGTGCCAGGGTCGTCCCCTGTTTCAACGCCTCGATCCCCGGCGCCAACCCGGCCGAGCCGACAATGGCCGACATGATCCAATCCGCCGGACGGGCCGCGGCCTCGACAATGGCACGCGGGCCCGCAGCCGCCTCGACGCCACTGCCGGACAAAGCGGAACGCAGGTCATCAAGCCGGTCTTCATGAGCGGTGACGGCAATATCGGCACCGAGCCGACGCGCGTCATCCGCAAGCCTTTGAATATTGACACCACCGGTCAAGGCCACGACGTCATACTCGGACGGTGCGCGCGAAATCAGATCAATCGTGTTCTGCCCGATCGACCCGGTGGCTCCAAAAACAGATACCTTTCGCATTACATTTCACCCGGCGAATAGATCAGCCCCGCGATAAGAACAAACAGCGCGGCACCCATCATGCCATCGAACCGATCCAGAAAGCCGCCATGGCCCGGTATCAGGTTCGAACTGTCTTTGACACCGAACTTGCGCTTGACCGCGCTTTCGACAATATCACCGGCCTGACTTGCCATTGAAGCCAAAACGGAAACAACGACAAAAGCGAATCCAAAGCCGGCCAGGCTTGCAAAAACCGCGCCGACACATGCCGCGGCGGCCCACCCTCCGGCGGTTCCCGACCACGTCTTCTTCGGGCTGACCTTGGGCCAGAATTTCGGGCCACCAACCGCCTTGCCCACGAAATAGCCCGCGACGTCCGTGGCGACCACGACAGCAATCAGCCAAACCATCCAGCCAAAACCGGAATTTTCCCGGATCGAAATGAAACCCAGCCCGGCCCCGACGATCCAGACCACGAACATCCCGAACAGAACCTTCGAACGACTGATCTGCCCCACTCCCACAAGCGCAGGCGCAAGCACGACCGGCAAAGTGTAAATCGGCGGCAGATGATAGCTTAGAACCACGGTGATGCTTGTCAGAATCCCCAATTGAACGGCCACGCCGCGGGCTTGCGGGTCGATCATTCGAACCAATTCCCACGTCATCAGACCACAGGCTGCGGCAATGAAGGTTTCGAACCACCACCCGCCAAGCCAGACTTCGATTGATCCGATCACGACCAGAACTGCAGCAGAAAGAACCCGTGTTGTCAGGTCAGACCATCGGCCGTCTCTCATGCCACAACCGCTCCGAACCGCCGATCTCTGGTGCCGTAATTCTGGCACAGACGGGCCAGCTCAGCAGCAGTGAAGTCCGGCCAGAGGGTGTCGATGAATTCATATTCCGAGTAAGCCGATTGCCAAAGAAGAAAGTTTGAAATCCGCGCTTCACCGCTGGTTCGAATAACAAGGTCGGGATCAGGAAGAACCCGCGTATCCAGATACTTAGGAAGAGTTTCTTCATCTACCTCTTCGGGTTTCAGCCGCCCTTCAGCCACATCCCGCGCCAGACGCTTGGTGGCGCGTGCGACCTCGTCGCGCCCACCGTAATTCAGCGCGACGGTCAAATGAACCAGATCGTTGTTCTTGGTTTCTTCTTCCAGCGAGTCCATCAACTCGATCAACTTGGAATCCAGCCGGACCCGATCCCCGATGAACCGAACGCGGATGCCATTATCCGCAAGTGTCCGGGTTTCCTTGATGATATAGCGGCGGAACAGGTTCATTAGGCCAGCCACCTCGACCTGGGTCCGCTTCCAATTTTCGGTCGAAAAAGCGAACACCGTCAGGTACTTGATCCCCAAACCTGGGCAGGCCTCGACAACCTCGCGCACGCGCCGCGCACCGGCATGGTGGCCGAACAGCCGGGGACGGCCGCGCGCCTGCGCCCAACGACCATTGCCATCCATGATGATGGCCACATGGCGCGGGCCGGACTCCAGCTCGGTTTGCGGGTCTTTTGGCATCAGTTCGGCTCAGACCTGCATGATTTCGGCTTGCTTGGTTTCGAGCGCAGCATCTACGGCCTTGATCATCTCATCCGTCATGTCCTGAACTTCACTTTCCCAAAGCTTCTGGTCATCTTCCGACATGCCGTCCGCCTTGGCCTTCTTGATCTGATCCATACCATCGCGACGCACGTTCCGGATCGCAATGCGTGCGTTTTCCGCGTATTGACCGGCGACCTTGCTCAGCTCGCGGCGACGTTCTTCGTTCAACTCGGGTATCGGCAGCATTATGATGGTGCCGTTCAATTGCGGATTGATCCCAAGGCCGCTTTCGCGGATGGCCTTTTCCACCTTACCCACCAGTGACTTGTCCCAGACGTTTACAGTGACCATTCGCGGTTCGGGCACGTTCACGGTGCCCACCTGGTTGATCGGTGTCATCGAACCGTAAGCGTCAACCATGACAGGTTCCAGCATCGAGGCCGAAGCACGCCCTGTTCGCAATGATGCAAATTCGGTTTTCAGATTGGCCATTGCGCCATCCATGCGGCGCTGCAGATCATCGGTGTCCAGTTCGAAGTCGTCAGACATTCTGCTCACTCCCCGTCTTCAGGTAATCTTTGGATGGGTCTTACGCCATCGTAATTGGGATGTATAGCAATCATGATCGGGAATTGTATCAATGGCCAGAGGTGTTGCGACCAATTTGGGCAAACATCTTTTCCGGAACCTAGCCGAGTTTCTTCGGCCAGGTTGAGTTCATGGGTCAGCCTCAGGCGTTCACGTCCACCACGACGCGCCCCTTGACCTGACCTTTCAGAATGTCGGCGCCCAGTTGCGGCAGATCGGACAGACCGGCCGGTTGAACCATCGCCTCAAGCTTGTCCATCGGCAGATCCGTGGCGATCCGTTTCCACGCGCGCACCCTGTTGTCATAGGGCTGCATCACGCTGTCGATGCCCAAAAGGTTCACGCCGCGCAGCAGGAACGGAATCACCGTCGCTGGCAAAGCAGCGCCCCCTGCCAAACCAACCGCAGCAACTGAACATCCGTATTTCATCTGGCCCAGAACACGCGCCAGCATGGCGCCGCCCACAGCATCAACGCAGCCCGCCCATGTTTCGCTTTCCAGGGGACGTTTTGTAGTCTCGTTCAGGTCGTCGCGCGGCACGATGGTCGTCGCACCAAGTGATTTCAGATAGTCACCGGTTTCGGGCCGTCCGGTGACCGCGGCGACCTCATAGCCCAAATTGCCAAGAATGGCCGTGGCCACCGATCCGACGCCGCCCGCGGCTCCGGTCACCAATACCGGTCCACGATCCGGGGTCAGCCCATGATCCTCCAGCGCCATGACCGCCAGCATCGCAGTGAACCCGGCAGTGCCCACGGCCATTGCCTGACGCGTTGTCAGCCCATCGGGCAGCGGCACCAGCCAATCGGCCCGCGCGTTGGCTTTTTGCGAATAGCCGCCCCAGTGAGCCTCGCCCACGCGCCATCCGGTCAGAACAACCTTGTCACCGGGTTTGTAGCGGTCATCCGATGAGGCCTCGACCGTGCCGGCGTAGTCAATGCCGGGGACATGCGGATAGGCTCGCACCAGCCCGCCCCCTTTCGGAGACAGGCACAGGCCGTCCTTGTAGTTCACCGTGGAATATTCGACCGCAACCGTGACGTCACCATGCGGCAGATCATCCACCGACAATTGTTTGATCGAGCCGGTAGCAAGTCCGCTCTCTTCATCCTTGTCCATCACAAGTGCATTGAACATCTGTCATTCCTTTCGTGTTCAGCGACCAGCCCATGTCGTCAGCTGGTTCAAAATATCCCGAGGTCGACGCGGCAGCGTCCTTGATTCTGCTAGATCCAGAAATGCGACTGCACGGTCGCGCGGCGCATCCCGGCCGGTGTTTCCACTTCCAGTTCCGTCCCGGCATCCCAATGGCTCAGGCGCACCATACCGATCGCCACATTGGTTTCAAAATCCGGAGACCAAGCCGCCGATGTCACCTGCCCCACGCGCTTGCCGCTTGCAAACAGGTCCCAGGGACGATCGCAGCCCGGTACAGGCTCACCGGCGATGGCGATTGGCCGGATCTGCTGCACCGGCCCTTCCTTGGCGACACGCAACAGGGCATCCCGACCGATACAGCCGATCGCGGTATGCGTGTTGCAGAACTTTCCCAGACCGCATTCATGCGGGGTATTGTCGTCGGTCATGTCGTTCCCATAGGACAGCAACCCGCCCTCAATGCGCTCGATCAGGTTCGGGCAGCCCGCGCGCACGTGCAGGTCTTCGCCGGCGGCAAACAGGGTGTTCCACAAAGGCATGCCGATATCGCCACCTTCCACGTATATCTCGAAACCACCCTGTTTCGAATAACCGGATCGCGCGACGGCCAGATCGCGCCCCTCGAACTCGAACATGTCGAATTTGAAGAAACGGATGTCGCGCACTCGGTCCCCGAAGACACGGGCCATCAGTTCGTCCGCCTTCGGGCCCTGAACGGCAAGCGGCGACACGTCCGGTTCATCCACCAGCACATCCAGACGGTACCCAACGGCGATCCCCTTGACCCACAGCAACAGATCACTGTCGGCAATCGAGATCCACCAGCGGTCTTCGGACAGCTTCACCGCCACCGGGTCGTTCAGCATGCCGCCGGTTTCGTCAACGATCGGCACATAGAAACATTGCCCCGGCAGCATACCGCGCAGATCGCGCGGGGTCAGCATCTGCATCAGACGCGCAGCATCAGGGCCGCGCAATTCAACCTGCCGCTCGCACGACACATCCCAGACCTGCACATGGGTCTTCAGATGCCGGTAATCGGCTTCAACACTTTCAAAAACCGTCGGCAACAACATGCGGTTGTAGACCGTATAGCCCTTGACCCCGGCAGCTTCGACTCCTTCAGAGAACGGAGTGCGCCGCAAGCGGCGTGAGGCGGAAATCTGCGGCATTCATACCTCCTGCGGCATAAAGACGATATCACTGACAGGCGCTTCCGAGCCCGTCTCGGTCAGCATTTTGTGCACTTGCCCCCTGTGATGGGTCTGATGATTGAAGAAATGGATCACGCACAGCGCGTAAGGCATTGTGACATCAGCCTCTTTTGCGGCGGAATACCACGTGAACGAGCCGGTCAGCGGATCATCCCCCAGCCCTTCTGCCCAGTTCAGGATACGCGCATCGATCTTTTCGCGTAACGCCAACCAGCTTGGCAGATCCGGGCACAGGTATACGCTTTCATGGATACCTCCGCCTGCCTTGTGAATATTGCCATCTGGCCCGTCGCGCTTTTCGAAACGCGACATCCACATCCAATCGCCCCACAGCAGATGGTTCACCGTGCCCAAAATCGAGCCAAAGAACGCCCCGCGTTCAAGGGTCAGCTCCTTCGGTGTCAGAGATTGCAAAAACTCTGCCAACTGTTTGTTCTGCCAGTGATTGTAACGCGCCATTTCCTGCGCATACCCACCCGTGATCATCATTTGGGCCCGTGCCAGTCGATCGGGCAGATTTCAGCGGACTTGCCGCCAAAGTCCCAGACCCGGCCATAGTCGCGCACCTTCGATTTGGTGCCACGCGCCACGATGATGTCAGGTCCCATCCAGTATTTGGAATTTGAGACCATCACCGGATGCTCCGGGTCCTTGCCCGCAAGCATCTCGATCTCTCCCTGGATTTTGCGACCAATCGCGATCCGACGTTTGTTTCCGTCGCGCTCAATCTGGACCGGCGCCCGTTCCGCCCCAATGATCTCGCTGACCAGCATGGTAAACAGACCGGTCGTGCCGCCCGCCTGACCGCTGAAGATTTGCAACAAACCGTTATAAGCCTTGCCGCTTGCGCGCTCGTCAACATAAGCGGCGACTTTCCACTGGCCTTCACCCATCCGGCCCGGAATATCGACCAGCAACCCGACATTCAGGCCCGACAGATCCTCGCCTTCATAGTGGCCTTCATCAACGATGATGCCCATCCAAGCATGGCAGTGACCTTCCGTCGGGGGATGTGCGCCCAGCGACACCACGCAGGGGCAGAACACGTCGCATGAACAATTCAGGATCAACTCGCCCTTGATGGCCCATTCCGTCGGGCTCATCTCTCGCCGCTTGGGATTGGGCATGCGGCTGTCGATACGCTGGCTGACGGGCAGCCGATCGGCGTCTGGTTTTCTGTTTTTAGCCATTGGCTTATCCTCCGTAGCTAATTGGATACACGAGCAGGACGAGACCGCCCGCAATCAACACAAACCCCATTGGACGGGTCACGGCGTGCCCGATCTGAGGAAGTTTCTCCAAAACCATGAACAGGGTCGCGAGCCCCATCCACAACAGGCTCATCACACCGCCGACAAAGCCGAGCGCCATAAAGCCCCAGCAACAGCCGACGCAAAAGGCGCCAAGACCCAGGCCCATGCGCACGCCACCTGCAAAACCGGTTCTCCAATGACCCAGGAAATAGGTCATGGGGGCATGGCAGACACCGTGGCACACCTCTTTGGCGCGGGAAAACTGAAAGGCGCCCACGGCAATCATCAAGCCGCCCGCGACCCATCCGGATTTGGCAATTCCCAGCATGTCGACAACGCCGCCAAACAGCAGGACCAACTGAATTCCTGCGATCACGGCCGCAAACCCGACCCAGACGATGGAATACCCGGCCAGAACCCCCAGCCAGCCGGCGCGGCTGCCATTTGCGCTGCGGATCAGGTCATCGTAATTGCGCAGGGTCGGGATCAGGGTCGGCAGCATCATGGCCGCCATCATGATCGCCCACATTGAAAACAGCGGCCCGAACTCGGCCATGGGCATGTACATATCCATGCGCGGATCCATCGCGGCCATCGCCTGCCCCATCGGCCCCGGACGGCCGATCAGATCAAGGTCCATGTCCCGGCTCATCGAGAACATGACCCACCACGCCCACAAGATCAGAACATAAAAGCCCAGCCACATTCCGCTGCGCAGCCACGTACGACTCACTTCGGCCTCCCGACTCAACTCCCTTGCTTTTCAAATGTCAGACTTTTAAATGTCAGACAAATAAAAATTTGCCCAAGGTCGTCTGAAGATGAAAACCGCGCCCCGAAAAACCGCAGACCTGTCTGCCCAGATCGCCCAGGCCATTCGGGATGCGATTGTATCGGGCGAACTGATCGTGGACGCGCGCCTGCCGTCCGAAGCCGAGCTGTCGGATCAGTTCCAGGTCTCTCGCCCGACCGTGCGGGAAGCATTGAAACGGCTGGCCGCGCAATCCTTAATCCGCACTCAACGCGGCGCTTCCGGCGGGGCGTTCGTGAATCGCCTGAGCTTTGAGGATGCCTATTCTCAGCAAGTCACGACTTCGACATTGCTGCTGTCGATGAATGCGGTCAGCTTCGATACCGCATGCGAGGCGCGATATGCCCTGGAAAGGGCCTGTGCGCCTTTGTCCGCGCAGCGGCGTACGGCAGATCACCTGGCAACCATGCGGGCAGAAATATTCCGCCAGTCTCAACCGGGCCTGACGGACGAAGCATTTTGCGCCTCGGACGTGACTTTCCATCGCGCGCTGGTGGATGGGGCTGGCAACCCGGTCCTGTCCTATCAGCTGGCAGGCGCCGTGGAAGCGATGCAACCGTTGATGAACATGATCACGTTCACGGCGCGATCCCGCGAAGAGATCATCGGACTGCACAGCAGAATAGTGGACGCGCTTGAGGCAAAAGACGCGGACACCGTAGACTCCGCACTTATTGATCTGGAACATTACACACGACGGCTGGCCCACGACGTAGCCGAAAGCAAACGTAAACCGACCTGAGGGCCGCATTCGAAACAAGATCAGAACAAGGGGCATACGAACGGGCAGATTGTCATCCGGCGCCAAGATCGGAACTTTCAATATGAATTGAAGTTCAATGACTTACGGGAGGACGTTATGAACCAAAGACCGGACCCAAGTTTTTATCCATCCGCGAAACTTGCGATGGAGGGCCCCGCTGAGACGCTTGCATTCACGCTGATGCTCAGCCCTGACTTTTCTCAACCCGACGGGCTGGCGGTTGTGAATGTCGATCCAAGCTCGGACGATTTCGGAAAGATCGTGCATCAGGTGATCATGCCCGAAAAGGGCGACGAATTTCACCACTTTGGCTGGAACGCCTGTTCTTCTTCCCTGTCGCCGCTGAGCGGTCACGCGTTTCTGGAGCGGCGCTATCTGATCATCCCGGGCATCCGGTCCAGCCGGATTTATGTCATTGACGTGAAGAACCCGCTTGAGGCCAAGATTCACAAGATCATCGAACCCGAAGAAGTCTTTGCAAAGACAGGGTATTCCCGCCCGCACACGATCCATTGCGGGCCTGAGGGCATCTATGTCAGCACCCTTGGTGGTGGCGGCCCCGACGGCACAGATGGCCCTCCGGGTATATTCATCATGGATTGCGAGACCTTCGATATCATCGGGCGCTATGAGATCGAGCGCGGCGTGCAGGACAAGCATTATGATTTCTGGTGGAACCTGCCGCGTGACTACATGGTCAGTTCCGAATGGGGGCTGCCGCCGCAATTCGAAAACGGGCTGGTGGCCGAGGATCTGTTGTCCAACAAGTACGGCCACCGGATCCATTTCTGGAACCTTCGGAACCGGACGAATATTCAAACCATCGATCTGGGCGAAAACCATCAGATGGCCCTGGAAATCCGCCCCGCGCATGATCCCGTAAAGCAATACGGGTTCTGCGGTGTTGTCGTCGATACGACCAACCTGCAAGGTGCGATCTTCACCTGGTGGCGCAATGATGACGGCACGTTCGAAGCCAAGAAGACCATAACAATCGATCCGCAACCCGCTGATCCTGATGATCTTCCTGACCTTCTGAAGGGCTTCTCAGCCGTTCCGCCGCTGGTCACTGATATCGACCTGAGCCTGGACGACAAGTACCTCTATGTCGCGTGCTGGGGAACCGGCGAGATGCATCAATACGATGTATCCGACCCGATGAACCCAACCCTGGCAGGCAAGGTCGAGATCGGCGGAATCGTCAAAAAGACAAAGCATCCAAATGGTCAAACCTTTGGCTATGGTCCACAGATGGTCGAAATCAGCCGCGACGGCAAACGCGTCTATTGGACCAATTCGCTTTATTCCACGTGGGACGATCAGTTCTACCCCGAGGAAGGTGGTGCGGCCATGGTCAAGGCTGATGTCGGCGAAAATGGTGGTCTGACATTGGATCCGAAGTTCTGGGTAGAGTTCCCCAAGGGCTATCGCAGCCACCAGATCCGGTTGGAGGGCGGAGACTGTTCAACCGACAGCTTCTGCTATCCGTCGGTCTGAGTTGGAATTTTTGATGTCATCAACGGCTGGCCTGTGGCTGGCCGTTGTTCTGAGCGGAGCCTATCACGGCCTGAACCCCGGTATGGGCTGGCCACTGGCAGTGTCTTCGGCTTTGATGGAACAACGCCAATCCGCGCTTTGGGGTGCACTCGCGGCTTTGGCTGGCGGGCATTTCGTGGCCATGCTCGGCGTACTTCTCCCTTTTGCCCTGATGGCCGTACTGGTCGATTATCAAAATGAAATCCGCATCGGCGCGGCTCTGGTCGTGATTGGCATGGGCCTGTACATCGCGATAACCCGCCGTCACCCCCGCTTTCTTTCGCGGATCCCGCCAAGCAGGCTCGCGCTGTGGTCTTTTCTTGTGGCGCTTGCCCACGGGGCTGCCCTGATGCTGGTTCCAATCTATCTGGGCCTGTGTGCCGTGGATGAACTGGACGCGGGCCATCAAGCGATTTCTCAGATCATGACCACGAACACCCTTTTGGTTCTGGGCGTCGCCGCGCTGCATACGGCCGCCATGGTTCTGGGTGGCGGTTTTTTGGCCTATGCGGTCTATCGTTGGCTCGGACTGCAATTCCTGTCGCGCAGCTGGTTCAACCTGGAGCTCATCTGGGCCCTGAGCCTCATTCTGGTCGGTGGTCTGGGTCTTTGGTCCGCCCTTGGCTGACCTTGTACTTTGTTTTGAAACGCGCTTTGTCTGCATCGAAACAAAACTGGAGCTTCCGAATGCAGGACCAAACCCGCCCAACCGAAGTGCTGCGTCAGGGCAAAATCGACGACTGGACGGCCGCCACATCCCATGCCTTCACCCGCGAGTTGTCTGACGGCACCCTGCCCGAGAACAAGATGCGCTGGTATCTGCAACAGGATTATCAGTTCGTCGACGGTTTCGTGCGTCTTTTGGCCAGCGCCATCGCGCATGCGCCGACCCTTGCCGACAGCGTACCGGCCGCGCAATTTCTGGCGGTGATCACAGGCCCCGAGAACACCTATTTCCTGCGCGCGATGGACGCTTTGGGCACTGAGCCCAGCACCGAGCCCGCGCCCGCCACACGCGCGTTTCAGGATCTGATGGCCGAAGCCGCAGCCTCTGGCCGTTATCAGAACATGCTGGCGGTACTCGTCGTGGCGGAATGGGTTTACCTGAGCTGGGCCAGCCCGGAAAACCCGCCCAAAGAAGGCTTGCCGTTCTGGTTTGCGGAATGGATCACGCTACATGCGGGCGAAGGGTTCGAAAGCGTCGTGGAATATCTGCGCAGTCAGCTGGACAACGTCTGGCCGACGCTGGATGCGGCCGAACAGGCCGAGGTCACGCGACTGTTCCATCGCGC
Source organism: Ruegeria sp. THAF33 (assembly GCF_009363615.1). NCBI lineage: Bacteria > Pseudomonadati > Pseudomonadota > Alphaproteobacteria > Rhodobacterales > Roseobacteraceae > Ruegeria > Ruegeria sp. THAF33. Next base: position 1,428,852 of record NZ_CP045384.1, on the reverse strand, counting down.
TGTCGAGCTGGAACGTGAATTCTTTGACGCCGCCTACGCGGCCTGAACCGTAAGGGGGCCGGAATGGTCGCAACTCTGAACGTCATCGCGGCATTGCTGACCATCGGGTTCGGCGCATTCGGGTTTCTGGCGCCGGCCCACACCGCGTCGGCCCTGGATTTGGCCCCGACCAACAGCACGATGGGGTTGTCCGAGATGCGCGCCTCGGTCGGTGGTTTGTTTGTTGTGACGGGGATTGCCGTTATCTGGCTGAACAACCCAATGGCCTATGTCATGCTGGGCATTGTCTATTCCGGTGCAGCGCTGGGCCGGTTTGTGTCGGTCGCGCTGGACAATCCCCCCTTGGCCAAGGCGTTGATCTTTGGGGGAATCGAACTGGTTCTGGCCGTCTGGCTGATTGCTGCAAACTTCAACAAAGCCACCTAACAGATTGGAAATGTTAAACACAGCTGCGTTCATTCTGAGTTTGCATCCCCCCATCACCTCACCTATATAAGAGTCGTCCTTCGGGACTATGGACATAAACGCGCTCGTAATAAGCGGATCGGACCCGGGGGCGGTACCCGGCGGCTCCACCAACCATCCTTCGTTTGGGGATTTTGGGGCCGAAATAGGATCGACGAACGTCTAAAGGGGTTAGCTTTGTCTCGGCTGTCTGCCACCGTTACCGGCGAAAACAGTACAATTGCAAACGACAATCGTGCTCCGGTTGCAGTTGCTGCGTAAGCAGTAGCAAGACCGAAACTTAAGCCCTTGCGCCTAGCCGCGTAAGGCGGGGTTCGCAGGTACCTGGCAACAGAAACCTGCATTAATCACCCACATGTCTGATTTTATTTTCCCGCCCTTAGGCGGATTCAGAGTTTATTCATTCCTTTTTGCCATCTTGCCAGCACTTGGACAGGAGAACTGGGATGACGAATTCAGAGATACTCAGAAAGTGGTACTCCGAGGTTTGGGAAAATGGAAACACCGAAGCAATTGATCAGTTCTTCGCACCCGAAACGATGGCCGAGGGGCTGATTCCGGAAATGCAGGTCGGTGCGGACGATTTCCGGGATCTGGTCATGGCCTTCCGTCATATTCTGGGGGACATCAAGGTCGAATTGCCCAAGATCATCGAAAACGGCGACTGGGTGTCCGCCATTCTGCATGTGCGTACTTTTCGTGCTGACAATGGCGCGCCGCTGGAAGTCACCGGCCAGGTCATGGCGCGGTTCAAGGACAAAAAGATGGTTGAAGCCTACAACCATTTTGACTTCATCTCGTTTTTTGAAGAACTGGGCCAGTTTCCATCGGACACCCTGCCCGTATGCATGACCGGGCAACGTCTGGATTGGGCGTGAACCCAAAGCAATCTTGACCCCCATGACACTTGCGCGCTAGCAAGTGCCATGGGGTAAGATTGCGAACGCCCCGTGAGGCGACAGCCCAAGTTTCGCATGTATCCGCGGTCACAAGGAAACATGCCATGGCATCGCCCAACTCTATTTCTCCCAAACAACTCCTGCGTCTGATCGGTACTCCGAATGCGCCCGTTCTATTCGACGTCTGCCTGAATGACGATTTTAAAGAAGATCCCTATCTGATCCCCGCATCAATCCGGCACCCGGCCGCAGATCTTCGGGAGCTTTCGTGCAAGATCTCCGATCGCCCAGCCGTGATTATCTGTCAGAAAGGCAAAAAGCTGAGCCAGGGCGTTGTCTCCTGGTTGCGCAGCGAAGGGCATCAAGCCGAATATCTGGAAGGTGGAATGCATGCCTGGCGCGACATGGCCGATGCACCACGTGTGCCCGCAGCACGCATTCCTGATCGAATTGGTGGCAACACGTTGTGGGTCACGCGTCACCGACCCAAGATCGACAGAATCGCATGTCCCTGGCTGATACGCAGGTTTGTTGATCCCGACGCCAAGTTCCTGTTTGTGGCACCCGGCGAAGTCGAAAGCGTTGCGACTGTTTTCGGGGCGTCACCTTTTGATATCGAGAACACGTTCTGGAGCCACCGAGGGGACAATTGCACGTTTGACACCATGCTGGATGAATTCGGGCTTCACTCCCCTGCGCTGGACCGGTTGGCGACAGTCATCCGGGCGGCGGACACGAACCGGCACGCGCTTGCGCCTGAAGCGGCGGGATTGTTGGCGGTGTCCGTCGGGCTTTCAAGGCAGTATCGCGATGACCATGAAATCCTGAAAGCCGGGATGAATCTTTACGACGCGATGTATCGCTGGGCGCGCGATGGATTTGACGAAGGCCATGACTGGCCCACCGGGCGAACGTCATGACACCGACACTGGCCGAGATTACCAAGGTCTTTGGCAGGATCGGTTTGCTGTCTTTCGGCGGCCCTGCGGCTCAGATCTCCTTGATGCATCAGGAATTGGTAGAACGCCGACCCTGGCTGGATGAACAGACTTACCTGCGCGCCCTGTCTCTGTGCATGTTGCTGCCGGGCCCCGAGGCGATGCAGCTGGCAACTTATGCGGGGTGGCGTCTGCGCGGCGTTGCCGGCGGGCTGATTGCCGGCAGCTTGTTCGTGTTGCCCGGCGCGTTGGTGATTGCGGTTCTGGTCGCGCTCTATTCAGCATTTGGCGATGTTCCCTTGGTGCAGTCGGCCTTCACGGGCATCAAGGCAACCGTCATCGTCATCGTTTTGCAGGCGCTCCGCAATCTTTCGCGCAAGGCATTGAATGATCGCGAGCATCGAACAATCGCAATTCTGTCCTTCCTGGCCATTTTTCTGCTGAACCTTCCTTTTCCGGCGATCATATTCGTTGCCGCAGCCTGGGGGTACGTGACCTTCAAAGGACCCGTAGAAACTCCCACGCGAGAAGGAACACCACATCTGGCGCGGTCTCTGCGAACGATTGCTGTCTGGTTGCCCCTTTGGTTGGGCCCGCTCGTCGCTCTGAGCGTCACAGGCCATCAACTGCTGAGCGATCTGGGGTGGTTTTTTGCCCGACTCGCCGTTGTGACCTTTGGCGGCGCATATGCCGTATTGGCCTATATGACTCAAACGGTTGTTGACCAGTACCACTGGATCAGCACGGATCAGATGATTGATGGGCTGGGTCTGGCGGAAACGACTCCGGGGCCGCTCATACTTGTCACACAGTTTGTCGCCATGCTGACCGGGCAACTGACCGGCGGGTTCACGCTGGCGCTTGCAGCCGGTACAGTTGCATTGTGGGCGACGTTCGTTCCGTGCTTTCTTTGGATTTTTCTTGCGGCCCCATATCTCGACAGTCTGGCCGCGCGTCCCCGCCTGTCCGCGGCCCTGCATGGAATCACTGCGGCCGTCGTCGGAGTGATTCTCAACCTTTCCGTGTGGTTCGCCCTGAATGTTCTTTTCGAATCAGTGTCTGAAAAATCATGGGGTCCTCTGGCAATCCCCATGCCGCAGATTTCCGCGTTGAATTTTACCGCATTCGGTCTAACTATCCTTGCTGGGACCTTGATTTTTCGACTGAAATTAGGGATGGGAACCGTGCTTGCCCTGATGTCGATTGCCGGCCTGGCTGCACACAATATCTGATCAATCCGGTCGTACCCGCCCTTTCGTTTCCGAACAAAACCCCTATGCTGAGCATAACCACTTTTGAGGATCACACATGTCGCAAGGCATCGATTATGGAAACCTGATGCACACCGCCATGCGCGGCCTGATCAAAACAGTGCTGAAGGAAGTTTCTGAAACCGGTCTACCCGGGGCGCACCACTTTTTCATCACTTTCGACACACGTGAAGATGGTGTGGAAATCGCCGACTGGCTGCGTGAACGCTATCCCGAAGAAATGACCATCGTCATGCAGCACTGGTTCGAGAACCTCGAAGTTGGTGACCTCGGCTTTGGCATCACTTTGAACTTTGGCGATGCCCCAGAACCGCTGTACGTCCCTTATTCCGCAATCAAGACTTTCGTGGACCCATCCGTGGAATTCGGCCTTCGCTTCGAAAGCCCGGAAGACGAAATCGAAGAAGATCAGATCATCGAAGACGACATCGAAGTCGAAGAAGAAGAAATACATCACGATGCGGATATCGTGTCGCTGGACAGCTTCCGGAAATGAACCTTCAAACCCCGCCCGGCGCGGGGTTTATCGTTTCATTAGGAAAGTCTCGACCGACCGTGATTTTTGACCATCTATGAATCGTGAAAACGCGAGGTTCAGCCCGCCTTGGGCAAGCGTGCGGTCGAATTGCTGCAACTCATATCCTCCGTCCTCGTCAATGAACAAAGAGAACACAGTCAGTGTTTCGTCGACGATGCGGCCCCATACAAATGGCTCGCCCTTCATCGGGTCCAGCGGGACTTCGTGACCAAAGACATTGCGTTTCATCGCCGCCGAAAACACATCCGGGCGGTCTGACGGAACAAAATCAATCGAGAACTTCTGTTCCTTTACGCGTCCATCCAGCTTGTATGTCGTCGTCCGCCAACTGACGTTGAAACCGTTCTTGGTCTCGACGATGGAAACGCTCATGTCGCGGGGCGTTGTCGTGCCATCCGCGTCCACGACTTCGGCTGAACCGATATAATCTCCTATGAACGGTGTAATGTCTGCCGCGCGGGCCGCTGCGCTCAGAACCGACAGCCACAAAGCGCAAACTGCAAGTATCGCGACTGCTTTTTCAAGCGTAAAGCGATGGAAATTTGGCATTTTGTCCTCCATGGCGTCTATTGCTCCATTGTAGCCCAGAGGTATCCGCAAACAATGCACATTCCCCGCCAACAACGATTAAAGTGACGCACCCCGCGCCTATACCTTTGACGCCCTTAAGTTTAAGGTGCGCGCAACTGGCCGATTGCGTCACGGCGTGGCTGCGGCTAAACGGCATACAACTGCATACCAGACGGAGTGACCGATGTCTCAAACCCGCACAGAATCCGACAGCTTTGGCCCGCTCGAGGTTCCTGCCGACAAGTATTGGGGCGCCCAAACGCAGCGCTCGATCATGAATTTTCCCATCGGCTGGGAAAAACAGCCGGTCGCCATCGTGCGCGCGCTGGGCGTAATCAAGAAAGCCTGCGCCATGGAAAACAAGGCAACGGGCAAGCTGGAAGCAAAGATAGCAGATGCGATCATCCAGGCCGCAGGCGAGGTGATCGAGGGCAAGTTCGACGACAACTTTCCGTTGGTCGTGTGGCAGACGGGTTCCGGCACCCAGTCGAACATGAATGCGAACGAGGTCATCGCCAACCGAGCCATCGAGATTCTGGGCGGCAAGATCGGATCCAAAGACCCGGTACACCCGAATGACCACTGCAACATGGGGCAATCGTCGAACGATACCTTCCCAACCGCCATGCATATCGCAACAGCGATGAGCGTACGCGACGTGCTGCTTCCCGGCCTTGAAAAACTGGCGTCCGGGCTCGAGCAGAAGGCCGAGGAGTTCAAGGACATCATCAAGATCGGCCGAACCCATACACAGGACGCGACACCGCTGACCTTGGGTCAGGAGTTCAGTGGCTATGCCCACCAGATTCGTCAGGGAATCGCACGCGTACATGCGGCGATGCCGGGGATTTATGAACTGGCCCAGGGCGGAACGGCCGTTGGCACCGGCCTGAACACCCAGCACGGCTGGGACAAAGCCGTCGCAGGCCATATGGCCCAAATCACCGACCTGCCCTTCGTGACGGCGCCGAACAAGTTCGAAGCGCTGGCCGCCCATGATGCTATGGTCTTCCTTTCGGGCGCTTTGGCGACGATTGCCGGCAGCTGCTACAAGATCGCAAACGACATTCGTTTCCTGGGCTCCGGGCCTCGTTCCGGCCTGGGTGAACTGATCCTGCCGGAAAATGAGCCCGGCTCGTCGATCATGCCCGGCAAGGTAAACCCGACGCAGGCCGAAGCGCTGACGCAGGTCGCCGCGCATGTGATGGGCAACAACGCGGCGATGAATTTCGCCGGGTCACAAGGGCATTTCGAATTGAACGTCTACAATCCGATGATGTCCTACAACCTGCTGCAATCGATCCAGCTGTTGGGGGATGCCACCGACAGCTTTACCGAGCGGATGCTGATGGGCATCAAAGCGAACGAGCCGCGCATCGACAAGCTGATGAAGGAATCGCTGATGCTGGTCACGGCGCTTGCCCCCACCATCGGTTATGACAATGCGACCACAGTTGCGAAAACCGCCCACAAGAACGGTACCACGCTCAAGGAAGAAGCCATCGCGCTGGGCTTTGTGGACGAAGCGACCTTTGATGCCGTCGTCCGCCCCGAACAGATGATCGGCCCAAAAGACTGATGGGCAAGCCGGTCAATCTGAACCGGTATCGAAAGGAAAAAGCGCGGGCCGAAAGAAAGGCCCGCGCTGACCGGAACACCGTCGCATTTGGGCGTACAAAAGCTGAAAAAGAAGTCGTGAAGCTTCAACAGAAAAAACAAAAGCGCGACCTCGACAATCATGAGCTGGACGAATGAGCGGCCGTCCTGTCAAACGCTCTTTGACCCTGAAAGGACACCGAACCTCGGTATCACTCGAGGATGAATTCTGGCGTGCTTTTCGCGAGATCGCTCAGGAACAAGGTAAGCCAATCAATGTCTTGGCGGCTGAAATAGATGTGGCTCGCGACCCGGAAACGGGTCTTGCATCGGCCATACGCGTCTTTGTGCTGAACTGGTTCCGAAACCCTGATTGAGACTTGTCACGCCCTCACCTCGACGTGTAACGTGAGTGGGAACAAAAAGGGTACAACCATGAGCGACACTATTACCGGGCCGGATGGGCAGCAAAGATGCGCATGGTGTCAGGCCGCGCCCGAGTTCTTTGAATATCACGACAATGAATGGGGTTACCCTGTCGGCGACGACCAACGGCTGTTTGAAAAACTGTGCCTCGAAAGCTTTCAGTCAGGCCTTAGCTGGCGAACGATCCTGAACAAGCGCGAAAACTTCAGGAAAGCCTTTTGCGGGTTTGATTTCAACAGGATGGCCGCGTTTTCTGATGAAGATGTGGAACGCCTGCTACAGGATTCTGGGATCATCCGTCATCGCGGCAAGATTGAAGCGGTGATCAACAATGCGCGTTGCGCGCAGGACCTTGTGGCGGCCGAAGGATCTCTGGCGGCCTATGTCTGGCGTTACGAGGCTGAAACGCCTCCGCCTCCGCAAACAGCGTCCACATCGCCCGAGTCGGTGGCCATGTCGAAAGATCTCAAGAAACGGGGATGGAAGTTTGTTGGCCCTACAACCGTGTTTGCGTTCATGCAGGCCATGGGGCTGGTCAATGATCATGCCGAGACCTGCATCGGCAGAAAAAAAGCGGCACAGATGCGCCGCTCTTTCACCAAACCTGTCTGAAAGGTTAGACGGAGGCTTTGAAAATCTTGTCGATGTTCGCACCCAGCGCCGCGTTGAATTCGGCATCTGACTGCTGCTTCAACAGGCCTTCAGTCAAGGCCCGCGAGAAGGATGCAATCATCTTGCCGTTCCGGCCCAGCAGATCACAGGCTTCTTCCGTCGAATAACCGCCCGACAGGGCCACAACGCGCAAGACCCGCGGGTGGTCAGCCAGCGCGTCATACAGGTTTGCCTTTGTCGGGATCGTCAGCTTCAGCATCACTTCCTGGCCCTCGGCCAGTTGATCGAGGTTTTTGAGGATTTCAGCCTTCAGGATGTCTTCCGCCTCGGCCTTAGTTTCCGAATGGATGTTCACTTCGGGCTCCACGATCGGAACCATACCGGCATCGGTGACTTCGCGGGCGACGTCGAACTGTTGGGCAACCACCGCCGCGATGCCATCGGCATTCGCTTCGTGAATGACCGAGCGCTCCTTGGTTCCGAACACACCATCGGCCTTGGCCAGGGTCTCGGCCAGACCGGGGATCGGTTTCATCATCTGAACGCCATTTGCCTGGTCTTCCAGGCCTTTGTCGATCTTCAGGAAAGGAACGATACCTTTGACCGACCAAAGGTAATCGGCAACCTTGCGGCCTTCGATCTCTTCGCCCAGGGTACGTTCGAACAGGATTGCGCCAATCACTTTGTCCTTTGTGAAATCGTCGGCCAGAATGATGCGGGCACGCATCTTCTGGATTTCACCGAACATCTCTTCCTCCGAGCTGTAGTCGGATGCCTCGACGCCATACAACGCAAGCGCTTTCGGGGTTGATCCGCCGCTTTGATCCAGTGCCGCGATAAAGCCCGTGCCGTTGATCATCTGCGCGCGCTGTTCTGCTTTGGACATATTGTTTTCCCGTTCAATGATGATTCCGATGTTCTTCCCCGCATACAACAGGGCGTGAACCGATGGTAGGTTGTTAGCGCTCAAACAGGCGTAACCATATGCCATCTTTGGATCGAACCGTCAGGTGAGCGACCGGAACAGGTGTTTTTCCCGGGATTGTTTCGAACCGGTAGCGGCGCAAGAGCATCGACAGGATCAGCGGCCCTTCGACCATTGCAAACCCGGCCCCGGTGCACACTCGAGGGCCTACTGAGAACGGGATGTAAGCGTCGCGCTGGCACCGCTTGCCGTTTTCCGTGCCCCAACGGTTGGGATCAAAACCGTCCGGATCGTCCCACAAACGCGCCTGACGGTGCAAATGCCACGGGCTGATCACGATCTGCGCGCCAACCGGCACATCCCGGTTACGGAACCGTTCGGGGCACGTGGTCTCGCGGACCATCATGGGCACCGGAGGATAAAGGCGCAGCGCTTCGCGGAACACATCCCGGCTGATCCGAAGTTTTGAAACAGAGGCAAATGAAGGATCATCCAGAGCAGCGGCCTCCTCTGCAACCTTCTGCTGCCATTCCGGGTAAAGGGCCATCAGGTACAGCGTCCAGGCCAAGGCTGACGCGCTGGTCTCATGCCCGGCAAGAAAAAAGATCGCCACCTGATCAACCATTTCCTCGGGGTCGAAGAATTGCCCGGTTTCGGGATCAGCCGTCGTCATGATCTTGGTCGCAAGATCATCAGGTGCCGTTCCGTCCTTGATGGCCTTTGCGCGTGTTCTGGTCAGTTCGGAAATCAGCGCCCTGATATCCCGCGCACTTTGTTTGGTCGCCTCGGAATGAAACCGGGGCAGCCACTTTGGCAAGGGAACAAAAGCTGCCAGATTCAGCAAAGGTTGCGCGCGTTGATAGGCCCGGAACTTTTCGAACACCTGGCTGGCGATAGCGTTGTCGATAGGAACGGAAAACAGGGTGCGAAATATCACATCCGCCGCCGCATGGCTTGTCTGTTCTTCGAATTCGAGTTCCCCGCCGACATGAGGCCGCAGCCGTTCCACACACACCTCGGCGGCGGCCAGCATGGCCGGGAATGTATCCTTCAGGCGTCCCCCTTCGAACGCGGGATCGATAATCCGCCGCTGTCGTTTCCAGGTTTCGCCATTGGTCAGAAACACCGAATTGCCAAGCAACGGCCGCAGGCCTTCGCTGATCCTGCCGGATTTGGGGAAATCGTCAGCCCGTTTCTTGAGGACCGTTTGAACCAGATCCGGTTGATTGATCAGGAACGACCGGAAGAACGGAGTTTTGAATTCTGCCATCCACGCGCGATACAGCCGGGCTGGCTGCGCCGACAGCAGGTCATGTCTGAACAGTTTCACATAGCGCAGCAACGAAACCTTCTCGGGGCGCGGATCTGGCTTGGGCGGGGTCATGGTCATGGCTTTACCGAGGTGAACTTGGAGACAGGCGTCTCGATGCGGCTGCGCGAAGCCTCACGATCCGCAAACCTTTGCCCCAGCGTCAACGGGCCAGCCGTTATCCGGAAATAATCATAACTTTCCGGCTTGTCGAAGGCGCAAAGATACTGAAAATGAAGGCGAAAAAATCGCCATCGCAAAGCTTTCCAGCGTTCCGGAGACAAGGTTTGCGAAAAAGCCGCTGACAGGACCAGCGGCCAGCGTTTATCAGCATCGGCCACCCCCGTGACCGCAACCGGATCGCACAGCGCAAAGGCGCAGCCATCACCGGGGGCCGAGACATCGATCCAGCTGAGCTCGGACCGTGTGGACAGGAAATGCAGATCGGTCCGCAAATCGTGTGCCTGGGGCAGAAACGAGACCATGGGAACCACCTGTCCCAGGCTGAGAAACGACAGCACCACGCCTTGCTCGTGCACTTTCGTTTTTCGGATCAGTTCGGCCAGAACAGACACCCCCAGATGCGCGCCCGAGCTGTGGCCAACGACCAGCACCTCATCCACATCGGAATTCAGCGCCTCTTGGATCGCTTCACGAAACGAAGACAACCTGTCCCGCAGCTCGACCGGCATTTGCCCGCTCAACTGCGCTGAATAGGCGTAATCATGCATCAGGTAATACGCAAACAGCCGGTTATCGACCTTGCGAAACCACAGCAGTAATGCGACGGCGATGGCCGCTCCGGGGAATATCCCCCACCAACCTACCATGGCTATGCACGCCCATGCCAACGCAAGCGCGATCAGCAGCTGAGACACCAACATCGCCACTGGATACAACGCAGCGATCACCGGGCCCTTGCGCAATCGCATCAGACGCCACAACGTACCGGTTGATATGTAGATCCACGCCGTGCGGGCCAATTGCCAATAGGTCGCCGGGATCGAGGCCGACATGCTGTCGCGCACGATGTCGGACCACACCAGAACCTCGAATTCCGTTTCAACAGTCAGGCCATCTTGTTCCGAGGTCACACGCCAGCCGAAACGTCCGTCCGTTGTCTTTGGGAATATGGCGATCTCGTACCCCGAGATCCGGGCCTGCTTCTGCGATTCACTGCGATACAGCTCGCGATATCGCCGGGGCGGCATCGGATCATAGCCGGGGATATAGAACACCCGACGTCTGCGCACCTGCGGCTGATTTGTGTGACTGCTCATGCCCTTACCTTCTGATGCGCAGGTTAACGCAGGCTTGAAGCCAAGGTAAGAGGGTCAGTTGATCACCCGAAATTTGCCAGCGCCGGAAAAGTTTCCAGCAACCACCAGCTGAAACGGGTGAAAAGCCCCGTTATCAGCATGATGCCCACAAACAGCAACAGTCCACCCATGATCTTTTCGATCGTGCCCATATACGGTTTGATCCGGTTCATCACGGTCATGGAGCGATTCAGGAACATGGCTGCCAACAAAAACGGAATACCCAAACCCGCAGCGTAAACCCCCAGCAGAAACGTGCCACGCGCGACAGACGCTTCGTTCGCCGCCAGTGACAGGATCGCACCCAGTTGAGGACCAATGCACGGGGTCCAGCCGAATGCAAAAGCCAGGCCAAGGATGTAAGCGCCAAAGACCGACCCACCGGAATCACCGGTTTCAATCCGTGCTTCGCGATCCAGAAAAGGAATCCGGAAGACATTCAGAAAGTGAAGGCCAAAGACGATGACAACGGCACCGGACAACTTGGCGAACAGCACCTGATTTTGCAGCACAAACGCGCCAAAGGCCGATGCGGTAAAGCCAAGCAGAAGAAACACGGTCGACAGGCCCATGACAAAGAACAGCGCCGACATGGTCGCCTTGCGCCGCGCGCGGGCCTCGTCCTGCATCTCGTGTATGGTAACGCCGCTCATATACGCCAGATAAGGCGGTACGATTGGCAATACGCAAGGCGACAGAAAGCTGATCAGGCCGCCGAGCAGCGCGACGAACATGGCGGGCAGCAGTCCCGCGTCTATGATTTCGATTCCGAACATGTTTCTGCACATATGTGATGAAGAGCGATCCGTCACGGGGCCAAACAGTCACATCCTCGTGCTCGGAATCTGGACAATATTACAACTTCACCCTATCCCGAAAATCATGTCAGAGATTACAGATACCCTGGACGCTTTGGGCCTGTTGTGCCCCTTGCCCGTCCTGAAAGCCCGCAAACGACTGAAATCCATGCCGGAGGGTGCCGTTCTGCGGGTGCTGGCCGATGATCCTGCGGCCATCGTGGATGTTCCGCATTTTTGTGCCGAGGCCGGGCATACACTGCTTTCGCAGGACACTGACGGCGCACATCAGATCTATCTGATCCAAAAATCCAGCTGACCTTCGTTGCAGGTCAAAAAAAGGCGGGCCGATCAGCCCGCCTTTTTCATTAACTTCCCAGCGACCACCAACCGCGTCGTTTGGGCTTGGCGGGTACGGGTTCAGGCTCTTCCGCCACGCTTTCAAGCACCGGCTCGGGCGTTGCTTCCGCTGGCCCGGCTTCGGCAGGATCTTCGGTTTCTGCAACGTCAGCGGCTTCTAAGGCTTCCGCAGATTGCTTTTCCGCCTCATCCGCTTCTTCAACCGCTTGTGCCGCATCCACACCGTTTGCAGGTTGCTCTTCCGACGGAGGAGCGTCAGCCTGGGCTTCGGCTGGTTCAGCGGCCTCCTCAACCGGCTCTGCCGCTACCTCGGCGCTTTCGCCCGCGATGCTCTCGCCGGTTTCCTCGGCTGCCGGCTCTTCCGTTGCAGCGTCGGCCGTCGTGGAAGATCGCTCTTCAGGCTGATCCGCAACTTCTTCGGCAACCGCATCTTTCTTGCGACGGCGCGGGGCGCGTTTGCGCTTGGGCTTTGCCGGTTTTTCTTCCTCCGAAGCCTCAGCTTCAGCCGGCTCAGCACTTTCGACGTCAGGCGTATCGCTCTCTGCGTCTTCTTGTGCAGGCGCGTCACCCTCTTCCGCGGCCTGCTCCGGCGCATCGCCATTGCCCGAACCTTTCTTGCGACGACGACGACGGCGCTTGCGCTTGGGCTTTGCCTCTTCTTCGGTCTGAGCGATTTCCTCTTCGGTCTCTTCCGCGTCCGATGAATCGACAAGATCCATCAGCGACGCATCGACAGAAACAACAGGCGCCGTGGCCTCGGGAACAATCCGGCTGGCCGTCTTGAACTTCTCCATCGAGAAGTCCGGGCTGACTAAATGGATATCCCCTTCGATCCTCACTGAAAGCCCATAACGCGCCTCGATCTGCGCAATATGCTCTCGCTTCTGGTTCATCAGGAAGTTGGCGATGCTGACAGGGCAGCGCACCAGGACTTCGCGCGAACGGCGGCGGGTACCTTCTTCTTCGATCTGACGCAGGATCGACAAGGCCATGTTGTCGTCCGAGCGGATCAGACCGGTGCCGTGACAGGCCGGGCACGGCTGTGTCGTTGCCTCGATCATGCCGGGGCGCAGACGCTGACGGCTCATCTCCAGCAGACCAAAACCCGAAATACGACCAACCTGGATGCGGGCGCGGTCCGTTTTCAGTTTGTCTTTCAAACGCTTTTCGACAGCCGAGTTGTTCTTGCGCTCGTCCATGTCGATAAAGTCGATGACGATCAGACCGGCGAGATCGCGCAGGCGCAGCTGACGTGCAACCTCTTCAGCGGCCTCGAGGTTGGTCTTGAGTGCGGTTTCCTCGATCGAACCTTCCTTGGTGGCACGGCCCGAGTTCACGTCGATCGCCACCAGTGCTTCCGTCACGCCGATTACGATATAGCCACCGGATTTCAGCTGTACGGTAGGATTGAACATCCCGGCCAGATAACTTTCCACCTGATAGCGCGCGAACAGAGGCAGCGCATCTTCGTACCGTTTCACGTTCTTGGCGTGTGACGGCATGATCATCTTCATGAAGTCCTTGGCGATGCGGTACCCGCCCTCGCCTTCGACCAAGACTTCGTCGATATCACGGTTGTAAAGATCTCGGATCGACCGTTTGATCAGATCACCTTCTTCATAGATCTTTGCCGGCGCGATGGATTCCAGTGTCAGCGCCCGGATCTGCTCCCACAAACGCTGGAGGTACTCATAGTCGCGTTTGATCTCGGATTTGGTTCGCTTGGCCCCGGCAGTTCGAATGATCAAACCCGCCCCGGTCGGAACATCGATATCCGTTGCGATCTCTTTCAGCTTTTTCCTGTCCGCCGCGTTGGTAATCTTGCGGCTGATGCCACCACCACGTGCGGTATTGGGCATCAGAACACAATACCGTCCTGCCAGCGAAAGATAGGTGGTCAGCGCAGCACCCTTGTTTCCGCGCTCTTCCTTGACAACCTGCACCAGAAGGACCTGACGTACTTTGATGACTTCCTGTATCTTGTAGCGACGCGGGCGCGGTTTGCGCGGAGGACGAATGTCTTCGCTGTCATCATCATCAGCAACCGATTCAATCGATGCGTCTTTTGATGCAGCGTCTGTGCTTTTGGTTTCGTCAACGTCCTCATCAGGGTCTTGTTCATCATCCGCAGCTTCAACAGGTTCTTCTGCTTGCTCCGGCTCGGATTGGGCTTCATGCCCTTCCGATTGAATGTCTTCAATGGCTTCCACTGGCTCTTCGGCCTGATCCTCTGCGTCGTCGTCCAACACATCGACAGCCTGTTCAGTGGCTTCCTCGGCAACGTCGTCAAGTGCTGCCTCATCCGATGCGGTTTCGGTTGCTTCTTCAGTGGCCGGCGCGTCATCGTCAACCGGCTCCTCTACCGGAGTTTCAGCGACGACTTCCATCGGCGACGTTCCTTCCGGAACATCAACATCTGCTTCTTCACCCTCGTCCAGATCGATGGTTTCCATGCCGGTTGGTTCGGTCGAAACCTCCATCGTTTCAACCGGATCATCCGATTTCACGTCAGCAGCCTTCGCGCGAGACCGGGTCCGCCGCTTCTTGGATTTGGCCTCCTCAGCCTCATCCCGCGCCTTCATGGCCTCGGCATAGGCGCGCTCTTCCTCCATCAACGCCTCACGGTCGGCGACGGGGATCTGGTAATAATCCGGATGAATTTCAGAGAATGCCAGGAAGCCATGCCGGTTCCCGCCATAATCCACAAAGGCCGCCTGAAGCGACGGCTCAACCCGCGTTACTTTTGCAAGATAGATGTTGCCGGCAAGCTGGCGTTTGTTTTCGGATTCAAAATCGAACTCCTCGACCTTGTTTCCGTCAACCACCACGACGCGGGTTTCCTCCGCGTGGGTGGCATCGATAAGCATTTTCTTAGCCATTTGTCCTTGGTGCACCGCGCCAAACGCGTTGTCCTGACCTGTCCAGGCGGACAGGCGCTTTTGGGGAGGTGTCTTGTCAGGGCGATATCAGACGGCGCGCGGCAGGGTCTGGCGCTGTGGCCCCCTGCCCGTTCTCTCAATCGTTGCGCGCGCGTCATCGCGGTTCTTCTCCGACAGGCGCGTCTGAACGCAGCCTGCCCATTTATTCCTTTCGCCCAGTGATCCCGGGCTCAGGTACTCCACTGCCCCTTAAGGGGCATAATCGGTCTGCTGAACCGCGAGGTCTTGACCCTCACCAACGGATCAGCAGCGAAACTCAAAGATTCGGGACTTGCAGGCGTCAAAATCGCCCGGCCCGTTCCGACACAATAAAAGCAACCCTGTGGAAAAGACAATGGGCAAACTTCATTCCGTGCCCAAACCAGCGTCGCCGCCCCCTTCATCTGGCCAAAAATATCCCGGGGGAGGCGCCATAGGCGACGGGGGCAGAGCCCCCAAATCGCATCGCTTACAAATAGTCCGAACGCTGAAGGCCGTATTTGGCCATCTTCTCGTTCAGCGTCCGGCGAGGAAGGCAAAGCTCGTCCATGACTGACGCAATAGAGCCTTTGTGCCTGCGCATCGTATTATCAATCAGCATACGTTCGAACGCTTCGACATATTCCTTCAACGGCTTGCCCTCGGTGGTCATCACCGGCTGCATCTCTTCGTGATCGGACATCAACAAAGACGCGATGGTGCCCGAGCCACGGCGCGATTGCAGAACCGCCCGTTCGGCAATGTTGATCAACTGACGCACATTGCCGGGCCATGGCGCCTGCAACAATTGCGCAGCTTCCTGCGCGCTCACCTGGGGGGCATCGCAACCGTATTCTTCGGCAAACTGCTCACTGAGACGGGTAAACAGGGTCAGGATATCTTCGCCCCGCTGCCGCAACGGCGGCATGGTGATGCGCAGCGCGGCCAGGCGATAGAACAGGTCCGGGCGCAGCACGTCTTCCGACGTCTTGCCCGCCTCCTGCAGGTTCGAGATGGCAACGATCCGGGTCTCCGCAGGTGTGCCCTGCTCGTTCATCACGCTCAGCAGCTTGGCCTGCAACGTATCGCTCAACGCTTCCACATCTTCCAGAACCAGCGTGCCGCCACGCGCCTCTTCGATGGCGGGCAGTTGCGCATCTTCGGGCATCATGGGGCCAAACAGGCGCTTGGCCAGTGCGTCTTCTTCAAGCGCGGCGCAGGACACCAGAACAAACTTCTTGCCGGCACGGCTGCCAACGGCATGAAGCGCGTGAGCCACAAGCGTTTTCCCGGTACCGGTTTCACCGTCGATCAACACATGGCCGTCAGCCTGGCCGAGATCCAGAATATCCTCACGCAGCCGCTCCATGACCGGGCTGGCACCGATCAGCTTGTTCATGATCTGGGTGCCGCCGGACAGCTCGCGCCGCAGGGCACGGTTGTCCAGAGTCAGACGGCGCGCATTGCTGGCGCGTTTGGCCAGTTCGGACATCCGATCGGGGTTGAACGGTTTTTCAAGGAAGTCGAACGCGCCAACGCGCATCGCTTCAACCGCCATCGGCACATCACCGTGGCCGGTGATCATGATCACCGGTAGGGTGCTGTCGGCGCCCATCAGCTTTTTCAGAAGCTGAATGCCGTCCATTCCGGGCATCTTGATGTCCGAAATAACAATCCCAGGATAATCCGGCCCCAGAACCTTGAGCGCGTCCTCGGCGCTGGCAAAGGTTTCCGTGTCATATCCGGACAAAGCAAGCCATTGGCTGATCGATTGGCGCATGTCCTGTTCGTCATCCACAATGGCGATTTTCATGGCCTGTGCCATAGTCATTCCTCGTTATTCCGCGGCCTCAAGGCCGTCGCTTCCCAGTGCTGGCAACTGCATTTCAAACACCGCGCCACCGTATTGGCCGTTGCGCGCAGTCAGCCGTCCCCCATGGTCGTTCACGATCCCCGACGAGATGGCAAGCCCCAGGCCCACCCCGTCTCCGGGCTGTTTGGTGGTATAGAACGGCTCGAACAGGTTCTCGATATCCTCGATCCCATGCCCGTTGTCGCGTACCGTCAGTACAGCCGTGTCACCCGCCGCCAAGATGATTTCCACATCCGGCTCTGCCACTGATTTGGTGGCGTCCAGCGCATTGCGCAAGAGGTTGACCATCACCTGCTCGATCCGCATCCGATCCCCCATCACCACCACCGGTTCTTCCGGCAGGATCTGGGTGATCTTCACATGGCGCTGACGCAGCTGTGGCTCCATCATCGACAAGGCCGAGGCCAGCGCTTCGCCAAGATTTACAGGTGAAAACGCATCTGCCCCCTTGCGCGCGTAAGATTTGAGCTGCCGCGTAATCGCCCCCATCCGCTCGATCAGGCCATCGATCCGGCCAAAGCTGGCCAATGCCTCTTCGGGCCGGTTTCGACGCAACAGCAGACGGGCACCGGCCAGATAGGTTTTCATTGCAGCCAGAGGTTGATTCAGCTCGTGACTGACCGCCGCTGACATCTCACCCAGAGCTGCAAGTTTCGAGCTTTGGGCAAGGGTCTGTTCGGCCAAATCCAACGTCTTTTCAACCCGTTCGCGTTCAGCGATTTCCCGCTGTAGCCTGGCGTTCAATGCGCGAAGCTCTGCCGACTCGCGCTGAAACAGGGTCATGCGCAGCGTCGCCCGTCGGCTCAGCGCGTAGAACGTCAGCGCCAGAAGAATCGCAAAGCCCATGATCTCGAGCGCCAGAACGCTGTTCACTTTCTCGCGGATCGAGGCATAGGTCGTGAATGATGTCATTTGCCAGCCGCGGAACGGGATGCGCGTTTCCAGACGCATCACGGCCTCGCCTTGCAGGTAGGCGTCAGGTGGCAAAGCGGTCCAATCGGTCGTCGCCCGAATGGCCCGCTGGATCGCCCCTTGCGGCGGTTGACGCAGCAGGGCCGCCCCCTCATCCAGACCCCGCCAGCGCGGTTCGGTGGACAGAATGATGGTTCCGGTGCTGTCAGTGACCATCACCGCATCCGAAATACCGGCCCATGCCTGTTCAAACTTTTGCAGATCAACTTCGACAACGATCACGCCCAGTATTTCCGCGCTGTTTTCAAGCCGGCGCGAATAGACAAAGCTGTATCCGCCGGATTCCTTGGGAATAACGGAAAAGATCGTCGCATTTGACCGGATCGCGTCCACAAAATACGGAATATTCCTGTGCGCCTCGCCCAGCCTGTTCCGATCCGTCGCCGCAACCGTTCGCCCGTCACCATCCAACAGCATCAACGACGCCGCACCGATTTCCTCAACGAACGAAATCAAACGCTGCGTCGATAACGAATAGTCCCTGGATTGCAGCGCCGAAATCAGTGTCGGGTCCCGCGCCAGCAACTGGGGCACGATCGAGTTGCGGCGCAGTTCGCTCAGCAAATTGCCGGAATACAGCGCAAGGCGAAGCTCGGCCCGGTTGCGGGTGGATTCGGTGAACCTGTCGGTCAACAAGCGGTTGGTGATCCAAACCGTTGCGATTGTTGCCACCATCAATACAATAACAGCCAGCCGCAGCCGCCACCCCAACGGGGCGCCGCGAAACGGTTTCAGCAGCTTTGACCAGCCTGATCGCACGTCCGAGTTCATGATCAGACGTTACGCGCGGGCGCGCGTGACCTCAAGTCACGCCGCTTCAAACACACCTGACAATGCGCGGAACAGCGCCGCCCCGTCAGTGCCGCCATGCCCTTGATCGGCCGCGCGCTCGGGATGCGGCATCATACCCAGAACACGACGGTTTTCGGAAAGGATCCCCGCGATATCACCGACCGAGCCGTTTGGGTTCTCGGTATAGGTGAATGCGATCCTGTCCTGATCTCTCAACGCCGCCAGCGTTGCGTCATCCGCGAAATAGTTGCCGTCGTGATGCGCGATCGGAATACCGATCACGTCGCCTGCGTTATAGCCACCGGTAAAGACGCTGTCGCTGGTTTCAACTTTCAGGCCCACAGTCTTGCAGATGTATTTCAGCCCGGCATTGCGCAGCAGCGCCCCCGGCAGGATACCTGTTTCCGTCAGAACCTGAAATCCGTTGCAGATCCCGACCGCATAACCGCCGCGTTCGGTGTGGTTGACCACGGCCTTGCAGATCGGCGACTGCGCAGCGATTGCACCGCACCGCAGATAGTCACCGTAAGAAAACCCGCCCGGAACGCCTACGATATCAATACCGTCCGGCAGCGCCGCATCTTTGTGCCAGACCATGTCGACCTGAAAACCGGCCTGCTCAAAAGCGACCGCGAGGTCTCGGTCACAGTTCGATCCGGGGAAAACGATTACGGCTGCGCGCATGGCGGGCCCTCCTACGAGACAAAATCGGTGACGACCGCAACGCCCGGAGGGGTTGGATGGTCAAAGGCGGCAAGCTCGGCGCTCACCTGGTTGAGAGATATTTTTCGCGTGACCAACGGGCTCAGGTCAATTCCACCGCCCGCGATCAGCGACAACAAAGACGGATAGCGCCAGCTTGGCATTCCGCGTGTGCCAAAGACAGAAAGCTGGCCAGAGTAAAGCACATCCATCGGCAACGCCATCTGGGTGTGATCTCCAGCAGGCATCCCGATCTGCACCATGCGCCCCATTTTGCGCAGGGAACGCATAGCGGAAACGGTCGTAGCTTCGACGCCAAGCGCCTCGATCGCGACATGGGCACCGCCACCGGTGATATCCTTCACCGCCTGGGGCGCATCGCAGGTTGCCGCATTGACCACCGCATCTGCGCCCAGAGCCTTGGCATAGTTCAGTTTGTCATCCGTGATGTCGACAATTACCACACGTGCACCAAGCGCCTTGCCCAGCAGCAAAGTGGATATTCCGACACCGCCGCCGCCGAAGACGGCAATCCATTCACCGCCCTGAACCTGTGCCCGGCCGACCAATGCCTGCCACGCTGTCGTCACGCGGCAACCCAACGCGGCCGCGATGTCCGGCGCGATGCTGTCCGGCAAGGATGTCAGGTTCGCGTCGGCATGGGCCACTGCGACATATTCCGCAAAAGCGCCGTCACAGGTGAACCCCGGCACAACCTGATCCGCGCAGATCGTCTGATGACCCTGCGCACAATCCGGACACCGGCCACAGGCCAGAATGAAAGGCGCAATCACCCGATCCCCGACACGCCACCGGGTGACGCGCGCGCCGACGGAAACCACCTCGCCGCAATACTCGTGCCCTGGCGTCATGGGCAGGATGACATCCGGGTCCGAACCAGACCACGCGTGCCAGTCAGACCGGCACACGCCGCAGGCCAGCACCCGCACGACCACGCCGTCTTCCGCAGGTGCGGGATCCGGGATCGTCGTTACCTCAAGCGGCTGACGGTAGGTGATCAGACGCGCGGCCCGCATTCCATCAGACCAGTTCGATCTCGTAGCGTTCGATAACCGTGTTGGCCAAAAGCTTTTCGCACATCTCGGTCACATCTGCTTCGGTCGCGCCGTCGGCCAGTTCAAGGTCGATCACCTTGCCCTGACGCACACCTTCGACCTGATCAAAGCCCATTGCGCCCAATGCGTGCCGAACCGCTTCGCCCTGCGGGTCCAGCACCCCGTTCTTGAGCATCACATGAACCCGTGCTTTCATTTTGGCAACTCCACCTGCGGGCCGCAATCCGAGGCCCATTTCGTTGCGCGGGGGATAGCGCGCCAAATGGCTTTCGACAACCCTGTTTGCAAAGCAGTTTGCCGCAGCAATCCAACTATCCGCCTTCTTTGGCCAATCCCGGGTAATGCGCGTCAATTGCATGGAACGTGCCAGTCAGAACCATCTCGACCGCGACGGCGACCAGCAGGATGGCCATGATCCGGGTCAGGACGTTGATCATTGTCTCACCCAACAGGCGCGAGATCTGATCTGCGAACAACAATCCCAGCCCCACGATCGCGCAGGCAATCAGGATCGCCGAACCCAGCGTCACGATTTCGGCGCCGTTCGACAGTTGGTGCGAAAAAACGATCGTGATGGCAATCGTGCCCGGCCCTATGGTCAAAGGTATCGCCAGCGGTACGACCGCAAAATTCAGTTTCCGCTCGTGCCCGTCGTCCATCGCGGCCTGATCGCCCGGCGGCCGGTCCTCGGCCTTCAACATCGACATCCCGATTCCGAAGATGATGATCCCTCCGGCAATCCGGAAAGCCGGCACATCAATGCCAAAAACCCCAAGCACCTCTTCCCCGATCACGACAGCGGTTAGCGCAATGACGGTAACCGAGATCATGACAACAACCGCAACGTGCCGCCGCTCTGCCGCAGTGCAGTTCTTGGTCATGCTCAGAAAAATGGGGATGTTGTAAAGCGGATTGAAGATTGCAAGCACGGCGGCCAGAAACTTCAGAAATACTGTCTGATCAAACAGTTCCGCCATTTGACACCTATCCTGAACCTTTTGTGCCTGCCCGAGGCAAACATGCTGGGGAAACGAGAAACTGTCAATTTCAACCGCGAACGAAAAAGCGCCGCAAACACGGTTGCGGCGCTTTGGTATTATTCTAGTCCGGCCGTTCCTAGTTGATAAGCGTCGGCTTGGTGACATTGTTGCTGGGCAGGACACCCAGTCGGCGTGCAACTTCGGAATAGGCGTCGGTCAAACTGCCCAAATCACGGCGGAACACGTCCTTGTCCAGCTTCTGACCGGTTTCGATATCCCACAGGCGGCAGCTGTCGGGGCTGATTTCGTCAGCAACAATCAGGCGCTGATAATCGCCTTCAAACACGCGGCCGATCTCGATCTTGAAGTCGACCAGACGAATGCCCACCGCCAGCATCACACCGCTCATGAAATCGTTCACGCGCAAGGCAAGGCTGAGGATATCGTCCATGTCCTGCTGGCTGGCCCAGCCAAACGCGGCGATGTGTTCTTCGGTGACCAACGGATCACCCAGCGAATCGTCCTTGTAGCAGTACTCGACGATTGGGCGCGGCAGTTGCGTGCCCTCTTCAATGCCCAGGCGCTTGGACATCGATCCGGCGGCATAGTTGCGCACGATCACTTCCAGCGGAACGATTTCGCAGTTGCGAACCAGCTGTTCACGCATGTTCAGGCGGCGAATGAAGTGGTTCGGAATGCCAATCTGGGTCAGGCCGGTCATGAAGAATTCCGACAGGCGGTTGTTGAGCACACCCTTGCCGTCGATCACGTCCTTCTTTTCCGCGTTGAAGGCGGTGGCGTCATCCTTGAAATACTGGACGATCGTTCCCGGTTCGGGGCCTTCGTACAGAATCTTGGCCTTGCCTTCATAGATTTTCTTGCGACGCGCCATAAGCGACCTTTCCACTCTGCACAGAGGGATTGAGTCCCCTCACGTTGGCGTCCTCATAGTCCAAGCACCCATTTCCCGCAAGTTCATGTACCCGAGAGGCTTTGACGCAGCGCAAATCCCTTGCGCATGGGACGTCGTATAGTCATATCATCAGGAAAGAAGACATAACCCAAGAGGTCCTTGCCCTATGACGACGTTCGACGAACGCGAAAACGCCTTTGAAGCCAAGTTTGCCCATGATGAAGAGATGCAGTTCAAGGCACAAGCCCGCTGCAACAAGCTTTTGGGTCTGTGGGCTGCTGAAAAACTGGGTAAATCCGGTGCCGACGCCGAAGAATATGCAAAAACGGTCGTGATTTCCGACTTCGAGGAAGCCGGGCACGAAGATGTCGTTCGCAAGGTTTCCGGCGATCTGGGCAACCTGTCCTCGGACGAGGAAATCCGCGCGAAAATGGCCGAGCTTCTGCCCGAAGCCAAGGCACAGGTCCTGAGCGAGACCAACTGAGCCTAGGGCGTCCGACTCATGATCTTCATGAGTTTTATGAATTTGATTTGACGCCTTGGTCATGAGACACGGGGCGTCTCTTTTTTTAACGGCGTTTTGCGCCTTTTCCTGGAACAACCCTATGACAAACGCGCTGAGCAAGCTTCTGGAATCCAATGACGCCATTCTGGCCGATGGTGCCACGGGAACGAATCTGTTCAACATGGGCCTGCAATCTGGTGACGCTCCCGAACTCTGGAACGTGGATGCCCCGGACAAGATCCGGGCTCTGTATCAGGGGTCGGTTGATGCAGGCAGCGATCTGTTCCTGACCAACACGTTCGGCGGCACAGCGGCACGGCTGAAACTGCATGACGCGCACAACCGCGTGGGCGAGCTGAACCGCATCGGCGCCGAGCTGGGGCGCGAAATCGCCGACAAGGCCGGACGACCTGTCGTCGTTGCAGGATCGGTCGGCCCGACTGGTGAAATCATGGAGCCGGTCGGCAGCCTGTCGCACGCCGAAGCCGTGGAAATGTTCCATGAACAGGCGGAAGCGCTGAAAGAAGGTGGGGTGGATGTTCTGTGGGTGGAAACCATCAGCGCCCCCGAAGAGTTTCGCGCCGCCGCCGAAGCCTTTGCCCTGACCGACATGCCCTGGTGCGGCACAATGAGCTTTGACACTGCCGGACGCACGATGATGGGTGTCACCTCGGCCGATCTGGCCCAGCTGGTCGAAACTCTGCCGAATCCCCCCATCGCTTTCGGTGCCAATTGCGGCACCGGCGCATCCGACATTCTGCGCACCGTACTGGGATTTGGCGCGCAAGGCACTGAACGCCCGCTGATTTCGAAGGGCAATGCAGGAATTCCGAAATACGTGGATGGCCACATCCATTATGACGGCACGCCCGAACTGATGGGGCAGTATGCCGCCATGGCGCGGGATGCCGGCGCGACCATCATTGGCGGGTGCTGCGGAACCATGCCCGACCACCTGCGCAAGATGCGTGAGGCGCTGGATACCACGCCTCGTGGTGAACGCCCGACGCTCGATCAGATCACTGATGCGCTGGGTCCGTTCACATCCGCCTCGGACGGGACGGATGACGATGCGGCACCGGAACGTCGCACACGCCGCCGCCGCCGCGCATGATGTCAGCCTGATCAGCGCCCTTCGAATTTAGGAGGGCGTTTTTCCATGAAGGCCACAACACCTTCGGCAAAGTCCCTCGAACGGCCACATTCGCCTTGCAGGTGCGCCTCGGTCGCAAGCTGCTGTTGCAGAGTGTTTTCATACGTTCCGCGAATGGCTTGCTTGATCGCGCCATAGGCGGCCGTGGGGCCTTTTGCCAGATACTCTGCCCTCTTGCGCCAATGATCGGCGAAAGCGTCATCCGGCACGGCTTCCCAGATCATGCCCCATTCATCCGCCTGCTTTGCCGTGATCTTTTCGGCAAACAAGGCCGCGCCCATTGCTTTGGCCAACCCCATCTGACGGGGCATGAACCATGTTCCCCCGGCATCGGGAAGCAGACCGATACGGGCAAATGCCTGTAGGAAGTAGGCGCTTTCGGTGGCAATCACCACATCGGCACAAAGGGCAAGGTTCGCGCCTGCCCCGGCCGCCGGTCCGTTCACCGCGGCAATCGTGGGCACCGGGCAATTGTGGATCGTCTCCAGCATCGGTTCATATTCATCGCGCAGCGACCGTTCCAGATCGATCTTGCCGGTTGAAGACGCATCGCCCAGATCCTGCCCGGAACAAAACGCAGGGCCCGAACCGGTGATGACGACACAGCGCGCCTTGATCGCTGCATCTTTCATGGCGTGCGTAATCTCTGCCCGCATCTGGGTGGTCAGCGCGTTCATCTTGTCCGGCCTGTTCAGCGTCAGAACTGCCAGACCGTCTGCAATCTCCAGAGCAACCGTTTCGTAATTCATGAAAACCCTCCCGTCGCGCCATGTGTTTTTGCACACTTACTGGCCCGGACGGGACGGGAAAAGCAGAACCACGCGTCAGTCTTCAAGAATTTGACGCAGACGTTCTTTTTCGTCCTCACTCAACGCGGCAGAGTCCACCGAAGCACGGGCCTTGGCCCGGGTACGGAGAAAGTTCAACCCAACCGCGGCAGCGATCAACAGCATGATTGGCCCGGCCAGCCACAAAAACAGGTTCGAGCCGCTGGCAGTCGGTTTCAGAAGTACGTATTCGCCATACCTATCAACGATAAACGCGATCGCCTGTTCGTCCGTATCCCCAGCCATCAACCGTTCCCGCAACAACACGCGCAGATCACGCGCGAGATCCGCGTTGCTTTCGTCGATGCTCTCATTGCGGCACACGAGGCAACGCAGTCCGGCGCTGAGATCCCGCGCACGCTGTTCCAGTACCGGATCATCCAGAACCTCGTCAGGCTGCACCGCAAAGACGGGTGTTGCGAGCATCATCAGAATCAGAACAAGGCGTTTCATTCCGCAGGTACTCCGCCGACCGGGGTTTTTCTTGCGCCTGCGGCCACACGGAAGCGCCTGTCACACAGGCTCAGGACACCGCCAAGCGCCATCAGGATACAGCCGCCCCAGATCCAGTTTGCAAGCGGCTTGATATAGGTTCGCATCACCCAGCCGCCATCTGCCTGTTGATCTCCAATCACGACGTAAAGGTCCCCGAGGAAACGATAATCGATCGCCGCTTCGGTCGTGGGCATCCGCGCAACGGGGTAATCCCGTTTTTCCGGGTGCAATGTCCCGATCGGGCGGCCATTCTTTTCAACCAGAACATCCGCCGTGGTCGAAAAATAGTTCGGCCCATCGACCCGACGGACATCTTGCAGCGTCAGCGTGAACTGTCCCACTTCGAAAGGTTGGTTGGGTTGGGCGACGCGAATATCCTCGTCCTCCCATGCAGTCAGGCCTGCAATGGCAAAGATGGTAACACCCAGCCCGGTATGAGCGACGGCTTTACCCCAATCCGCACCTGGCAGGCGGAACAAGCGTTTCAGGCTGCCGTTGCGCCCCGTACGGCTCCACAAATCAACGATGGCGCCAAATGTAATCCACGCCCCAAGGAACAGACCCACCGGCCCCAAAGCGCTGCGGCCGGTCTGCATCGCCCAAACCAGCAGGGCAATCGCCAGGGCCAGACCAAAGGCATAGCGCAGCGACCAGGCCGTTTTTCCAATCCGCCCGCGTTTCCACGGCAACATGGCCCCGATGGGAAGGATCAATCCCAGCAAAACCATGAATGGAGAGAATGCAGCGTTGAAAAACGGCGCCCCGACCGAGAGTTTGCGATCAAACATCATCTCGGCCACCATCGGCCACATCGTACCGACAAAGACCACGAAACAACTGACCGCCAGCAGGACGTTGTTTACGATCAGCGCGCTTTCGCGGCTGACCATGCCGAAAACACCCTTGGCCTCCATCGCCTGCGCCCGCGCGGCAAACAAAGTCAGCGCCCCACCGATGAAAACCACAAGAATGAACAGGATGAACACCCCGCGTTCCGGGTCATTGGCAAAGGCGTGAACCGAAGTCAGCAGCCCCGAACGAACGATGAATGTTCCTATAAGCGAAAACCCGAAGGCAATGATTGCCAGCAGGATGGTCCAGCTTTTCAGCGCCTCGCGCTTTTCAACAACGATTGCCGAATGCAGCAGCGCTGCCGCCAGGAGCCACGGCATGAAAGAGGCGTTCTCAACCGGATCCCAGAACCAGAAACCGCCCCAGCCCAGCTCGTAATAGGCCCACCAGGACCCCAGTGCGATGCCGATTGTCAAAAACACCCAGGCAGCCAGCGTCCATGGGCGAACCCAGCGCCCCCATGCCGCATCGATACGCCCTTCGATCAGCGCGGCGATCGCAAAACTGAACGCCATGCTCAGCCCCACATAACCGAGATACAGAAATGGCGGGTGGAAGGCCAAACCGGGATCCTGCAACAACGGGTTCAGATCCCGCCCGTCAAACGGCGCAATTGCCAGCCGGTCAAACGGGTTCGAGGTAAACAGTATGAAAGCAAAAAATGCCACGGCAATGGCAGATTGAACCGCAAGCACACGCGCCTTCAGGCTTGGGGGCAACCCGCCCCCAAAGAACGCCGCCATCGCTCCGAACAGCGTGACAATCAGCACCCAAAGCAGCATCGATCCTTCGTGGTTTCCCCACGTCCCGCTGATCTTGTAGATCATCGGCTTGGCCGAATGACTGTTTTCGACCACGATCCGCAGCGAAAAGTCCGACACGATGAAAGCCCAGATCAGCGCACCGAAGGAAAATGCAGTCAGCAGAAACTGGACGATGGCAGCAGGCTCGGCAAAAGCCATCCAGCCGGTCCAGTTTTTTGACGCACCGATCAGAGGCACCACGCTTTGCACGATGGCGACGAAAAAGGCGAGGATGAGGGCGAAGTGGCCAAGCTCTGTAATCATGCCCCGGAATATACTGCGAGGCCGAACCGGGGGCCATTAACTTTCGCATGATCCGGGGGCACATAGTGTCGCGGGTCAAAGCGCCCGAAGCTTGCGCCAATCGGTCAATGCTGGATTCGCATCAGGACGCGAGGCGTTCTGTATCAGGTTGGCATCGGGGCCGGGGTCGGCGACGCCCGGGCTGTCGCTGCGCATGGCCCGCACCGTTTCTATGTTCCCCATGACCGTCGGCAACCGCTGCATGGCTGCGCCTATATCCCGCTGAAAATCCTGCATTTTGCTCTGATGGCGCGCGCCAAAATAAAAAGAGACAATCACGCCCAGCAACCACCAAAGAGGTTCCGGCACCAGCGCAATGCCCTGCATGCGTTCAGCGAACCACAGCGGATCCACCATCGCGGCAACAAACAATCCCAGCGTTCCAAGCGCCAAGGCCGGGCGCGGCAACCGGTTCACGCCATCCATGACGCGGTCGAACAGGCCTTTTTGAGGAACCACGAACTCTCGGCCGAACTGCGTCATTGCCTGACTTTGCAACTCTGTCGCGCGCTCGGCACGGGACTCGGCGTTTTCCCGGTATATTTCAACCGTCTCACGCACAGCGTTGCGACCGCCCCCGAACAGCAGCGCCAATACCCCCGAGATCAACCCCATGCCGCAACCCTTTCCATGAATTCACTTTCCTTCAGTCGATAGCGTGGCGACAGAAACTCTTCGGCCCGTTTGATCCAGCCTCCTTTGCCACCGGATCGGGTGCGCGCGTATTTTCTGGATGCCGGTCGTTTGTCGGCCAGCCGAAAGTAATAGTTCCGCCGCGCCACGCCATACGCATCGCGCAACGCGTTGGGATCTGGTTGGGCCGCGTCTTCGCACGCCTGCGCCGTTTGCGCGCCGATCACGCCATCTGCCACTACGTCAAACCCCATATCACGCAAAAGCCGTTGCAGGATTATTACTGCTTGCGCACCGGCATTGACATACATGTCAAAAACAGGGGCATGCAGAACATCCGGCAACAGCGCGATGCGTGGCTTTTCAAAGTAGTGCTGAACAAAGATGTCGACCGCCTCGCGCCGAGTAAGCGCCCGGACATCCGCCACGTCAACCAGCCCATCCCCGGTCAGGTCCAATCCAAGCCTGCGCATCGTATGGATCGTGACACCGAACTTGGTTGCCCCGCCCGGATCGTCCGGGTCATTCACGTACCCGCCTTCCCGGCGCACAATTTCACTGGCAATCTGCCGAACCGTTTGCATAGCGCCCTCATTTCGTTGAATGGCGCTGACGATCCCGAAAAAGAATTAACAAGCCTGAACGACCAAGGGCGCTGCCCGCATCCCGCGCGCAACGCCCTCAACACGAATATCGGTCAGATCAGCTTTCTTCAGCCCCTTTATACACGCCCTGCTCTTTCAACGCGTCCATGACTTCTTTTGGCATATAGGTTTCGTCATGTTTGGCAAGAATTTCAGTGGCTTCGAACACACCGTTCACGTAACGCCCAGTGCCTACCATGCCCTGATTTTCCGAAAACAGATCAGGCAGAACCCCGGTGAAAGAAACCTTGACGCTTTCGCCGCCGTCGGTGACGACAAAATGTACGGTTTCGCCCTGCCCACGGATGATTGAACCTTCTTCGACCAAGCCGCCTATCCGAAAGACCTCGGTCGGCTTGGGTGGTTCGGCAATCACCTGGCTTGGCGAGCGGAAAAAGTTGATCCCGTCGCGCATGGCATAGCCAATCAACGCCGTCGATGCCACCAAGGCAACGACAGCTACCAGAATGACTTGTACTCGGCGACGTTTCTTGAGCGTTTTCATACCGTCCTCACGGAAATAACGGTGCCATCATCAGGCCCCGGGTTTCAGTCTCACCTAACATCAGATTGGCGTTCTGCAAGGCTTGGCCACTGCTACCTTTTGTCAGGTTATCCAGCGCCGCGATCACGTTCGCGCGCCGTTCGATCCGATCTGCCACAACTCCGATATGACAGAAGTTGGACCCGCGCACGTGGTGAGTCGACGGTGTCTCGCCCATCCGCAGCATCTGAATGAAAGGCTCATCCGCGTAGGCCTTTGCAAGCGTTTCATAGATGCTATTCGGGTCACCTTTCACGTAGGTCGTGGCCAGAATGCCCCGGTTTGCAGGGATCAGGTGCGGAGTGAACTGCACATGAACCGAACGACCGGCCAGCTTGGAAAACTCCTGATCGAACTCGCCCAGATGCCTGTGGGTCCCGCCGACGGCATAGGCGTTGGTGCCCTCGCTCAGTTCGGCGTGCAGCAGGTTTTCCTTCAGCGACCGCCCTGCCCCGGATACAGCACATTTCAGATCCAGCACGATATCGTCCAGATCAATCACCCCGGCAGAAACAAGCGGCCTCAGAACGTATTGACCGGTTGCCGCGTTGCACCCTGTGCCCGCCACCAGCCGCGCGCCCCGGATTTCGTCGCGATAGAACTCGGTCAGGCCATAAACGGCCTCTTCCTGCTGCTCGAGAGCGGTATGCGGGTTTCCGTACCACTTTTCATATTCATCCGGGTCAGTCAGCCGGAAGTCAGCAGACAGATCGATGATCTTCAGATCCTTGGGCAGCGCACTGATCACTTCCTGGCTTGTCTTGTGCGGAAGGGCACAAAAGCACAGATCGATCCGGGAAAAATCGATCTCGGAAATCTTGCAAAGATCCGGCAGGTCCATGTGGCGCAGATGCGGGAAAACCTGCGCCATGGTCATCCCCGCCTTGCGTTCGGCGGCCAGCGCGGCGATTTCCATGTTGGGGTGTTCGGCGATCAGCCGCACCAATTCCGCACCGGTATAGCCCGAAGCGCCCAGAATTGCGATTTTATGGGTCATGTCAGACCTCTTCTCAACGTGTGTCACATGTTACGACCGCCGATGCGACGGTCTTGAATAAATGAAAGCAGAGCGGCCGCGTCCTTGACCGAAGTCAGGCGGCCTCGAATGTGATTTGTCGTCGGAGGAACTGTGTCGCCCGATCGCTCACCACATTGGGTTTCCCCGTCGTCAGGAACCCTCCCGGGCCGTTACCCAGCATGTTAGGGTGGCGATGCAGATAGTCCGCAAGACTTTCCGCAACCAGCTCCCCCTGGCTATAGACCTGTACGTCAGGTCCCAATGCCGCCTGAAACACGTCAGCCATAAGCGGGTAATGCGTACAGCCCAGTATAGCCGCCTGCGGTTCAGGCATCTTGCGCTTGAGGGCTTCCACATGGCTGCGCACCAGCGCCTCGGCCAGGATCATGTCACCGTCTTCAATGGCATCCACGACGCCACCACATGCCTGCGCTTCGACATCTACGCCAATTGCCCGGAACGCCAGCTCGCGCTGAAAGGCCCGGCTGGATACAGTGGCGGGCGTGGCGAATAAGGCGACATGCTTGACCGCCACTTCGCGTGGTGGGGAATTGTCGCCCCATTGCCGTTCGGTCAGGGCCTCGATCAACGGGACAAAGACACCAAGCACACGTTTGCCTTCGGGCACGCCCTCTTCCTGCATCCGACGCAGCGCCGCCGCGCTGGCGGTGTTGCAGGCCAGAATCACCAAGTTGCAGCCGCGATCCCAAAGGCTCTGCACGGCCTTTCGGGTCAGCTGATAGATGTCCTCGGCATCGCGCACACCATAAGGGGCATGCGCGCTGTCCGCGTAATACAGGAAATCAACGTCAGGCAGACGTGTCTGCGCGGCGCTCAGGACGGTAAGACCGCCCAATCCGGAATCAAAGATGCCTACTGCCATTAGCCCCTTCAGGCGCGATGCCGTTCCTCAAATTCATAGCCATAGTCATAAGACTTCAGCGGTGTCGGAGACAGCTCATACGTCGCTTTGCGCAGGAAATCCATCATCTTGCGCGTATCCTTGCCCAGCGGATCCAGAATGTCGCGCCCGATAGGCGTGCCAATCACCACTTTGACCGGAGTATCGACACGTTTTTTGAATTCCTTGATCAGCAACCCCATACGCAGGGTGTTGTGCATATGGCTTGCAATCTGAAACAGACGTGACGTGTGCCCGTCGAAGAACACCGGAACGACGGTGGCATTGGACTTGGCCACCATTCGGGCCGTGAAACCGCGCCAACCCGGATCCATGGGATGCGCGAACGGATTGACGCCGGTGCTGACCGTACCCCCGGGGAAAATCCCGATCGCGCCGCCATCGCCAAGGTAATTCAATGCGGTCTTCCGCGTATCCAGATTCAGTTTCACCGCTTCTTTGGTTTCATCAAACGAAACAGGCAAAACGATACGGTTCAGGTCTTCGGCCTTGCGGAAAACGCGATTTGCGAGAATTCGGAAATCACCACGGGTCTGAGACAATATATGCCCCATCATCAGCCCATCCAGAATTCCATATGGATGGTTTGCAATCAGGATAAGCGGACCTTCCTTGGGGATATTCGCTAGTGCGCCACCAACGACATCCAAGGTCAATCCATAGCGATCGACCATGACCGACCAAAAATCCCGACCCTTTGCGACTTCTTGTTCGTAACCGTCGGCCCGTTTGATCAGACGCAACCGTCCCGTGGTGTTCTCCATCAGCCTGATGACCAACCGCCCCCCCTTGGTTTCGGCGGAATGCGCATACGAGATGTCACGAACGACATGACGACGAGAAGACATGAAGGGCTCCGTTTTGCTGCCCGCAAAATAAGTACAAGCAACAGGTTTGACCAGCTATCGTGACACCCTTGTGACGAATTACTCTGCCGCAGCTTGCAATTCAGGCCCACCGCTGCGGATGACGGCCAGCAGCTCTTCTCGCCGTTTCGCAGCCTTGGCCTCATTTTCCCGCAGTACCGGCCCAAATCCGCGGATATCCAGCGGCAAACGGGCCAGGGCGGCAATCGCATCACGGGTGTCCTGCGACACCAGGGGCAGAACCTCGCGCATGTCCTTTTCATACTGTCGGATCAGGGCGCGCTCCATCTTGCGTTCGGATGAATACCCGAAAATGTCCAGTGGTGTGCCGCGCAATGCCTTGAGTTTGGTCAACAGCTTCAATGCAGTCAGGATGGATTCGCTGAAGGCACGCTTTTTCGGCCTGCCATTGCTGCCTGATCCGCCGAATATCGGCGGGGCAAGGTGAAAGGTCATCTTGAAATCACCATCAAACTCGGCCGCCGCTTTTTCCCGACTGGTCAGCAGAAGGCGCGCAACCTCGTATTCGTCCTTGTACGACAACAGCTTGTGATACCCTTTTGCCACCGCTTCGCGCACATCCGCGTCCTCGACACTGTCCACCAGCTTGCGGTACCGCCTGGCCAGCCGGGCGCTTTGATACTCCGTCAGGTGCTGCGCGCGAAACGCGATGATCTGATCCAGTGTCTTAGGCATCTCAGCCACGGTCGGCGCAAGGATGGATTGCACGTCTTCCGGGTGCAGAACCGCCCAACGTCCGATATCAAACGCACGCTTGTTGCGTTCGACCGCCGTGCCGTTCAATTCGATGGCCTCAAAGATCGCCCGATGGCTGACCGGCAACAGCCCGCGCTGCCAGGTCGCGCCGAAGATCATCATGTTGGAATAGATTGAATCCCCCATCACCGCGCGCGCCAGTTCGGTCGCATCAAACAGCGAGACATCTTCTTTCAGCCGCGCTTGCAGGGCCAGTTCCAGCTGATCCGCCGGAATGCGGAACTCGGTATCACGCGTGAAGTCGCCCGTCACCGTTTCATGGCTGTTCACGACGGCCCCCGTACGTCCGGTGCGCGTCAGGCCCAACGTCTTTGCGCCGGCCGAGACCACCAGATCGCCGCCGATCAGCGCGTGGGCCTCGCCAGTGGCGACGCGTATCGCGCTGATGTCCTCGGGGCGGTTGGCCAATCTACAGTGGATGTGGACTGCGCCGCCTTTCTGCGCCAG